>JAIRMW010000162.1 GCA_031258415.1 Prevotellaceae bacterium
TGCGGCATCCCTCCATGCTGCTGGCCGACACCTACGAATGTACCGATGGAAAACGCATCGACGAATCGCCCCTCTACGACCCCAAACACCCGCAGCGAAACCGCGACCCCCGCTTCCGCGCGACGCTTCGGATGCACGGCGACACCTGCGTGGGCAACACCACCGGCACAGACGCCGGCAAAATCAAAGTCGTCCTCAATGCCTACGACGAAAATACAAAACAATACGACTACAGCGCGCAAACATGGAAAACCGTAACCAATATGGACGTCAACAGCAGCGCCGCCTGGACCAGCTTCACCTACATGGGCGCCGGCTATATCTGGGGCAAAATGACCTCCGACAGCGTCGAGAGCATCCAGTCGTCGATCATCCACTATCCGATCATGCGGTACGCCGAGGTGCTGCTCACCTATGCCGAAGCGAAAATAGAACTGAACGAACTGAACCAGTCGGTCTACGACGCCATCAACGAAGTGCGGAGAAGGGCTAAGATGCCCCCCGTCGACAACGACCGGATAGGCGACGTAACGAAAATGAAGCAGCTCGTGCGCCGGGAGCGCAAAGTCGAGCTCGCCCTCGAAGGATTGCATTTCGTCGACATGCGCCGCTGGAAAATCGGCGACCTCGAAAACGAACACGACAGCTATGGCGTCCCCCTGATAGAACGAGGCGGCTATGAAGGCATGACCGAACGACCCTTCTTTAAAACCACCGACAGGCACGACCTCAACGATATTGCCAACTACGAAGCCTACAAAGACAAACTCCGCCTCGCCGTCCCCGGACGCTTCTGGGACCCGAAGTTTGAATTATGGCCGATCCCCCAACAGGAAATTTTCCTCAACCCCGCATTGACCCCCAATCCGGGCTATACGAATTAACTCGACGGCGACGATAACGTAAAAAAACAACAAACACCATTTCAACCAATTTAAAAAAATAACACGATGCGTACGTATTTTCTTTTATCTTTCCTGACCGCCGGCCTGCTGTGCGGCGCCGGTTGCGCCGCCGGCAACGGAGAAGACGATCCCTGTCTGGCCAATCCCCAGCCGGGATGCCCCAACTATATCGACCCCTGCATGGCCAATCCCCAGCCGGGATGTCCCAACTATGTCGACCCCTGCGAGACCGATCCCCAGCCGGGATGCCCCAACTATGTCGACCCCGACCCGGCGCTGGCCAACACTATCACCCTCGGGAGCGTCGCCTATACCGTCGACAGCACCTATATGGAAAAGCTGGAAGACGGCTTCTGGTACCTCTATGCCCAACTGAAAAATGCGAACAAGCCATTGGTCATCCATGCCGTCCGCTTCCGCTGCAATACGCCCGGCTACACGATCGAGGCGTGGTCGGGCAAGGATAGCATTAACGGCAAAGAAACGCCCTCGGCAATGGTCAATCGCTATGCCGCCGCCGGACGACAGGTGAAAGTAGCTATCAACGGCGGCTTCTACGGCATGAGCACCGACGGCGTCCCCACGGGCGTGGAAGTCGTCAAGGGAATGATGGTCTGTCTGGGCGACGTCAACCAGCCAAGCATCGGCTTCGACGGCAATAATAAACCCTATATCGACAACCTGCGCTTCGACGCCAAAGTCAAAAGCGCGACCGGCGTCGAACGCCCCATTACGACCGTCAATACCACCCGGTGGGATAACCTCCTCGTGCTATTCAACTCCGCGAAGGGCAAACGCACAGGCGCCAACCAGTATGGGTGCGAAGCGCTCTGCGCCCCCAAAACAGGACAATGGGAAACGCTCGACAATCATATTAACGTCGCCTGCCGCGTCGAGCGAATCGAATCGCATGCAGGGAATATGGCAATCCCGAAAGGCAAATTTGTTCTGTCGGGGCACGGCACGTCCGACACCTACCTCTCCTCCAACCTGCGTGCCGGCGACGACATCGCCGTTACGGTCGATTACACCTTCCCGCAAAGCCCCGGACACAATTCGGCCGACGTCCGTAACATCGTGAGCGGCTACAACATTGTACTGAAGAACAACGCCGTCATTACGCCCAACTCCTCCCAGTATACGGCCGACGAATATGCAATGCTGGTAAGCAACAACCCCCGCACCTCGGCGGGCTATTCGGACGATAAGAAATACGTGTACTTCACCGTCGTCGAAGGACGGCGGACGGGCGTCTCGGTGGGCGTCAGCACCGCCCAATTGGGACAAATAATGCAATACCTCGGCGCTACCGACGCCCTCAACCTCGACGGCGGCGGCTCGTCGTGCCTCACTATCGGATCTACGGCCAAGAATTACCTATCCGACGGCTCGCAACGAGCGGTCTGTAACGGACTGGCCATTATCAAAAAATAATATAGTAATGAGTAACCTTTATCTATTATGAGAGTAGCAAACAAAACAGAAAAATCGAAACGCCGGCTGCGTGCCATCGCCGGCGTGCTGGCAGGCCTGTTCCTGCTGTCTATGGGGACGGTTGTACCGCTCCATGCACAAACAAAGACGATCACAGGCACGGTGGTCGACGCCCAAGGCGAGGCCGTGGTCGGCGCCAGTATCGTCATTAAGGGAACGACGGTCAGCACCGTCTCCGACGGCGTAGGCCGGTTTACCCTGCAAGCCGCCCCCGACGCGGCGCTGGTCGTCTCGTTTATCGGCTACGGGACGCAGGAAATCCGAATAGGCGACCAGACGATCATCCGCGTCGAACTGCTGGAAGATGCGCGGCAACTCGAAGAAGTCGTCGTCGTAGGCTATGGCTCCCAGAAACGCCTGCACCTCACCGGCGCCGTATCGCAGGTCAGCGCAGAGGAATTAACGACGGCGCCAATGCAGAACGTATCCAACCTGCTTACCGGTAAAATATCGGGGCTGACCAGCATCCAGAAAACCGGGCGACCCGGCGCCGACGGCACCACACTGTATATCCGCGGGATCAACTCGTTCGCCGGCGGCAATAATCCGACGGTTATCGTAGACGGCGTACCGCGCCTCATCGACTATGTAAACCCGAATGATATTGAAAGCGTAACGGTGTTAAAAGACGCCTCGGCTTCCATCTATGGCGTGCAGGGAGCCAACGGCGTAATCCTGATTACCACCAAAACAGGGAGCGACGGCCCAGCCAGAATCTCCTACGACGGCTCGTTCTCCCTGACTGAAAACACGGCCATGCCCGAATTTTTAGACGCGAAAGATTACATGTATTACCACAACAAGGCGCGCGTCATGGATGGGCTTACGCCGCTTTGGACAGCCAGCATCCAAAACAAAGTGCTGGCTAATGACCCGAACAGCATTTGGGGCGAAACCGACTGGTTAGATAAGGTGTTTAACACGGGCAAGACACAACAGCACAATGTCTCTATGTCCGGCGGGACGCAACGAACAAAATATTATGCCAGCCTGGGGATTATGGATCAGGAAGGCACCTTGAAAAATACCGGGTATACCCGGTACAATATACGTACGAACTTGGATATTCTGGTGGCAAAAGATTTACGCTTCAGCGTCAATCTGTCGGGAAGCCGCGCCGACACCGACTACCCGGGCGTGGCCATCGGCAATCAACTGGAATACGACCCGATCCGGCAAGCCATCAACTCGATACCCATTATTAAATCCGAATTCAATGGATATCCTGCCGCATGGCATGGCGCATCATATAATCTAAATGGCTATGCCGCCTTAACCGAATCGGGATTCAAGCGCACAAACGCATGGCGCATGGATTCCAATTTTAAATTGGAATACGATTTTTCCGGTTTGACCGACATCCTGAAAGGGTTGAAAGCCTCCGTCTTTGCTGCGTATAATTACAGCCATACGGTCAATGCCAATTACGACCGGCATTATAAACTGTATGTGGTGAACATGAATTTGGAAGAGGCGATAGTCGCGGCAAGCGGCTTCGCGCATAACGGTACGTTTTCAAAATCATCTTCATTTGGCGACAACTGGATGCTGCGTCCGCAAATGGAGTATTTGCGGGAGTTTGGTAACCACTACGTGAGCGCCATGTTGCTCTACGAAGCGACAAAAGGCTATGATAATACCATGACCGGAACTAAACTCGGCTACTACAGCGACGACCCGGTAGATATCTCATTAGGCGCCACCTTTCCGTCGAACGTATCGCCGGTAACCGGCTCCTATTCCCACTCGGGAAAAGCGTCGTATGTGGGGCGGGTTAATTATGTGTACAACAAAAAATATCTGGCGGAATTTGCCTTCCGCTACGACGGCTCGTACAAATTTGCACCGGAAAACCGTTGGGGATTTTTTCCGGCGGCTTCGGTAGGCTGGGTTATCTCGGAAGAAGACTTCTTTGCCCGGGCGGCGCCATTCGTAAACTACCTTAAAGTCCGCGCCAGCTATGGAGAGTCGGGGAACGACAACATCGACCCTTATCTGTATAATTCAACGTTTGGCATTAACGACAACAGCATGACGTTGGGGGGCGCCGCTATTGCGCAGTTTTATACGGAAAACCCCTACATTTACCGCAACCTGACCTGGGCTACCACCCACAGCTACAACCTGGGGATCGAAGCGTCACTGTGGAATAAAAAGTTAGGCGTGGAATTGGATGTGTTTTATAAATTGACCGAAGACATCCTGGAAGAACAAAAAGGAAACTATCCGTCGTCGTTGGCCTATTATTTTCCCACGTATCAAAATACGGGAATGGTCGATAATAGAGGTTTTGAAATGACCCTGAAACACGAAAACCGCATCAACTCCGACTGGCGCTATGCACTAAGCGGCTCTTTCTCCTTCGCCCGCAACCGCGTGCTGAAAAAAGCCGTAACCGACAACTATCCGAACTATCGCGGCGTATTTGGCGATCCCACGTACGACAAACAGGGGTTCATTGCGCTTGGCTTTTTCCAGACACAGGAAGAAATAGACCAGTATCCGGCGGCGCCGTCGGGATCGATCAGGCTGGGCGACCTTAAATATTTGGACGTAAACGGCGACGGTATTATCAGTTCCCAGTATGATTATATGAAAATGGGGTACGGCGAAGTGCCCGAAATCAATTTTTCATTGAATATGTCGGTAACATGGAAAGACTTCTATGCCACCTTATTGTGGCAGGGCGTTTCCCATTGCGACTATGAACTGTCGGGAGTGTACGATACGGGGGTAACCTCAGGAACACCTTATACCTCCCCCTTCGGCGAGATGGGTAATTCGCCGCGCTATCTTATAGAAGGCGCATGGACGCCGGAAAATCCGAATGCAAGCTATCCGCGGTTGAGCACCATACCCAACGGCAACAATGTCTGGCGCTCGACCTGGTGGTTAGTCAATGGAGAATATCTACGGTTAAAGAATGCCCATATCGGCTACAATGTCCCGGAAAAATACCTGCGGAAAACCCCATTCACCCGGATAAATGTCTATTTGGCAGGCACCAACCTGCTTACGTTTAGCCATTTTAAATACGTGGATCCGGAAAGTCCGTCGGTGAGCAGGGGCTACTACCCGCAACAACAGGTATTCAGTGCAGGTCTTAATGTAACATTTTAATAACAGGAGGAAATAAACATGAAAAAACTACTGATGGCAGCCGGCGTGATAATCGTATTAAGCCTGTCTGCCTGCGATAAAGAAGTGCTGGACTTGAACAGCACCACGGAAATCTCCGACCAGGCCATTTGGAGCACGGAAATGGCGGCAGAGATGTATATTACCGCATCGTATAAAACATTTACCGACGTGTCGCAAGTGGCAAACAGCCGCGGGCAATTTTATGACAGCTACTCGGACATCATGAAATCCACGTCGTGGGACATGTATGGGCATCAATATAACAGAACATTGCTGGAAGCCAACATCCAGACCGGCAGCGCCGGGCCGTTCGAATGCTGGTTAGACGTGTATGCGCGTATCCGCCGCGCCAATGTCCTGTTGAACGATATCGACCGCTATGGCGTAGACAAGTTTGGCGACGACTGGTGTAACATCCGCCGGGCGGAAGTCCGCTTTTGCCGGGCATTCTCCTATTACCGGTTGATCCGCGTGTATGGCGGCGTGGTGATCCGCACGGAAAACTCCGGAATAAACGGCGGCGTCGACGACGGCTCCAACCCGGAAGACATCCACCGCGCACGTGCGACCGAAGCCGAAAGCTGGGATTTTGTCATCAAAGAACTGCAATGGGCGGCTACGTACCTGCCCGACGCCTGGCCGCCGGAATGGGAAGGCCGCGCTACAAAGAAAGCCGCCTACGGCTTGATCTCCCGTATGGCCGTGTTTGGCAAACAGTGGGAAACGGCGGCGGCGGCGGCGGAAAAAGTGAAGGAATTGGGCGGCGATCTGGCGTCTGACTATGCCAAAGTGTTTCAGGTGGACGGAGGGCAGGACAATTCGAAGGAAATTCTATTCCTCCTGTATTTTTTGAAAAACACCATCACCCACTACTTTGACCGATACAACCGCCCCTATGGCGATGAGGCGGTATATGCGCTCGATGTATACGCCGAACACGTGCCTGCCGCCGAGCTGGCCGACCTCTATGAATTTTCGGATGGAACGCCTTTCAACTGGACGACCTACGCGGCCAATGGCCATGCCGACCCCTATACCGACCGCGAGCCGCGTTTTCATGCCACCATCCTCTATAACGGCGCTTCGTGGGAAAACAGAACGATCCAAACCTATGTAGGCGGAAGCGATGGGTTTATTGCTTTTACGAAAACCGGATCTACCGACGGACATACTTGTACCGGCTATTATTTGCGTAAATATTTGCAGGAGGGCTATACGGACTTTCCCGTGCAACACAGCTATCAGTACGACGCGGTGCTCCGCTATGCCGAAGTATTGCTCAACAAGGCCGAAGCCTACGCGCAATGGGACTATGCGCAATACCGGGGCGAGGCGCTGGAGGCCTTGAACGAAGTGCGGCGCAGGGTGCGATTACCGGACAAAACCGCTGCCGACGCGCCCGACAAGGACGCCTTCATGACCCTGCTGCGCAAGGAACGTTGCGTGGAGCTGGCCGGCGAAGGCTTCCGCTATTGGGATTTGCGACGCTGGAAATTAGCCGCGAATGTCATCGACGGGCGAATGGCGCACGGCGTACGCATTACAAACAACGCCGGTACGCTCTCGTATGAAACGGTCAATTGCGACGCCGGTACGTCGCGCATCTTTCCCGAACGGTTCTACTATTTCTCTTTGCCCACTTCGGAAACGGTGAACAATAAATTATGCGACAACAATCCATTGTGGTAATTATAACAATAAAATATATCCAAAAATGAAAACAGTATATACAACCGGCCTGTTCATTTTAGGCCTCTTCATTGCCGGCGCATTGTGGAATTGCGCAAAGGCAGACCCCGAGTTTGTACACGATACGAACACCATCTCGCAAATGGTGTGCCGCACTTCCCCGTCGGGCGCAGACTACCGGGGCGTCATCTACGAATACGACAGGAACGAAAACCTCGTAACGGGCAATTTTACCCAGCAGGACGTGGACGGCGGCTACGGAATTATCCTCTTCCCTATTGCCCTGTCGCTGCAAAAGGACGTCGACTTAACGAAAATTTACCTGCGGGCGACCGTTACCTACGATGAAATCATCGCCCCTTCCCTGTCGGGTACGCACAACATTACCGGCGACGGGATCATTATCACCGTAACGGCGGGTACAGGCGCCACGCGCTCGTACCGGATACGGGGATTCTATGAATAACGAAATATGTGGAACACTAAAATGTATGTAACAATGAAAAAAGTAAAATCTATACTATATGCCACGCTTGCAGCGTGCCTGCTCTGCTGTGCCGCCTGCAAGGACGACGCCTTGAGCAGCGAAGCGGAAATTATCATTTCCTTCAAAGTAACGAACGAGGCCGGAAAAGAATATCGGGGCGCTATCGGCCTCGATAATACCATTACGATAAAGGTTTCGCCCTACCTCGATGCGGAAACGGAACTGGCGGCAGCCACGCCGTCGTTCTTCCTTTCCAAAGGCGCTACGGTGGCGCCCGACCCGAGCATCCCGCAAAACTTTGCCCAGCCGGGCGGCGTGAAATACGTCGTAACGGCCGAAGACGGAACGACCCGCCGCGAATATACCGTAACCTGGGGCGTCTCCGATAAAATGCCGCATGGCGACGGTTTCAGCTATGCGGAAATCGGTACGGCGAAGACTTTCGTGGAATTAGGCTACCCGGGCGAGGTGGGCAATTACAATATACCGTCCATAGAATACGGCGATTTATATATGTTTCACGCCTATTGCGGCGACTACATCGTCTTGCTTTCGCGCTCCTACATTACCGCCGATCCGGCCTCGCCGCATGGCATAAAAGTAGTGGATAAAACCACGCTGAGTCCGGCGGGCACGCTAAACCTCGGCGCCATTGCGCCGGCCGATTTGAAAATGATCGCCTCCGATTATAAAGGGCGTTGCGTAGGCGCGGTAACCAATGGGAGCGACAATACGGAATTTTTCTACTGGACGTCGCCCACCGCCGCGCCGGTATCCATCGGCGCCATTCCCGTAAACATGGCGCCCTACCTCGTCGCGGGCGACTGCGCAAGCCTCTTTCAGGTGGCCGGCGACATTACCGACAACGCATGGATTACCGCCCTGGCGCCGCGCAGCGCAACCGGCGACCACTATCGGATAAAAGTAACCGGAGGCCGGTTAGCGTCCTCATACACGACAGTAAGAACCGGCTATTCGAGCGACGACTGCAACAAGTTTCAAATGATCTCCCCGCTCGACGACTCCGACGAACCGCGTTTTGCAGTAGGCGACGTCGAAGGGACGATAGCTGCCAATGGCTCTGTAAAGTGCTATATCAATTCATTCGCCGGTTCAACCCTGGCCGTCATGCCGGGCGATCTATTGAACCGCTTACAGGGCTGGTGGGTATCCACAGGACAATCCCTGTCGCGTACCGGCAGCCGCAGGCCGATAGTATCGGGCATGGTGATCAACGGCAAAAGCTATGTAGCGGTAACAAACGGTACCGCCTGGTGGCATAATGCGGCGGTATTGGAAACCGACCTTTCCACGCTGGCGCACGAAAACCTGAACCTTGCCACCTCCATAAGCACCGGATGGAGCTTTGGCGGCTGGATCGACTGGTACTGGAACGAGGAAGAAAGCGAAGCCTACCTCGCCGTCTGGTTTGGCCGGGTAGGGCTGTATACCTATAAACTGACATGCTTCGAATAACCCACAGCGAGCCCATGAAAAGAGTCGCCCTTTTAGTATATATGAGTTTGAGCGTTGTTGTTGCCGGCTGTGCCGGCAATAACAACGACCCAAACAACGGCAAGGAACCCCAAATCCCTATCGTGCCGGGTACGGGAGAGCCCGTCGATAAACCCCGACAGCTGTGGATCGACGCCCACGCCAATCTCAGCCGGTTTAACCATAAAGAAACGATCACAAACTACATGGAGCGGATAAAAGAAGCCGGCTTCACGGAAATTTACCTCGATGTGAAACCGGGTATCGGCCATGCGTTATACGACAGCGATATTTTACCGAAATTGACCCGGTGGGGATCGGTCGCCGTCGACCGCGACTGGGATTATCTGGGATTTTTCATCGAAGAAGCAGAACGGTTGGAAATCGGCGTCATTGCCAGCATTTCAACGCTCGGCTTCGGCGTTACGGCAACCCGCGAAGGCCCGGCGTATGAGAACGCCCGCTGGGAGGGGAAAACCCAGATGGAAATGATAGGCAACGACCCCAATACTATTGTGGATATGCGCGACCAGTCGGGCGTCGACGCCGTGATGTTGAACCCCTGCATCCCCGAAGTGCAGACGTTCGTCATTTCCATTGTGGAAGAAATTGTAACCAAATACCCGAAACTGAAAGGCGTTTGCCTCGACTACTGCCGCTGGTATGGCGGCAACTACGGCTTTGGCGACGCCACCATCGCCGCCTTTGAAGCCTACAGCGGCGAACAGGTACGCAACAAAAACGACATCGTTACGGCCACCGGCGGCATTGGCCCGCTGTATAAAAAATGGATAGCATTTCGCACGATGACCATCACCAATCTGGTTACGAATATCCGAACGGCCGTCAAAGCCATCCGTCCCGACGTCGAATTTCATTTATGGGCCTCCGCGCACTGGAAATCGCGCTACAGCGTAGGACAAAACTGGGCGAGTAAGAACTATGCGCCAACCCCCTCCGGCGTCTATACGGACACCTACAGACAGACCGGCTTTGCCGACCAGCTCGACGTATTCTCGCTGGGCGCATACGCCGAATACGTATGGATAGCGCAAAATCCCGGCTCCGACTGGACGGTGGAAAACTTCGTAACCTCCTACTCGCAATACACCATGGGCGACTGCAAAGTCTATGGCTCGATGATAACCTCCGGCTATGCGACCGACCGCACCGCCATTTCCGACGCCGTCTACCTGTGCTTGAAAAACACGGACGGCCTCATGGTCTTTGAACTCTCCCACGTGATTAACCACAACCAGTGGGACGCCATCAAAGAGGGAATTGGACGGGTCATAAAATAATATACAATACATAAGGCGCCTCTCTTTACCGCGCATCATACGCTATCCAGCACCGACCGGAGAGGCTCGTTTTACTACTGCCTCCCTTTTATTGCTTCCAACCAGACTTTGGTTGAGTTCACACAAAGTTTATGTGAACTCAACCAATGTTTGAGCGAGCACAACCAAAGTTTGAGCGAGCACAACCAAGGTTTGAGCGAGCACAACCAAAGTCTGGGGGAACGCAACCAAGGTTTGGTTGCGCGCAACCAAAGTCTGGGGGAACGCAACCAAAGTCTGGTTGCGCGCAACCAAAGTCTGGGGGAAAATAGGTCGCCGGTTGGTCTCCTTTCTTTTTGAATCTTATGTTTATATATTTTTTTATCATCACAAAGGTACTGCCTTTTTAATTTTTTCAAAATGCAACGCTAAGGTATCGGGAAATGCGCTTCGGGCGGCGCGGGGCGCATTGCCCGTTAGGGCGACGGGAAAGGGCGAAAAGGCAGCGTTCCTTATTGAGAAAGTCGTGGAGGAGGTCGTTTTTTCAAGGGGAGAAAAGAGTCTCTGTCCATGATGTCGCGCGTATCGCTGTCAGGCCAGAAAAGCGGCAGCCCGGTCGAATACCGCCGAAAAGCATTGCTGAACGGTTTCCGGCGCTACGCGATTGTGTACGGGGAAGGGAACCTGATGCGAATATTCATAGGGGAAGTCCTGTTCTTCCACGATTTTGTCCGCCCCTTTTTTGCCGAAGGCTTCTTCTACGCCTGTAGTGGGGATGACCGTGTCGTTTTTCAACGTGATGGCGGCAATGCAGTGTTGATTTTTTCGGAAGAAGGTTTCCCTGTAAGGGCGATACTGGTCAGCCGACAGCATGGCCTTGAAGGCTTTTTCCAGAAAGTCGTCGTCGCGTCCCAACACACAGCGTTCCCTATCGAGAAAGTCGTTGAGGAGGTAGTTTTTCAGGGTGAGAAAAGATTCCCGGTCCATGATGTCGCGCGAATCGCCGTTCATCCGGCTGAACAGCGTTCCGCCGCAAAACAGGAATAAACGGCTGTCGGAAGTCAGCTGTTCGGGATTTGACAATAGCAATACCTGCGCTAAAAAAGCGCCGATGGAATAGGCAAACAGGTTGATCGACGCATTTTCTTTGAAGAGGGGATGTCGCCCGTTTTTTATTTCTCCGATGAGTTGCCAGAGGTTGAAAAGCGACTCCTTGCCGGAACTATAAAAGCGAACCGGATGCTCGGAGAGGCGGCTGCTGAGCGCCACGTTGGCAAACGTGGTGTTGTGCGGACTGTCGAGCGTTTCTTTTCTGCGGTTTACGTAGGGTAAGAGCATACGCGGATTATGCCAGCTGTCGGGCGTACGGTTCATGTGAAAAGCAATGGGAAAGAGAACGACCGCCCGTCCCGTTTTAAGGGCTAAGTCTTCGGCCCAGGGGAGGTATTTTTCCCACCGGCGTTCGTTCAGTCCGTGCAGCAATATAATCGCTTTGCCGGTACGGACAACGCCTTTGTGTACGAAAACCGGATAGGTAAATGCGTTGTTTTCTTCGACGTCGTCGTCCGGGACGGGACAGAACTCCGGCGGGGAAATGGCATGTTGGAGCCGTCGAATTTCAGGATTAATAAACTCCTGACGAAACCGGAAGGGGCGAATTTCCAGCGAAGCGTCGTCGATCTTCACGGTTCTCTCGTAGGAGAACCGCGTTTTCAATTCGCGGAAGCGTTCAATAAAAGTCATACGATAGCCTTGGTAAAATATGCGGTAGTGCAAACCAACGAAATAAAACCGTACTGCCCAAAAAAAAGGGCTGTGGAGGCGCCGGAAGGGGCGAAGTCGCGTTTGCAGGGGCGAAATCGGCTATACAGGGATGTCAAGCCCGTATGCTCAAGCAGGCGCTGCGCGGGGACGGATTGATCCGTTTCAATTTTTGGGGATGCTGCCGATGTTCATCAGCATTTCGTCAAATTCGTCGCGGGGGACGACGGCATGGGTGCGTGCTTTTGTCCGGTAGTTGTAGACGGTTTTTAACGAGTAGCGGAGAAATCCGGCGATCTTTACGCTGTCGGTAATCCCCAGGCGGATGAGGGCAAAGATCCGCAGTTCGGTGTTCAGTTCGCCCGGTTTGGGGGTTGTTTGTTCGTCTTTGCTCAGCAGGGCGTTGAAGTCTTCGACAAAGGTCGGGTAGAGGCCTAAGAAGATTGTATCGAAATAGGTATAGAGTTTTCGGCGTTCGTCGTCGACGAGCGTCGTGGATCTCAGCATGGCGAAAAGGTCTTTGAGTTGACGCTCGGCGGCCATTCTGCTCAGGCTTTTCCGGTAGTTTTCCAGTTTATCGATGTAGTTGGAGCATATATCGAAGAAATGGGCGATGTATTCTTCCTTAATCCGGTTGGCTTCCAATAATTGGGCGTTCAGTTTTTGGAGCTGCTGGTTGGTGTATTTTGTATTTTTATTCAGTTCGAGCAGTTTCAGGTTGGTATCGTACAGTTCTCTTTTGATTTTCGCCAGCCGCCGCATTTGCCGGTATACGTACAGTCCGACGATGATTACGACGAGCGAGAGGAGGCTTATCAGGAGCAGGTAGCGCTGGAGGGTTGTTCGCTGTTCGATTTCCTTGGCGAGGTACGAGGTGTTAATAATCGTATAGTACTGCGAGAGCTCGACGACTCGAAAGCGGACGTTGCCGAAGATAATGTCGTCGATAATGGATTTCATATATTTGTAGGCGCGGTCGATATCGCCCGATGCGTAGTGGATGAGGGCGAGGTTTTGCAGGGCGGCATGGTCTTTTACGGCGTTGCGGACGTCGGTCAGCGCCGAGAGCGCCAGATACTTTTTCTGTGCGTCGGGTTGCTGCCGTTTTTCGTATACCAGTCCAAGGTAGTAGGTAATCAGGGCGTAGTCGGCGCTTCCTTCCGCGAGCTGTCCGGCGAGGGAGAGCAGGAGTTGCTCGGCTTCGTCCAATCGCCAGTTGTGGACTAATTTCGTAGCAAAGAGAATCCGGTAGTGCATCGAGGCGGTGTCGAGTTCCGCGAGGAGCGAGTCGCGGTACATTTCGTTTTCCCGCAGCGACTGGTCGTTGCTTTGAGCATAGTGTCCGTGAAATTTGCTATACGTTTCAAAATAGAGCGGCAGCAGCGATTTGGGGAGCGTCGGGCGGTGGATGGCTTGCAGGATGCGGTTCGATTCGATATACAGTCCGGCAAACGAATACAGGAGCGAGAGTTGCAGTCCGGCTTCGGTGATGAGGACGGCGTCGTGCAGGCGCTGCGCGATGGCTACATTTTTTTGAGCGTAGCAAATGGCGCTGTCTAAGATGTATTTCTCATATTTGTGCAGGAGTTCGGCGTTGATGTCGTACGTCTGTAGGGGTTGCAGGTTCGGAATGTCCAACATGCGTTTGAGGTCCTGGATTTCGCGTTCTTTTTGCCGTTCGTAGAACGCTTTGTTTCCGATTTCTTTATCGAGTTGCACAAGCAGCGAATCGACTTCGCTTTTCGCCGACGCGCCGGTGGCGGCCACCAGCAGGATGATGAAAATAAAAAAGCGTTTCATGATGGGTTATTTGTGGGGGTGTTTCAGATTGTCGCAGGGTGCGAGGGCGCCGGCCTTAGCGTCGTCCTCCGGGTTTACTGCTTGCGGGGAGGCGCTGGGGTTATTTTTTTGCGGCGGGGGTGTTTTGCCCCCTCCGTTTGCCGTTCTGCGTACGTTTTACAAAAGACGCACACGGGATAATATATATTATCGGAACTACCCGTAAAACGCAAATAAATAGAAATACTTACAAATGATACTCGCCACAAACGATCTGAAAAAAATACGGGCGACCAACGATCGCCGCCCTCAAAAAAACGAGGATAACACCGTTAATGCGACGACTCTGCAAAAACGGATGGAAAAAACGTATTCGACCACTTCCGATAATATATATTATCACGTGTTCTTTTTTTATGCTTACCTGTTCATATAAAAGGCGTAAGTGTCTGCGCAAAGGTAACAAAAATATTTTTTACAAAAAAAAGTCCGATGATGAAAATCGGGGTCGCTTTTCGACGCTCGACGCTCGACGCTCGATGCTCGATGCTCGATATTGCGACTTTGTGGTTCAATCTAAAAGTCGAATATCGAGTATCTAAAAGTCGAACATCGAACATCGCTTCGTTTCATCTCTCCCGCACGGGGGCTAACCAAACGAAGGTTTGTTTGGGGGGTACATTTTGCCACGAAATCGGCTGCAAAACTACTTAAGATATTCAAACTCATTTTAATAAATTTTTAAAAATTTTTAATTTAAAATAAAATAAAATAACAGAGGACTATTTTAAAATTTTTTAAAACACAAAAAGTAAATAAAACTACTAAAAAGACATCGCTCCCTGTCAGCCTGTATCAGAACATGACATTATTCATTGTTCATTGTTCATTAATTCGTACCTTTGTCAAAAAAAACGTAAATCATATTGTGATGAAAAAATTCTTTTACCTTATCCTTTTTAGCTGTTTCGGCCTGAGCGTCGTGTACGCCCAAAAGACCTATACGCTGTCGTCGCCCGACGCGCGTATAACGGTAAGCGTATCGC
This sequence comes from Prevotellaceae bacterium, assembly GCA_031258415.1. Classification (GTDB taxonomy): domain Bacteria; phylum Bacteroidota; class Bacteroidia; order Bacteroidales; family UBA932; genus JAIRKX01. The sequence continues at coordinate 15,077 of JAIRMW010000162.1, forward strand.
TGGATACCGCCGTTTCCTACTCCGTGACGCACGACGGCGAGGCGCTTCTGGCGCCATCGAAGCTGTCGATGACGCTGGCCGACGGGTCGGCTTTCGGCGTGGCGCCGAAATTACAGCGGGCTTCGCGACGGAGCGTGAACACGTCGATCCCGGCGCCGGTCTACAAGAAAGCGGTCGTCGTCGATGCGTTCAACGAGCTTACGCTGAAATGCTGGGGCGAGTACCGGATTGTCTTTCGCGCTTACAACGACGGCGTGGCCTATCGCTTTGTGGCGACGACCGGCCGTCCGTTTCAGGTGGAGGCCGAGCAGGCGGAGTTTAATTTTCCCAGCGATTTTCCGGCTTACATTCCCTACATCCGGCCGGGATTGGAGGGGCGCTTTGAACAGCAGTTCGGCACCTCGTTTGAAAATACGTACAGCTACTCCCTGCTTTCCGAATGGGATACGCAGCGCTACGCCTTCCTGCCGCTGCTGGTCGACGCCGGCAAGGGCCGGAAGATCGGTATTACCGAGGCCGATTTGCTCAACTATCCGGGCATGTACCTGTATAACGACGCCGGCGGTCATGCGCTGAAAGGCGTCTTTGCCCCTTACCCGAAAGAGGTGCAGCAAGGCGGGCACAACCGGTTGCAGGGGCTTGTCAAATCGCGCGAGCCTGTGCTGGCAAAATACGACCGGGGCGTGGCCTTCCCCTGGCGCGTGCTCATCATCAGCGAGCACGACCGGCAGCTTGCCGACAACGATATGGTCTACCGCCTCGCCTCGCCCGCGGCGGCGATGGATTTTTCGTGGGTCAGGCCGGGCAAGGTGGCATGGGACTGGTGGAACGACTGGAATATCTACGGCGTGGACTTTGTCGCCGGCATCAACAACGATACCTATAATTATTATATCGACTTTGCCGCCCGCTACGGCATTGAATACGTAATCCTCGACGAAGGCTGGGCGGTCAATTTGCAGGCCGACCTGTTTCAGGTGGTGCCCGAAATCGACCTGCCCGCGCTGGCCGACTATGCCGCTGCGCGAAATGTCGGATTGATTTTGTGGGCCGGCTACCATGCCTTCAACCGCGATATGGAGACCGTTTGCCGTACCTATTCCGAAATGGGCGTCAAAGGTTTTAAGGTCGATTTTATGGATCGCGACGACCAGCTGATGGTCGATTTTCATCGCCGCGCCGCCGAAACCGCCGCGAAATATAAACTGCTGATCGACTTCCACGGCACCTATAAACCGACCGGATTGCAACGCACGTATCCCAATGTCGTGAATTTTGAAGGCGTACACGGACTGGAGCAACTGAAATGGGGCAGCCCTTCCGTCGATCAGGTAACCTACGACGTAACGATACCCTTTATCCGCATGTTGGCCGGCCCGTTCGACTATACGCAGGGCGCCATGCGCAACGCTACCCGCGCAAATTTCCGACCGGTAGGTTCCGAGCCTATGAGCCAGGGTACGCGCTGCCGGCAGCTGGCCGAATATGTCGTCTTCGAAGCGCCCCTCACGATGCTTTGCGATAACCCGTCGAACTACGAACGGGAAGCCCCCTGCACACGCTTTATCGCCGCCGTTCCTACCGTATGGGACGAAACCGTCGCCCTGCACGGCGAAGTGGGACACTATATCGCCATCGCCCGTCGCAAAGGCGACCTCTGGTATATCGGCGCCATGACCGACTGGAACCCCCGCACGCTGGCAATACCGACCGTCTTTTTGGAGGGTACGCGCTACCGCATTACGATCCTGCAAGACGGCGTCAATGCCCACCGCTATGCCGCCGATTATAAAATCGTCGAAACCACTGTAACCAAAGGCGAGGTGCTGTCGGCCAATATGGCGCCGGGCGGCGGATGGGTGGCGCTACTCACGCCGATAGAATAAGGATGAAACACCTGCGACAAACAATCGACAAACAATATAAAACAGATGAAAAAAAGAATCCGCCCGCTTCCGTCCGTACTCCTGTCGGTAGCGGGCTTGCTGTGGGCGCTGCCGGCCGGCGGACAAATGACCTACTACAATGCCGACGCCTTTCCCCTGTTTGGAAAAGTGTCGGCGCAGACAGAAACCCGCTACGAACGACTGCCCGCCGCCCTGCGGGACGTGAGCCGGCAGCCGGTGTGGGAACTGGGTAAAAATACCGCCGGGCTCTACCTGCGCTTTCGCACGAACAGCACCGCTATCGAATTGAAATGGACGCTTTATAAAAACCGCATCATGAGCCACATGGCGTTTGTCGGCGTCAAAGGGTTCGACCTGTACTGTTATGAAAACGGCGAATGGCGGTTTGTCAATGCGGCGCAGCCGAACAATGCCATGGACAACGCCGCCACGCTTATTGACCACATGGACGACAGCGAAAAGGAAATGATGCTCTACTTCCCGCTGTACGACGGCATAACGTCCCTGCAAATCGGGATCGACTCGACGGCGACTATCGCTCCGCCGCAAAAAGCCGTGCCGGCAGACGATCGGCCGGTCGTCTGCTACGGAACGAGTATTTTGCAGGGCGGCTGCGCATCGCGTCCCGGCATGGCGCATACCAATATCCTCGCGCGTCGCTTCAACCGCACGTTTATTAATCTTGGCTTCAGCGGCCACGCCCAGCTCGACTACGAAATCGCCGAACTCATTGCCGGCAGCAACGCCTCGCTGATCATTCTCGACTTTGTCCCCAATGCCTCCGTCGAACAGATGCAGGAGAAGATGGAACGCTTCTATACGATTATTCGCGCCAAACACCCGGATACCCCCATCCTCTTTATCGAAGATCCGCCGTTCCCGAAAGGGCGCTATAATCGCTCCCTGCGGCAGGAGGTAGACGCAAAGAACGCCACGTTCCGCCTCCTCTTTGAACGTCTCAAATCGCACGACGACCACATCGACCTGATTGCTTCGGAACCCATGATCGGCGACGACAACGAAGCCACCGTCGACGGAATTCATTTTACCGACTTGGGATTTATGCGTTATGCCGACTACCTTTATCCGATACTCAAACCCTATATAGACAACTAACCCGTTCATCAGACCCCCATGAACCCCTCCCCGCCGACCACTCCCCGCGCCACCTCCATCGACGCCCTGCGCGGCTATGCCATCCTGACGATGACGCTTTCCAGCGCTATCGCCTTCGGTATCCTGCCCGCTTGGATGTACCACGCCCAGACGCCTCCGCCCGATCACGCCTTCAACCCCGCCGTCTATGGCATTACATGGGTCGATTTGGTTTTCCCGTTTTTCCTGTTTGCCATGGGGGCGGCCTTCCCGTTTTCATTGGGGAAGAAAATAGAAAACGGCCTCGCCCCATGGAAACTGACGGCAAGTAGCCTGCTGAGAGGGGGACGGCTGGCGTTTTTTGCGATCTTCATCCAGCACATGTACCCTCATATCATCAGCCGTCCGACCGACTGCCGCGCATGGCTCGTCTCGCTGGCGGCCTTTGCCACGCTCTTTTTTATCTTCCTGCGCATCCCATGGAAATGGCCGAAATGGGCGCGTATAACCATCGAGTTAGCAGGCTACGCCATGGCGGTCGTCCTCCTGCTCACGGTTGACTACGCCGGCGACCGGACATTCCGGCTTGGGTTTAGCAACATTATTATATTGGTGCTGGCAAATATGGCGGTGTTTGCCTCGGTCGTCTATAGCTGGACGGCACGCAACAAGTGGGCGCGCTTGCTGCCGCTACCCTTTATCATGGCCGTTATGCTCGGCGCCGTCGCCAGTCCCGACTCGTGGAATGCATGGCTGTACCATTATACGCCGGCGCCGTGGCTCTACTCGTTCCGTTATTTGAAATACCTGTTTATTGTGCTGCCGGGCAGCATTGCCGGCGACTATATCCGACAATGGATTCAGACGCATAAACCGGCGGAACCCGCCCTGCTGAAGCGGGAAAAGATCACAGCCGTCGGCCTGTTGCTTTTGTCATTGGGGGTGATCGTATGCAACCTGTACGGGCTGTTCACTCGCCAGTTGATAGTAAATCTTGCGGTATCGACCGGTATCGTCGCCGCCGGCTACGTACTGCTTCGCCAATCCGCTACGTCTTTTACCGTCCTGTGGAAACAGCTATGGACTTTCGGAGCCTGCCTGCTCCTGCTGGGGCTGTTTTTTGAAGCTTTTGAAGGCGGCGTCCGCAAAGATCATTCGACGTTCAGCTACTATTTTATAACGTCGGGGTTGGCGTGCATGGCGCTCATCGTCTTTTCCGTCCTTTGCGATTATTTCCAATGCCGGCGGAGCCTTTCCTTCCTCGTCATGTCGGGCCAGAATCCGATGATTGCTTACGTCGCTTCGTCGATGGTCGTCGTTCCGCTATTGAGCCTCGCGCGCCTGACGCCATGGCTGGATGCGTATGGCGCAAATCCGTGGTTGGGCGGCCTGCGGGGGCTTATCATAACCGCGCTGGTTACAGGGCTAACGATGTTCTTCACCAAAATAAAATGGTTCTGGCGGACGTAAGGCTACCGTTAGTACCCAAGTATTTTCAACATGGATTTATACGTTTGTTCCTTACTGAAAAGTTTGGTAAAATAGTCGCCGGTCTCGTCGTCCACATCTATAATAATGTGTTTGGGGCCTGGTTGCAAACAATGCTGTAGTCCCCCGTACCCGCCGATCGATTCCTGATAGGCGCCGGTATGAAAAAAGCCGATATACTGCGGCGTTTCATCCTGCGGGTTTAGCTGAGGCAAGAAAATAGCATTGGCGTGCGATTCGGCATTGTAGTAATCCTGACTGTCGCAGGTAAGTCCGCCTAAAAACACGCGGTGGTATTCCTGATTCCAGTTATTAATCGGTAGCAGAATAAATCGTTGTTTGATGGCCCAGGTATCGGGCAGGGTGGTCATAAAGGAACTGTCGATCATATACCAGCGCTCCCTGTCGTTTTGCTGTTTTTGTCCTAATATCTGGTAAATGACAGCGCCGCTTTCGCCTACGGTGAAGCTTCCGAATTCGCTAAATATATTAGGTTCGGGCACTCCGTTTTGCATACATATACTTTTAATTTGCGCAATAATCTCTTCGGCCATATATTCGTAATCGTACGAAAAACTCATGGAGTTCTTAATCGGGAACCCGCCTCCGATATTCAATGAATCCAAATCGGGGCATTTCTTTTTCAAGTTACAGTAGACGCTGACGCATTTAGCCAGCTCATTCCAATAGTATGAATTGTCGCGAATGCCGGTGTTAATAAAGAAATGCAGCATCTTTAACGAGTAGCGCTCGTCCTTTGCAATATGGTTCTCATAGAACGGAATGATGTCGCTGTACCGAATACCTAATCGGGACGTATAGAAATCGAATTTCGGTTCTTCTTCCGCCGCTATACGAATGCCCAACTTGCACGGTTGCGTTACATAGTTACTCAACACTTCTAACTCGGCCATATTGTCGAGAATAGGGATTGTATTAACCCAGCCGTTGTTTATCAGGCCGGCGATGTTTTCTATATAGAGTTCTTTTTTGAAGCCGTTACATATAATATAGCGTTCTTTATTGACCAATCCCTGTTCGTAGAGCGCGTCAATCAGGTTCACATCGAACGCCGACGAAGTTTCGAGATGAATATCATTTTTCAATGCGGTTTCCATCACAAACGAAAAATGGGAGCTTTTGGTACAGTAACAATAGTAGTAATCGCCCTCATAATCGACTTTGGCCATCGCCACGTTAAACATTCTCTTGGCGCGTTGAATTTGCCGGCTTATTTTCGGCAGGAAACTAATCCGCAAGGGCGTTCCATACTGTTCAATGACCTCCATTAAGGGGACATTATTAAAGTATAGTTCATTTTCATCCACCTTAAATTCTTCCTGCGGAAATTCGAAACTTTGTTCAATTAAATCGATGTACTTATTCTTCATACTAAAAATGTAATTTATTTACTTTGTTAAAAAAAATAAAATCCAACGGCGTTAGATTTGAAAAAACGGACGCAAAGGTATTAAAAACTTTGCGAACTAAAAAATAAACGACGAATGATGGATTATGAATAACGACGCTCGACGCTCGAAAAGTCGAACATCGAATATCGAATATCGACCTTCGTGCGACTTCGTGGTTCAATCGGCCTCAAAAAATCGCCCCCCAAAAACAAAGCGTTGTTTCGTCTCCCGCGGTGCGCGGGAAACCTGTCAACTTTTTTCAGGACATGACAGGGGCCAATTGTTCATTATTCATTGTTCATTGTTCATTTAACCCATGACTCCTATTTTTACCCGTCTGTGTGTAAATTCAAAATTTTCACGTAAATTTGTAGCAATGAAAAAATACTGTCTCTCCATATTATTTTATTGTATTGCAGCCGTACCGTGTTTTTCGCAGATGTGTCAAACGCAGGGGGCGTTGATACGCGCGGTATCGATCAATGCCGCCGGTTACCCGGAAATTACATGGGCGTTTTCCTTCACTACAGACGCCACGCGCATCGGCCATCTTGTATACGATTATTTGGGCGGCGCCGCCTGTTCCAACTTGATTGGGGAGACCGATTTATTGACGAATGTGTATACGCATACCGCCGTGCCGCTCCCGCTTACCGGGCCGCGCAGCTATACGGTGGCCTATAAAACGGCGACGGAACCGGGGCCGCTGACACGCCAGCACGCCTATAGCTTCCTACAGGCCGCCTACGACAGCTGTACCTACGCTATCGCGCTGCAATGGACGCCTTACGAAGGATGGGACGGGGCGGTAACCTATAATGTCTATGGAGGAACGCAGGGCGACCCGCCGGTATTGTGGACGACCGGCCATACTGCTACGAGCTATACGCTGGTTAATGTGCCCGACAACGTGTCCTATGATATATATGTAGTCGCCGTCCACCCGACCGATGCGAGTATCACAAGCGCTTCAAATCGGGTAACGGTCGAAACGAAAACGGCGCAGCGTCCCCTTTCGATGTCGATTTCATCGATCGAGTACATAGACGATGCGGTAACGCTGCAATTTGCGATCGACCCGACGACGCGGCTTTCTACGTTCCATTTGACCCGCAGCGACCGGATAGATGGAGGCTATATCCCTATTCATACATTTTCCGATAAAACGCTGACGACATTTACCGACGCGCCGGTCAAATCGCGCTATTATTATCGCCTGACGGCTGAAAATTATTGCCGGATTGAGGCGGTGCAGGGAAATCCTTGGCAAAATATACCCATGACGATGGAAGCACGCGAGGGGGCCTGGCATTTGACATGGCATGCAGACTATTTGTTCTCATGGCTTAATATCATGGTACCGCCGCCCTATACCTTAAAACGACTACAGCCGCAACCGGCCACGCTGCTCAGTCAGGTGTTCGACACGACCTATATTGACGCCGTCGATTTGTCGAACGCCGAGCTGAAGTACTGTTATCGTGTCGAGGGCGTTTTGGGGTTGGCGGTAAGCGCCACAGAGGTATGCCAGACCTATCGTCCGCAAATGATCATGCCCGACGCGATCGCCCCGAACAGCGTCGTGCAGAACCCGGCTACCGGTCGGCAACGAAACCAGTTCGGGCCAATCGTTTATGCCAATCCGACGACCTACAGGTACCGGCTGGAAATATATACCCGCAACGGCGATCTTATTGCGGCAATAGAGAAAAAAGAAGCTGATTTGCCGACAGACAAATCGTGGACGGGCATGAACCGGAACGGTTCGCCGGTGCAGGAAGGAGTTTACCTCTATAATGTACAGCTGATCTATACAACCGGCCAAACCGAAACGCATACGGGAGCAGTAACGGTCGTCTATGAATGATTTAACTATTGCCCCCCTGCCTGTGCCGGAGAGCGACGAGAAAGCCCGTTCGACGGATACGCAAATAAGCGATACGACAACTTATCAATGCAACCATTATATGCAAATACAAACGGAAGAAGATAAACGGCTTATTCAAGACGAATTTGATGCGTTGCTGGAGATATGCAAGCGGCGCAGCCCGAATGAGGACGAACTGCGCGTGATCCGGGAGGCGTTTAAGCTGGCCGACGAAGCTCATAAGGGCGAGCGGCGGAAATCGGGCGAGCCCTACATTACCCACCCAATTGCCGTCGCAAAGATTGTAGTGAACGATATAGGACTCGGCTACAAATCGGTTAGCGCGGCGCTGCTGCACGACGTGGTGGAAGATACCCCCTATACGATTAACGACATCCGGCGGCTGTTTGGCGACAAGATTGCCGAACTGGTAGACGGGCTTACGAAAATCGACACGGTTACCATGTCCGGCTCCGATCAGGCCGCCAACTTTAAGCGCATATTACTAACGCTCAACAACGACATCCGCGTGGTGCTTATCAAGCTGGCCGTCCGCCTGCACAATATGCGGACGTTGGCCTCGATGCCCGAACATAAACGCTCGAAGATTACGGGCGAGACCATGTATGTATACGTCCCGCTGGCCCTGCGGCTGGGGCTGTATTCCATCAAAACGGAGCTCGAAAATATCTGGTTGCAGTTTACCCTGCCCGACGAATACCAGCGCATCAAATCCAAACTCGACGAAACCGAGCATTCGCGCAGCAACTACATTGAACTGTTTACGCAACCTATCAACGAACGCCTGCACCGGCGCGGCGTCCATTTCGAGATGACCAGCCGCACCAAATCGGTCTATTCTATTTGGCGAAAAATGCGGGTCAAAGGCGTGCCCTTTGAAGAGGTCTACGATCTGTTTGCCGTACGCATTATTTTCGACCCGTGGCCGGACTTGTCGGAGGTGTCGCAATGTTACGAAATTCACAGCATCATCAGCCAAATATATAAAGCCATCCCCGGCCGCACGCGCAATTGGGCTACAAGCCCCAAAGCCAACGGCTATGAGGCCCTGCACGAAACCTTTATGGGGCCGCAGGGCGTGGCCGTAGAAGTGCAAATCCGCTCGCGGCGCATGGACGACATCGCCAAACGCGGCGTAGCGGCACACTGGCGATACAAAACCAACGACTCGCAGGAAAGCGAAATCGACAAATGGCTGGAGCAAATCCGTTCCGTGCTGGAAAATCCGGATATTGACGCCGCCGCATTTTTAGACCGGATGCACGTAAACCTGACCAGCTCCGACATTTATATCTTTACGCCGAAAGGCGACTCAAAGCTGATGCCCAAAGGCGCTACCGTGCTCGACTTTGCCTACTACGTCCATTCCGGCGTCGGCAACAAAGCGATTGCGGGCAAAGTCAACCACCAGCTGGCGTCGCTCAATCAGCGGCTACGGAACGGCGATCAGGTCGAAATCATTACGGCCGAATCGCAGACGCCGCAACGGGATTGGTTGGATATTGCCATCACAACCCGCGCCAAATCGCTTATCAACGAAGCTTTGAAGCTCGACGCCAAAAACCGAAACCAGAACGGACGGGAATTGATAGAGCAACACCTGCTACGGCTGGGCATACAGCCGCAAATGCGCGTATTCCGAAAGCTGGCGCAGAACTATGGCGTAAACAACAAGGAAGAGCTGTTCAGCAAAGTGGCCGCGGGTTTACTGGACCTGTCGGTCATCGAGAAAAAGCTGAAAGATAACAAGGAGAGTCGGTCGGTTACCTATTGGGGCATTACGTTCAAACTCCCGCGCATTATTGCCGGCAGCAGCGAACCGGAAATGCCCGACGACGACAGCGACGATAAAAGCGAACTCACAATACCCGTTGCGCCCGCGCCCATCGATAAGAAAAAGCCCTATATCCTGGGGGAAAACGTCGTTGACAAAACGCTTTCGTTCAACATTGCCGAGTGCTGCAAACCGATTCCGGGCGACGACGTCATCGGCTTCATCGACGAAGATAAAGTACATGTAACCGTGCATAAAAAGAACTGCGAGGAAGCTACCCGGCTCGCCGCGCAGAGCGGCGACCGCATTATTAAGGCAAGCTGGAGCAAACAAATCCAGAAATCATTTCTTTCAAGGATCGAAATGAGAGGCATCGACCGCATTGGTATTCTCCGCGACCTGACCGATATTATCACCGGACGGCTGTCGGTCAATATTCGGAAACTGTTTATCCAAAGCCACGACAGCATCTTTGAAGGCTATATCGACGTCTATGTCCACGACAGAAAAGACCTTGAAAAGCTGATTGCCGAAGTAAAGGCCACTAAAGGGATCGAATTTGTTAAACGGGCCGAAAAAATCAACGACTAATCAGGGATGAGTACTTTTTTAGATGAATTAAGCGCCGTACAGCGTCAGGCGGTCGTGAACTATCAAGGCCCGGCATTGATTATTGCCGGGGCCGGCTCCGGCAAAACGAGGGTGCTGACCTACCGGATCGCCTATACGTTGCAACAGGGGGTGCCGCCTTATACCGTACTGGCGCTCACGTTTACCAATAAAGCGGCGCGGGAGATGAAGGAACGGATAGGCGCCCTGATCGGCAACGACGCCGCGCGGCGATTGTGGATGGGAACCTTCCACTCCATTTTTGCCCGCATCCTTCGCCGCGAGGCGGAATATATAGGATACCCGTCGTCGTTCAGTATCTACGACGCCGGCGATACGCGAACCCTGCTGAAAACATGCATCAAAGAATTGCGGTTAGACGAACAGCGGTATAAAGTGAGCGCGGTGGCCGGCCGGATTTCCATGGCTAAAAACAGCCTCATCCGCCCGGAAGAATACGCCGCAGACCCCCAGATTCAGGAAGCCGACCGCCTCCGCAAATGCCCGTCCCTGCATGAAATATATGCGTTGTATGCGCGACGCTGCAAGCAGGCCGGAGCCATGGATTTCGACGACCTGCTTTTGAACACCAATGTACTGTTCCGCCGGTTCCCCGACGTCCTGTCCCGCTACCACGGCCTGTTCAACTATATTCTGGTCGACGAATATCAGGATACCAACTATGCTCAATATATCATCATAAAACGGCTCTCGCAAATCCTGCGGAACCTCTGCGTCGTGGGCGACGATTCGCAAAGCATCTATTCGTTCCGGGGGGCGCGTATCGAAAATATTTTAAACTTCCGTCACGACTATCCCGATTACAAAGAATACCGACTGGAAGAAAACTACCGCTCGACGCAAACCATTGTCAATGCCGCCAACAACCTGATAGAAAAAAACAGCCGCCAACTGAGAAAGAAATGCTTCTCGAGCGGCGCCCCCGGCGAAAAAATAGGCGTCATTCAGGCATTTACCGATCAGGAAGAAAGTTTCATGGTCGCCTCATCCGTGGCCGAAACGGTCTACACCCGCCGGATACCCTACAGCGAATTTGCCGTCCTCTACCGAACCAACGCCCAGTCGCGTGCGTTTGAAGAAGCATTTCGAAAAAAGAATATCCCCTATAAAGTATACGGCGGACTCTCGT
>JAIRMW010000083.1 GCA_031258415.1 Prevotellaceae bacterium
TACTTTCCAATAGCGATTCAAGCTGTGCGGTGGTGTAATTCTTCAACTGCTTTACTTTGCGTCCCATAACTTTATTGTATTAATGATTATGACCACAAAGATAATATATATTTGTGTAATTTAAAAATGCAGATTATATAAAATACAAAAGTTGTTTTCTTGTCTGTAAATGCATTTTTTGCTCTTTTAGGAGTCAACTTTTTTAGCGAAAGCCATATACCTTATTTCAATGAAAAATTTCCGTCGGCTTCAGCCGGCGGACAAAAAAGGAGAACCAATCTATTGGGGGCTTTAGCCCTGCCGTCGATGCGGGGGCTAAAGCCCCTAAGAGGAGGAAGCGCTTTGTCGGCGGCTGTCCCAACCGTTTTTGAACGGCGTTAAAAGGCGTTTGTCCTGTGGTCTAATTGTTGCAATCTTAATTCTGTCAGCACACGCTTGGTGTCTAACGGAAAATCGCTATTCATGATCCACGTGTAGTAGGCCGGTTCGTCCCTCAATACGCTGGCAACGCTTTTGCCCTTGTGTTTACCGAAGGTAATGATGGGTTCGTCTTTATCGTTGAGGACAAATCGTCCGGCGTAGTCCAGCATTTTTTTATTATAGTTGGAACAGGAGGCCAGGTAAGCGACGTCGTTCTGTAGGTTGTCGTAGCGATCGAGTTGCGATTGCAGCACTTCGTAGGAGGCCCGAGTATCGGCTTCGGCGCCGTGGGCGTTTTCCAGTTCTTTTTGGCAATAAAATTTATAGGCGGCGGCTAAGTTGCGCGGTTCCATTTTGTAAAAAATAGACATCACGTCGATCAGTTTGCGGCGGCGGAAGTCGACGGTTACGCCGGCGCGGATGAATTCTTCGACCAGCAGGGGTATATCAAACCGAATGGCGTTGTAGCCGGCCAGATCGCAGCCTTCCATATACGCGGCCAAGTCTTTGGCTATCGTCGCGAACGTCGGGTAGCCGACTACGTCTTTATTGCTGATGCCGTGGATGGCTCGCGCTTCTTCCGAGATGGGGATGGTCGGGTTCAGGCGATGCACGCGGCTCTCTTCCCGTCCGTCGGGATAGATTTTTAGTAAATATATTTCGACAATGCGGTCTTTGGCAATATCCAGTCCGGTGGCTTCTGTATCAAAGAAAATGATCGGATTTTTTAACTGTAGTTTCATAGCCGTTAGTTGAGCAGTTGCGACAAGACCTCCTGAAGCTGCTCTACAGAGAGGTTTTTGTGCATGATGAGTTTGTTTTCATCCAGCAGGTAAATAGTTGGGATGGCGTGTACGTCGTATTTTTCATAGAGGTTCTCCGTGCCGTTGGAGTCCCAGACGTTAATCCAGTCGTATTTTTTTTCGGCGATGTAGGGCGCCCATTCGTCCCGGTTCGCATCGACGTATGCGGCGTATACCTGCAATCCTTTAGCGCGGTACTGCTGATAGGTTTCCCAGACGACGGGCGTCGCGATCGCGCAGGAATGACATCCCGGATTGTAGAACAGCAACACGGTATAGGGCGCCTGCACATCGTAAATGGAAATCGTTTTGCCGGTCGAATCCTGTAGGTGCAGGTTGGTTGCCGGCGTCCCCACCGGATTGAGTTTGCTCCTTTGGATGGCTTCTTTCAGGCGGGCGACGTAGGCTTTGTCGCTCCACTGCTCCGCCTCATTGATAACATATTGCTCTGCCAGTTCGGTTGCCAGATCCTCCAGATCGGAAATGGGCGCACTGCGGAAGAAATCATAGCGGTTGCGCACCAGATATTCATATACCTCGCGATTGGCTTTTGCTTTGCCGAACAGAAAATCGGTGCGTTCTTTCATCACGGCCTTATCCATCGGCAGAATGCGCAGGTAGTAGATGCGCAGCGTATTGCTCAAAAAAGGCATGCGCAGGATCCGCTCGTCCGAGAAATCGATATTGTCGAAAAAATGCTCCCTGTAATAATTCAGGTAATACGCCTGCATCGCCGAATCGCGATTGGGGAATAACGGCGGAATGGAGGGTTCCGACGGCGTCGGCTCCCGCACCGACGTCAGGAACAGCGCCAGGGTGCTGCGCGGGAATGCTGTGTACACTTCGTTCCATTTATTTTGCAGTTCGCGTCCGACCTGTTGCTGTTGGGCGCTGATAACGGCGGACGAATCGGGCACCTCGCGGTAAGGCTCCATACGGGCGTTCAATGCCTGCATCTGCTGTTGTTTCTCGTTAAGAAAATGCAGGCAGCCGGCAAAAAATTCGTTCTCCGGCGAGCCGTGCACTTCCAGCGAGGCCATCCCGACAGCGCGGTCGAACGATAACGCAAAATGCTGCGGCTCGCCGCCGGTAATAAATACATCTACAAACGGGCTCTGGTCGCCTTGCAGCGAGACTTTGTACATGCCGGCCTTTAACGGCTGCGCACCGGCAAATACGGCCCGCCCGCCGGCGTCGGTCGGCAACGAGTCAATGGTTGCCATCGTATCGTCATTATACATGGCAAGCCAAACCAGCGTATTGGCCGGAGCGCCGACAACGGTTACAGCTATCGAATAACCCGCCGGAGCGGTGGCAGGTTGGGCGGCCATTTGTCCGGCGAGGACGGCGGCCATTATCACAAAGAGGTGTTTTTTCATTGTTACAGGATTTATATATTTTCTATTCTTCTTCCGGCTGGTTTAACGCCTTTTTATCGATATAAAAACCCATCAGCTGCTCCAGCAGATCGTGCGTTACGCGGCGGGCGATAATTTTTTTGTCTTTATTCAAAAGGTACAATTGCGGCGTGGTCTGCACGGTATATATTTCACGGAAGTTGGTTGTTTCGTACGGATCCCATACGTTGATCCAGTCCAGTCCGTGCTTCTCTACGAATTTCTGCCATTCCGGCCCGTCGCGGCCGATATATACGCAAAACACGCGCAGGCCTTTATCGCGGAATTGCTTGTAGGTTTCGTAAATCAACGGTATTTCTTTTTGGCAGTGGCCACAGTTGGTATCAAAGAATATCAGCAGCGTATACGGCGATTGAATGTCGTAGAGCGACGTATACTGACCGGTCAGTTGCTGCATTTGCAAGTCGTGCGCCGGCAGCCCCACCAGCGAATGCCGGTTGAAGCGCACGTATTCGCGGATTTGCCGCATAAACGTCGTATCTTTTTCCGCCCATTTGGCTTCGCCGGCAAGGTAGTAGTTATTAATAAGATCAACGACCACCGCTTCCATGCCAATGGCGTAGTGAGGCGTAATGGAAAGCGCTTTCCACTGGATGTAGGTGTTAAACAAATGTCCAAGGCAATACATAAACATATCGTCGTGGGCTTTGGCTTTTTCGAGTATCCGGTGCACGGCGGCAATAACCGTGTCGGGATGTTGTGCAATTTTAGTATTGAAATAGGCGTCAAAATTGGGTTGGAATACAGGGGTATTCAGCAGGCGTGCATCCGCAAAGTCGATATTGTCGAAAAAGTGGTCTTTCTCCCATTGGAAATAGTAGACCCAACGAATAGAATCGCGTTGCGGGTGGTCGTCGGGGATATTCGGATCGGGCGCCTGCGGCGGCGGCTGCACGGATCGGGCTAAGGTGGCTAACAGTTTGCCTTTCCATTTTTCGATTATACCGGCGGTATAGGCTTTTTCCTCATCGGTAATGCGCTTCAGGCTGTTTATGGCGGCGACGCGGAATGTCGAATCTTTTTGCGCCTGTTCCCTCAAGCGTCGCGAGTCGGCCTGCCGTTTGCCCATGAATTTTTGAAATTCTAAGAATGCCGTATTTTCCGGCGAATTTTTAAAAAGAACTTCTACCGGCGACGAGTCGTCGGTTTTTTTATAGTGAATAGTAAACTGCTGGCTTTGCTCGTCGGATATAAGGAAATCGCACAATTGCGTGTTGCCCGTCACCAGCATATACATACCGCCAGCCAATGATGTGTTGTTCGTAAATACGGCACGGCCTTTACTGTCGGTTTTGGCCGTATCGCGTGCATACTTGTTTGCGCCGCTATATACCGCCAAAAGGACTGTCGAATCCCGCAGCCCGTCGACCTGCACCGTAATATGATAGCCTTGCGCATTCGCCATGTACGCGCCTAAAAACACTACAAGGACTGTGATCCATACTTTTAACATATCTATATCGTTTTATGAAAGTGCAAATTTAGAAAAAATATTGTATTATTTTCTGTCGGGGCGCTTAACTTGTATTAAAGCAAAGAGCAAAGATTGCGAATGTCGACGCTTCCGCCCTTGTAGCCGCTGCCCGTTGATACTGTCCGTATTCCCTTAGGAACAACAAAGCCCGTTGAAGATCAACGGGCTTTGCAATCTAAAAGTGCCCAGAACAAGATTCGAACTTGCACACCGCAACCGGCGCTACCCCCTCAAAGTAGTGTGTCTACCAATTCCACCATCTGGGCAAAAGCGATGCAAAGGTACTATATATTTTGGAAACCGGAAATACATTGTTTTCAAAAAAACAGATTGCCTCCTGTAGCTCTCGCATAATCCATACGTTACATAGTCATGCCGCCACACACCGGGATCACTTGCCCGCTTACATACGACGACAAGTCTGAAGCAAGGAATAACGCGACATTCGCTACGTCTTCGGGCGTACCGCCACGACGCAGGGGGATCGTATTCATCCATTTTTCGCGTATTTCGTCGGTCAGCTGATGCGTCATCTCGGTGATGATAAAACCCGGCGCAATAGCATTGCAACGAATGCCGCGCGACCCCAATTCTTTTGCTACCGACTTCGTAAGCCCTATCATGCCTGCTTTGGAGGCCGAATAGTTCGCTTGCGCCGCATTGCCCGATACGCCCACAACGGAACTCATATTAATAATACTGCCCGCTTTTTGGCGCATCATGGTCGGCACTACGGCACGAGTGAAATTGAACGCCGACTTCAGATTGACGGTAATAACCAAATCCCATTGTTCTTCGCTCATTCGCATCAGCAGGCCATCGCGGGTGATACCGGCATTGTTGACCAGTATATCAATACGACCGAAGTCGCTCCCTATGGCGTCGACCACTTGAAGCGTTTCGTCGAACTTCGCGGCGTTTGCGGCATAGCCTTTGGCCTTGACGCCTAATGCCGTCAAATCGGCTTCGGTTTGTTTGGCGTTTTCGTCAATCGCCAAATCGGTAAATGCAATCCGGCATCCTTCCTGCGCTAAGCGCAGAGCTACGGCTTTCCCGATACCGCGGGCGGCGCCGGTAATAATAGCCGTTTTTCCTTCCAATAATTTCATGTTATTATATATGTATTTAATAATTTCGGCTGCAAAGGTATAAAAAAAATAGAAACCATTAAAGGAAGAGTAAAGTAAAGCAAGAGCAGGTAGTCCCGCCCGCAATTCGCGCCTCCTTCCCGGCCTTACCCCCTATCGAACGACCCCGTCCGGCGTTCATTATGAAAACGCTCCGTCGCCCCGCCGAATTTTTGCCGAAGAACGACCATCTCCTTCAATGAAACGACCGATTCCTTCAAAGGAACGACCAATTCCTTTGAAGGAATTACCGATTCCTTTAAAGGAATTTATCTATGTTTATCCTCTTTTTACGAAGGCCTGACGGGTATTTCGGAAAGTATCCGATCGACAGCCTGCCCTCTGCGAACAATAAAAGACCGAAGGTACTAATTTGAATAACCCCCAATGAAGCGAAGCGATTGGATGTGCGAACTAAGAGTTAAGAGTTAGGAGTAGTAGAGATAGTATAATCGATTCGGGCGGACGCAACATGCAAGGAGTGGCGGCGGTGCACGCTCAAGCCGTAAGCTCAAGCATACGGTTAATAGCGTGTTGCCCCTACAGGACAACGACAAGCGCGGCGCCCCCGGCTCTAACTACGCTAACTACTCTGTAAATTCAATTAGTAAATGCCTAAAAAAGGAGAAGAACCATTTTCATCTAACCACAACAAAAATTAGATGCGTCGGCCCTGAGTAAGTAGTAAGCAAATTTTGTTCCGTGCTATATTTTTTATATCTTTGCACGCTATTTTAGTGGAAGAAAAGTGAAAAATAAGCGTGATTATATTATTGCAATAAGCGGGCTACCAACAGGTAAGCATCTTTTTTCTTTTAAAATAAGCGATGCGTTCTTTGTTGATTTTGAAGGAAGCGAAGTACAGCAAGCCTCGGTAGAGGCCGCTGTAACGGTTATTAAAAATACCGGACTTATACAATTAGAGGTGCAATTAACGGGCGATGTAACCGTCCCGTGCGACCGGTGTTTAGACGATTTAAAAGTGCCGATCGCATTCCGGGGCACGCCGGTAGTGAAATTGGCTACCGGCGATGAGTATACCGACGACGACGACGTGCTGTGGATAGACCTCGACGCCGGTGGTGTGGATTTGACGCAGTATTTTTATGACAGCCTCATCCTCAGTTTGCCCCTTCAACGAATACACGACGTAGAACAATGTAATAAGGAAATGATAGAGAAATTAAATAAACTAATAATTTTAAATTAAATACAATGGCAAATCCAAAGCACAAAATTTCAAAACAACGCAGAAACAAACGCAGGACGCATTACAAAGCCGAAGTGCCGACGTTAGCCGCGTGCTCCAACTGTGGCGCAGCGGTTTTATACCATCGCGTATGTCCCGAATGCGGGTACTATCGCGGTCGGCTAATCGTCGAGCAAACGGCTTAACGCAATTCCTTTGCTGATGAGGATAGGAATTGACATAATGGGCGGCGACTTCGCTCCGTACCATATCATACAAGGCGCCATCGACGCGCAAGTGCAACTACCCGGCGACGTACGGTTGGCGCTGTTTGGCGACAAGGAACAAATAACCGCCTACTGCGAACAGGTTCATTTCGACCCGGCGCCTTTTGATCTTGTACATACGACCGAAGTTATTGATATGAACGACCATCCGGCCAAAGCGTTTCAGCAAAAGGCCGATTCAAGCATTACCGTAGGGTTTGAGGCATTGAGCGCCGGTAAAATCGACGGTTTTGCCAGCGCCGGCAGCACCGGCGCGATGCTGGTCGGTGCAATGTATACCGTGAAACCTATTGAAGGCATAATCCGTCCATGTATAGCCACTGAATTTCCACTGCTTACAGGCAGTCGAGCACTCCTGCTCGACGCCGGCCTGAACGCCGACTGCCGGCCTGATGTACTGTACCAGTACGGCATCCTCGGCGCTATTTATGCCCACGACATGAACGGGCTGGATAATCCCCGTGTGGCGTTGCTGAATATTGGCGCGGAAGAAGAAAAAGGCAATTTGGTAACCAAAGAAGCGTACAAGCTGATGCACGGCACGACGGATTTTAACTTTGTCGGCAACATTGAAGCAAACCACCTGTTTTCGGGCGATGTGGCCGACGTCATTATCACCGACGGGTTTGTCGGCAATGTAGTCCTCAAGCAGGCAGAAGCTATTTACGCGCTATCAAAGAAGTTGAAGGTCGACAATGACTATTTCAACCGCTTCAATTATGAACTGTATGGCGGTACACCGGTGTTGGGCGTGAATGCGCCGGTCATCATCGGACACGGGATGTCAAGCCCGCTGGCTGTTACCAATATGATACGGCAAACCGAACAAGCTATCCGAAAAAACCTGATTCCAAATATTAAACAAGCTTTAAGGCATCAAAATTATTCATAAATGAAAATAACTGCAGCTATCACAGGAATAGCCGGATACCTTCCGGACTATATCCTGACCAACGAAGAATTAAGCCAAATGGTAGATACAAACGACCAGTGGATTATAGAACATGCCGGCATTCGTGAACGTCATATATTAAAAGGAGAAGGCATGGGATCCTCGGAGATGGGCGTCAGAGCGGTGCGGCAGTTGCTCGAAAAAACCAATACCTCGCCCGACGAAATCGACCTGCTGATTTGTCCTACGACCACCAGCGACATGATTTTCCCGTCGACCGCTTGTGTGATCTGCGGCAAAGTCGGTATCAACAATGCGTTTGCCTTTGATATTAGCGCGGGCTGTTCCGGTTTTTTGTATGGTCTGACTACGGCAAAAAGTTTCATCGAGTCCGGTGCACGGAAAAAGATTATTGTAGTAGCCAACGAAAAGATGTCGTCGCTGACGGACTATACCGACCGCAAAACCTGTATCCTGTTTGGCGACGGCGCCGCGGCCATATTGGTCGAGCCGAACTACGAAGGGCTGGGCGTGCAGGACGTTACGCTCCATGCCGACGGGTCGGGCGTGCAATATCTTTACCAGAAGGCCGGCGGCTCTATGTATCCGCCCTCCGAAGAAACCGTACGCAACCGCGAGCATTTCGTCTTTCAGGACGGGCCGAACGTCTACAAACACGCCGTACTCAAGATGCCTTCGGCGACCGATACCATCATGGAACGCAACAACCTGACAGGCGATACGATTGATTACTTCATCGCCCACCAAGCCAATCTGCGCATTATCGACTCCGTTCGCAAACGAATGGGGCTCGACGAGCAAAAGGTGCTGATCAATATCGACCATGTCGGCAATACGTCGGCGGCGTCGGTACCGTTGTGCCTGTGGGAGTACGAGAAGCGCTTCAAAAAAGGCGATACCATCGTGCTTGCCACCTTCGGCGCAGGATTTACATGGGGAGCGATGTATTATAAATGGGCCTACTAACGTATAATACAAAAAATGTAACGGACGGTAAGCGCCAAAACGGGAAGGACGAACAAGGGGCGGCAACGAATGCCCGAAGATCGCATTCCTGTTTCAAAAAGGCCTCGTAGTTCAACGGATAGAATAGAAGTTTCCTAAACTTTTGATAGCAGTTCGATTCTGCTCGGGGCTACAAAAAGAAAAAGCGAATGATGTAAAAAAGTAGTATTTTTGCAACCAGTTTAACAAATAATAAATAAAACCTAATACAATAAGCAAATGGCTGTTTTAGAAAAAATCAGAGTCCGCATGGGCGTTTTTATTTCGGTAATTATCGGGTTTGCCCTAATTTCCTTTATCGTAGACGCCAATACCATGCAATCGGTAATGTCTATGTTTTCATCGCAAAACGATGTAGGCAGAATCAATGGTAAGACGATCAGTTATCAGGATTTTGCGAAGCGACAGGAGTATTACACGCAAATATATAGCTTGTGGACAGGCGGCGGATCGCTCAGCGAACAAGCGCAGGAACAAGTGAAAGAACAGGCTTGGCAGGACTTTTTTAAGGAATATGCCCTGAATGTCCAATACGAAAAGTGCGGCATTGAAGTGTCGGCCAAAGAACTGGTCGACTTGTCGCAGGGTCGCTATATTTCACCGATACTCCAGCAAGACCCCGTATTCTGGGGCGAAACGGGCAGTTTTAGCCGCGCCAACGTGCTAAACTTTATCCGCAGCATCGACAGCGACCCTTCGGGCATGCGTGCGACGTACTGGCAATATTGCGAAAACCGAATGCGCGACGCCCAAATGATAGAAAAATATGTGTCGCTCCTGACGCAAAGCCATTATACCAATTCGCTGGAACTGAAACGCAATGTGGCCGACCGGAATACTACCGCCGACATCCGCTATATCGTACGCGCGCTCAACGCCGCGACCGATTCGGTCGGCACAATCGCCGAAGCGGCCATACGCGACTATTATAAAAAACATAAACGGGATTTTGAACAGGAAACCTCGCGCGACATCGAATACGTCGCGTTTGAAGTAACGCCTTCGGACGACGACGTCCGCCTGACCGAAGAAACCGCCAACCGGATTTATTCGGAATTTACCGGTACGCCTGCCGGCGAACTGGAGCGCTTTGTGGCGCGTAACTCCGACGAAGCCTTTACCGGCTACTATTATAAGGAAAATGAACTGGAGGCTAAATCGGCGACGCTGGACAGCTTCGCCTTCCGGGCGACGACCAAAGATATTTTGCCGATCTTCAGGGAAAACAACACCTTTTATATGGCTCGGATTATCCGGTCGCGGATGATGCCCGACTCGGTGCAGGTGCGTCATATCCTCATTCAGAATAATAACAAAGAAACCGCTTCCCGGCTCGCCGACAGTTTAATTATGGCGCTGAACGGCGGCGCGAATTTTAGCTACATTGCCCAACAGTATTCGATCGATCAGGCCGCCAACCGCGACGGGGGCAACATCGGATGGTTTGCGCAGGACGCCGCGCTGCTCAAGGAATTTAGGGACACCTGTTTCCTGACGCCCCGCAACAAGCTGATAAAAGTGGAAACGACCGCCGGCCTGCATATCGTCGAAGTAACCGACCGTAGCCCCGAATCGCGGAAGGTGCAATTGGCGATTATCGAAAAAACCGCCCATGCGGGGAAAATAACGTATCAGAATATCTTTACGGAAGCCAATAATCTATCTTCGGCAAGTCAGAAACAGCGGGCGCTGTTTGTCGCGGCTGCCACAGAAAAAGGATACCCGATTACGCCGGCCTATTCCGTCACAGAAGGACAAAAAACAGTAGCCACCCTGCCGAATGCCCGCGAACTGTCCCGCTGGGCTTACGAAGCAAAAGTGGGCGACGTATCGCAGGTATTGACCATCGGCAATTTCTTTGTAGTCGCCACGCTTACCGCTGCCCGCGAAGAAGGCATTGCCCCGTTCGGGCAAGTGCGTGCAGAGATCGAAAGCCTGCTGCAACGTGAAGAGAATGCCAACAGGCTCGCGCAACAATTGAGCGCAGCCACGGCCGGCGCCGAGTCGATCGACGTCGTCGCAGAACAGCTCAACCTGCCGGTAAACACCGCAGGCGACCTCTCCTTTACCGGCGGATTTATTCCGACCATCGGCATCGAACCGAAGCTGCTGGGAGCCGTTGCCGGGGCGCAGGAGAACACGATCACAGGGCCGGTGAAAGGCGCAATGGGCGTCTATCTTTTTACCGTTACAAAACGGACGACAGGGGAAGCCTATACGATCGACGATGAAAAATGGCGCGAGCGCTACACCGCTGCCCAATCCGATTTCTACACGTTCTACAACAGCATCCAGAAAGCGGCCAGAGTGGAAGACCACCGCGGACGTTTCTTTTAAAACAGGGCCGAAAGAGCGTGTGCGAAAAACGGCGTATGAGTGGAATCGAAAACCCGCTGTAGAAAAAACAGCGGGTTTTTTATAGGATGACGGTTTATACCTATACGAGCAGGTTGGCTTCGGAAACGGCCATTCCTCCGTGCCTCTCCGTGCAAGAAAAAGGGAACACAGAGTGCACAGAGAACCACAGAGAGGCACAGAGAACCTCCGCCGCCGCAGGCCATTGTTCATTGGCTGTTGCCGCCGCCATTGGGAGATGGGGTGGCCACGACAAAAAGCCCGAAGGGCTTACTATGAATAACCCCCAATGAAGCGCAGCGATTGGGGGTAGCGAACACGGCGACGCCTACGCAACCCGAAGGGATGAATTATCGTCCACCCCCGCCCTTCGAGCGACAGCAGCCCTGAAAGGGCGGCCTATAATAGCGCAGGGCGTTGCCCTGCGAATACGCGACGCCCGCGCAGCGCAGCCCTGAAGGGGCG
>JAIRMW010000092.1 GCA_031258415.1 Prevotellaceae bacterium
GATTCGCAAACCGGAGACGACTACATCCAGTCGGCAGCTATCCATATCACGCGCGGGCAGGCAGCCAATACCGGACACTATGCCTTTATCGCCAATTTTGAATTAGACCATCTCAGCGCTTACAGCGCACTGAAAAACGTGGATTTAACAGCGCATTGAGAATAGAAAATAAAAAGGAAAGCGGGCATTAAAATAGTTGGTTTTAATGCCCGCTTTCCTTTTCGCCGGTAATGGTTCCGCTAACGGACGTCCTCCAACGGCCCGCTACATTCTCTCCGGCGCCTCCATGCCTAAAATACCCATAGCCGTCTTCAACACGCCGGCAATTTGTTGCAGCAGCAGCAGGCGTTGCGTTTTCAGGGCGTAGTCGGGTTCGTGCAGCACGGAGACTTCGTGGTAGTACTGGTTAAATTCCTTCGCCAGCTCATAGGCGTAGTTTGCAATGAGCGCTGGAGAACAGGCGTCGCCGGCCTCGCGGATTTTTTCGGGAAATGCGTACAGGATTTTGACTAATTCGATTTCTTTCCCGTTCAACGTTGCGCCGGTCAGCCCGGCCACAAGTTGTTGTTGGGCTGCCTTGCGCAAGACCGATTTGATGCGTGCGTGGGTATATTGAATAAAAGGCCCTGTATGGCCGTTGAAATCGATAGACTCTTTAGGGTCGAAGAGCATGGTTTTCTTCGGGTCTACTTTGAGGATAAAATACTTCAGCGCACCCATGCCGACCATGGCGAAGAGGCGCTGTTGTTCGTCGGGGGGCATATCGTCGAGCTTCCCTGCTTCCTGCGCTGTTTCGCGGGCGGTACGGATCATCTCTTCTATCAAATCGTCGGCGTCGACCACCGTGCCCTCGCGCGATTTCATTTTGCCGTCCGGCAGTTCGACCATGCCATACGAAAGATGATAAATAGCCTTTGCCCATGCGTAGCCCATCTTTTCCAGCACCAACCGGAGCGCCTGAAAATGGTAGTTCTGCTCGTTGCCTACGACGTAAATATGCGCGTCGAAGTGATACTCCTCGTAGCGTTGCAGCGCCGTTCCCAGATCCTGGGTCATATAGACCGACGTCCCGTCGGAACGCAGCAGGAGCTTCTGGTCGAGCCCGTCGGCGGTCAGGTCGATCCAGACGGAGCCGTCGTCGCGGCGTTCCATGACGCCTTTGCGCACCCCCTCCTCGACTATCTTTTTGCCCGACAGATAGGTATTCGACTCGTAGTCGATCTTGTCGAAGTGGACGCCGAGTTTCCGATAGGTTTCGTCGAAACCGGCATAGACCCATGCGTTCATCGTACGCCACAGCGCCACGGTATCGCTGTCGCCGCGTTCCCACCGGCGCAGCATTTCCTGGGCTTCGAGCATCACCGGCGCTTGCCGGGCGGCTTCTGCGGGGCTTTTGCCCTGCGCCTGCAGGTCGGCCTGCTGACGTTTGTATTCCTTGTCGAACAGCACATAATAGTCGCCCACCAGATGGTCGCCCTTGCGCCCCGACGATTCGGGCGTGGCATGAAGACCCCATTTTTGCCACGCCAGCATGGATTTACAGATATGAATACCGCGGTCGTTTACCAGATTGACTTTAATAACCCGGTGGCCGTTGGCTTCCAGCAGGCGCGCCACCGAATAGCCCAACAGATTGTTCCGAACATGCCCCAAGTGCAACGGCTTGTTGGTATTGGGCGAGGAATATTCGACCACCATGGTTTTGCCTGACGGCAAATGGCAGCCGTACTGCTCCGTCTGTGCGACGTCGGCAAAGCGGTTGAGCCAGTAGGCCGCCGACAGCCGGATATTCAAAAACCCCTTTACCACATTGTACGACGCCACCTCCGGGCACTGCATCTGCAATTGCTGCCCGACCTCCTCGCCTGTCTGCTCCGGCGATTTTCTACTGATTTTTAACAGGGGAAACATCATGGCCGTATAGTCGCCTTCAAACTCCTTCCGGGTGGCTTGCAAGTTCAATGCGGCGTCGGGCGCCGGATGCGCGTACAGCATCGCGATAGCTTGTGCCAGTTCGGCGCTTAAAAATTGTTCGGTACCAGTCATCTTTTTTTCGTTTTAAAATGAGTGCAAAGATAGGCATTTTCCGGCAACCTTCCGCCGTCGTCAGGGCGTGCAGGACGATTGCAGGTAGGCATACTTGGGCGTCAATTTCCCGGCCAGCACGATCACCGCCTTCTTTACCGGGTAGGGCAGCGCAAGTTCTTCGTAGGGGCGGGTGTAGTCGGCGCGGGCGATGGGGGCGACAAACTCGTCGAGCAGCTCCGAAAAGCTGTTGGAAGCGTCGCGCGGCAATTCGCTGGGCAAAATATCGACCGCCATCACCGCAATGCCTTCGCCGTCGAAGCCGCGAACCGGCCGACGCGTGAGCGGGTTGTAGATAAATATCGGATGTTCGACGTCGGTAGCCTGATGCGTAAATTCGACCGATCCGCAGGGGTCGCAGGTGATGTCGCCCACGACGGTCAGCTTCGGGTGCCGGGTGGTGCGGAACAGCCGCTCGAGGTAATCGGAGGTAAGCAGGCGCGGCATCTTTTCATGCCAAAATATCCCGTTGACCACAACGGACAGGTAATCGACGTATTTCTCAAATACATTCCGGTATCGTTCGCCGGACTTGTAGTACTCCTTCAGCACAAACGGACGGCCGGGCGCCACCGGCGCGGCAATATCGATTTCGGAGAACAGCACGCGGTAGATAATCTTGTTGGAAAAATTGCCGCCTTTTTCGAGCTTGAGCAGTTCGGCGGGCGTGATGTCCTGTATGGGAAACATATTCATAATCTCTTGCGCGCCCTTCGCGACCCGTCCTCGCCCGACGATGCCGACCGTCAGCGGCGCGATGTCCTCCGGGACGCCGCGCGTGGCGATAGCCTCGCCGATAGCGCGCAGTTCGCGGCGGGCGGCGATAAGGCTTTTGTAGCGGAAGGCCTGCTGCAATTGCGTGAAGGGCGTGGCGATACCCTGCCTTTTATAGCGTTCGCCCAGTGCCCACAGGGTATTAATCATCCCGGCAAGCCCGGCATAGTAGCCAAAAGCCACGAGGCGGTGGCCGCGTTCGTCACGGATACATTCGTAGTCGATCAGCGTGCAGCCGCGCTCCAGCATCGTTCGCAGCAGCGGCATATTATAAGGCTGTTCTTTGTGCGTATGCGAAAAAATGACATAGGTTTTGCCGGATTCGATTTCGGGAAGCGGTATTTCCTTAATGCCGAAGATGACGTCGCAGTGGTGCAGATGGTCGGAGAGTTCGACGCCGCAATGTTCGTATTCCACATCCTTAAACACCCGCTGTGCCGAGCGCTGTGCGACGAAGTACAGGTCGTTTTCGCGCATCCACTTTTCGGCAAAATACGGCGTAATCGGCGCCCGACATTCGCGCGCTGATTTTGTTTCCTTTCGGATACCGATACGTCTTTCCATGTTATTCTAATTTGGTAAGGATTGGGTTATGCTTCTTCTTCCGGACGACAAAGGTACGAAAAAAGACCGACATCGCCCAATGCGCCCGTCGCCGGCTTCCGTTTCGCCCCGCCGGGACTTAGGAAGGGAACGTTCAACAGGCCCCGGCGTCCGCCCCTCGCCATCGCGCGAATACCCCTGTGCCGTCCGGCGGCTTCCTGTTATTTCTGTCGAGGTGTTGCCTGTTCAGCCAAAATTTATGTAAATTTGTAATCCGAATAACGTCATTATACTATTATTTTGAAATCGCTCACTCCTCGCTTTCTTATCCTGCTTGTAGCCGGGCTACAGGCGGCTTTGCCGGCCACGGCGCAAGAGGTCGTCTTTTCGCACCTCCTGTCGGCGCCGATGTACGCCAACCCTGCTTTTGCCGGCACGTTCGGGGCATACCACGCGGGCATGGCCGTGCGGAGCCCGTTTACGGCTGTGGCCAACGTCGGCCATACGGCCTATGTCGAAGGCGACGCCTTCCTCTCGTCGTGGAACAGCGGCATCGGGGTCTATGCGATGAACGACCGGTTTGCCGGCGGCGTCTTCCAAACCACCTCATTCGGGCTTGCGTACGCCTATGCGTTCCGGCTCTCCGAGAGCATGGAAGTGCGGCCGGCGTTGCAGGCGGTTTTTCATCTGCATCAGCGTAACCCGCAAAGCTGGCTCTTTCCCGACGTCGCAGGCAGCGGCGGCGCGGTCGCGTACCCTGCCGGCGAGTCGTCGGAGAGCCGCGTCGATTTTGCCGCCGGGCTCCTGTTTTCGCATCCCGCATTTCAGTCGGGGATCGCCGTGCAGCATCTTGGCGCCGCCGCCGCCCCTTCGTCGTGGGTCTATGGCGCCCCGTCAATAAAATTAACGGTACACGCCCGTTTCCCGCTCACCCTCGCCGGCAGCGGCGACCTGCAGCCCTTACGGGAATGGATGGCGCTGGAAAACGTAGTCCTCTCGCCTCATGCGACGTATGTCCGTCAGGGCGACTTCACCTACCTGATAGCCGGCGCCGCCCTGCGCAGCGGCGGACTGGCGGCCGGCGTAGCCCTGCGCACGCCGCTACAGAACGCGACCTATGCCGCCGTAGTATCACTCGGCGTCGAAAGCCGCTCGCTGACGGCAGGCTACGTCTTCGATTTTCTGGCCGCCGGCGGCGACCTGCGCGGCTGGAACAGCGGCTCGCACGAACTATTCCTGCACTACTCCTTTGGCGCGGTCGACGACCCGCCGCAACGCCGGACAGGCAAAAGACGCCGCCCCCTCAATCCCGCCTGCGGATGCCCGTATTAAAACCGCCGCCGCCCCCCGCCCGTTCGGAAATGCGCTCCGGACGTACATATATACATAGGTGCAATTCAGCTACGACACGTCTTAATCGTTTAGTTTAGTAAAAAACATGCGTCGCGCCTGCCTCTTGCCGCCGCCTGCGCGGAGGACAACGCCGCCTGCGCCGGCGCAACTTCTTCCGCGCCGGCGCAACTTCTTTCCGCGCCGGCGCAACTTCTTTCCGCGCCGGCGCAACTTCTTTCCGCGCCGGCGCAACTT
>JAIRMW010000139.1 GCA_031258415.1 Prevotellaceae bacterium
CTTTGACGGAAAGACTCGTGTCTTTGACGGAAAGACTCGTGTCTTTGACGGAAAGACTCGTGTCTTTGACGGAAAGACTCGTGTCTTTGACGGAAAGACTCGGGGGATTTCGGCTCGTCGGAGACTATTCGTCGCACAGACGCAACGACGCCGGACGTCGAACCGCAACCCGGCCGGAAAGGCGGGGAGCAACCTCCCGACGACGCCGGCCGATGCGCACGCCCTGTGGGACTCCGGCCGCCGCGGTTTAAAAAAAATCGGCTACCTTTGCAGGACTATTTACATACATGCAAACTACCGACTATGGATATATCTTTTGAAACGCACCTCCTCAAACGGGGGATCAAACCAACGGCCATACGGCTGCTGCTGCTGAAAGCGATGACGGAAAAAAACGACGTCGTCAGCCTGACCGATCTGGAAACGGAATTAGAAACGGTCGACAAATCGACGATCTTCCGTACCCTAACCCTCTTTCACCAATACCGCCTGCTGCATACGATCGACGACGGGTCGGGGTCGCTGAAATACGCCCTTTGCGACGATGCCTGCGAATGTTTGCCCGAGCAGCAGCATGTTCACTTTTGCTGCTCCGTCTGCCGGCGGACGTTTTGCCTGCGCGACACGGCCATCCCACTGATATCCATCCCCCAACATTTCGTAGTCGAAAGCATCAACTACGTACTGAAAGGCGTTTGCGGCACATGCGCCGGAGGCCGTCGATAACCGTTCGCTCCATTTTTAGTACCTTTGCACCCTATGTTTGATTTTATACACATTAATCTTTCCGACGTACTGGATATTGTCTTCGTGGCACTGTTCCTCTACCAAATCTACAAGCTGATACGCGGCACCAGCGCCGTCAATATCTTTACCGGCGTGCTGCTGCTCTATTTCCTCTGGTTCGTGGTTCGAGCCTTGCACATGGACTTGTCGTCGGCGATACTGGGGCAAATCCTTGGCGTGGGCATTTTGGCGATCATTATTTTATTCCAACAGGAAATACGCCGCTTCCTGCTCCATTTGGGTATCCGGTTCAATACGCAGCGGTATGCGTGGTTGCAGCGCATTTTTAACCAAAGCTCAAACGGGGCGGTGTCGCTGGATATCGATGCGCTGACGATAGCCTGCCGCGCGATGTCGGACACGAAAACCGGCGCCCTGATTGTGATCGGGCGCAAATCGTCGATGGACGTGTTTGCCGCTACCGGCGACGTGATCGACGCCAACATGAATAGCCGGCTCCTCGAGAATATTTTCTTTAAAAACTCGCCGCTGCACGACGGGGCGGTCATTATCGTGCACAATAAAATCCATGCCGCCCGCTGCACCTTGCCTATCACCGACCGGTTTGTACCGGCGCGGTACGGCATGCGCCACCGCGCGGCGGTCGGCCTTACCGAAAACACCGACGCCCTCGTCGTCGTCGTCTCGGAAGAAACCGGCCTCATTTCGCTGGTTTGGAACGGCGAAATGAGCCGCATGAGCGGGGCCAATGAACTGCGTATAAAAATAGAAAGTCTGCTAAGGCAAGCCTGACGGAAACGCCTCCGGTCTGACCGCATGTGTAAGAAGGCCGGCGCCGATACGGCATTTCAGGCACTGTTTTTTATCGCAATAATTTGTTTTCAGTTCGATAAGCGCCTGCGAATAAAAGGTGTTTTCCGCCACCACGCCGATCTTCGCCCACCCGGCGATAATCTGATTGTTCTCGGGCGGCAACGAGTCCAGCAGCGAGAGCGCCTTGTCGCACATCAGTTCGTCGCCCTGCCGGCGGCCATACATAAACAGGAAAGGCGCCAACGCATTGATCAAAATGCGATCGATCGACGCGCGTCCGAGCCTCTTCGGGCTGTTCTCCGACTCTTTCCCAAACCGGAAATGCGTATGCCAGTACGACGACGTCTCTACGTCGAACAGCGCGTACAACTCGTCGATATGTTGAAAATGCAGGATTTTATCAATCAGGGCGTCGGATTGCTGAAGGAGTTTTGCTAATTGAGCCATGCGCACCGTCGGGAAATTGGGCGGGCGCAGGCGCAGGAATTTCCACACGTGTTTTTCGAGCGGGGTAAGCGAAAACTTGGCCTGCAAAAACGCATATTCCTTTTGCAGTTGCCGAACGTAATCGTCGGTCGCCTCGTCCTGCAAAAAACCGGCCTGCCCGAACAGCAAGGCCTCTATCTGTATCAGCGAACAGCGATGCTTGCCGATAGCCGCCAGAGGCGTAGCTTTGGCCAGCATCTCAAACGGGTCGGCATTGACGCCGAAGCCGAAGGCACGAAACAGCAGCCGGTAGAAAACGGTGCGCCAGTTGTTCTGCGTAGCATGCAGGACAACGCCTATTTGCCGCGTTCTGCGCTCTAATCGCTCAAACAGCAGCCATCCCAAAAAATGATGTAGCCGGAACGGATCGGTTTGCGCCGCGGCATTCCCGCAAGCCACCCATTCGGGCGATTGCAGCAGGGCGGCATAGCGCTGGTCAAGCTCCGGCGCATAACGCATGACTAAGGTCGGCAGCAACGACTCGTCGGGGCGCCTTACCGGGCGGTCGTCTTCCGCTACGACATGCAGGATGACGTTGCGGTAGCTTTTATCCAAGCTGTGTTCGTGCCGCCTCCAGTCGGACGACCGGCAATGGATTTCTACATTACCTGCCCACAGCATATCGCCGATTTTGATTTTAGCGTTGAAGAAGTCGGGGCCTGCATCCGTATTACGCTGCCCGGGCGATACGATTTCGAGCGGCTCGTCGTCCGTCGTGCGCAGGTTCGACTTGTCGAACAGGGAATATTCCCAAATAAAATGTAAAAACTCTTCTTTCATATCGGTTATTTTTTACAAAGGTAGCCGATTTTTTTTAGACCTGTACCGCCGGCTACGAAGAGGAACATGGCGGCGTTCCCCTATGGCGTCGAGGCGCCGTTAGGGTTCACACCGTAAACGGCTGCCGATTTTTAATCGATCGTCCTAACGTCAGTTCGTCGGTATATTCCAGTTCGTCGCCAAAGCCGACGCCTCGGGCAATCGTGGTAATGGCCAGCGGAAAGTGGCGTAGTTTTTTGTAGAGGTAGAAGCAGGTCGTTTCGCCTTCCATCGTGGTGCTCAAGGCCAGTATCACCTCCTTGACGACGCCTTCGGCCACGCGCTCAACCAGCCTGTCGATAGTCAGATCGTGCGGCCCGACGCCGTCCATAGGCGAGATGATGCCTCCCATGACATGGTAGACGCCGTTGTACTGCTGCGTATTTTCAATGCTCAGCACGTCGCGGACGGTTTCGACCACGCAGACGGTCGTATGGTCGCGGCGCTGGTTGTTGCATATCGGGCAGCGGTCGGCGTCGGAGATGGTATGGCAGACCGTGCAATATTTAACGTCGTTGCGAAGCGCAATAAAGGCGTTGCCGAACCGTTCTACCTCTTCGCGCGGCTGCTTCAGCAGATGCAGAGCCAGACGCAGGGCGGTTTTCCGTCCGATTCCCGGCAGTTTTGCAAATTCGTCGACGGCGGTATTTAATAACTTGGAAGGGAGTTCGGAATGCATATTAAATGAGTCATGTGTAGATCGTCGGGGCTTAGTCGGCCTGCAATCGCCTGATTGCTTCCGGCGGGCGGCAGGGGCGGCGCGTGTGGGCGTCGATAAAGGCCAGCTCGGTAGCGCCGGTGCAAACGGGTTGGTCGGCGGCGTTGTATATTTCGTATTCAAATCGGACGCGGGCTGTAATAGTCCCGCTGATTTTCGTGCGGATAGTCAGCACTTCGTCGTAGTGCGCAGGGTTGAGGTAGCGGCATTCCGTAGCGATAATCGGCATCAGTACGCCCCCGGCTTCGACCTCGGCATACGCGACGCCCCGCTCGCGGATATACTCTGTCCGGCCTATTTCAAAATAACGGATGTAGTTGGCATGATGTACTACCCCCATCCGGTCGGTATCATAATAGGGTACGCGAATGGTCGTCTCGTGCATGCATTATGGCAGTAAATGGGTTGATGGTTGCATTGCCTGATTGTACAGCTTCTCCGCAAGTCGTGCCTCGTTAATCATCGATCATGAGCTCTTTGGCTATCCGCTTAAACTTTGCTTCGATTTCGGTAGCGACGTTCAGGTAGTTGTCTTTTGTTTTCAGTTCGGCGGCGACGCTGAAGTAGAATTTGATTTTCGGTTCGGTTCCCGAAGGACGCAGGGAGACGAGGGTTTGGTCGTCTGTTTCGTATTGCAGGACGTTGGAGGGTTCCCGCAGGTCGATTTTCGAGCGGCGGCCGCTGGCCACGTCAAGGGTCTCGAGAGTCGAGTAGTCGTATATTCGCACGACCTTTGCCCCGTCGATGGTTTGCAGCGGGGCGCTACGGAAGCGTTTCATCATTTCTTCTATCTGCGCCAGCCCGTCTTTACCTTTTTTGGTAATGGAAATCAGCGTTTCCTTGAAATAACCAAATTCGATGTAAATATCCAGCAGCAGGTCGAAGAGCGTTTTACCCTGTTCGTTTGCCCATGCGGTCATCTCGGCGATCGTGCAGCAGGTCGTAACGGCGTCCTTATCGCGTACAAATTCGCCGACGTTATAGCCGAAACTTTCTTCGCCGCCGGCGATAAAGGTTTTCGATCCTTCGTTGTCGCGGATTACTTCGGCGATATGCTTAAAGCCGGTATATACATTATAGCATTCCACGCCGTAGCGGTCGGCGATGCGCCGCATCAGGTCGGATGTTACGATGGTTTTGATGATATATTCCTTGCCGGTCAGTTTTCCTGCTTCCTGCCAGCGGCGCAATATATAATAGGTGAGCAGCGCATTGGTCTGGTTGCCGTTCAGCAGGACAAACTGGCCTTCGGGGTCGCGGATAGCGAGCCCCACGCGGTCGGCGTCGGGGTCGGAGGCCATCACGATAGCCGCGCCGGCGGTTATCGCCTTGTCGATGGCCATTTTTAAGGCGGTCGGTTCTTCGGGGTTGGGCGACTGGACGGTGGGGAAATTACCGTCGCTGACGTCCTGTTCCGGCACCCGGATGATGTTGGTAAAACCTTTCCGTTTCAGGGCTTCGGGGATGAGCGTTACGCCTGTGCCGTGTAGCGGGGTATAGACTATCCGCAGGCGACTGCGGGCTTTGACCGCTTCGGGCGACAGTTCCAGCGACAGTACTTTGGAGAGGTACTGTTCGTCCATATCCTTGCCGATACGCTGGATATTTTCGTCGTGTCCCTCAAATTTCACTTGCGAGGGGTCGGTGATTTTTTCCACCTCGGCGATAATATTTTTATCGTGGGGGGCGGTAACCTGTGCGCCGTCGTTCCAATAGGCTTTATAGCCGTTATATTCTTTCGGGTTGTGCGAGGCGGTGATTACCACGCCGCTTTGGCAGCCCAGATGGCGCACCGTAAAGCTCAGTTCGGGCGTTGGGCGCAGGGCTTCGAAGAGGTAGGCTTTGAGGCCGTTGGCGGCCAGCACGTGCGCGGTGATTTGCGCAAAGCAGGCGCTGTTGTTCCGGCAGTCGTAGGCAATAGCCACTTTGATTTCGGGCTGTCCGGGGTAGCACCTTTTCAGGTAGTTGGCCAGTCCCTGCGTGGCCATACCTACCGTATATTTATTCATTCGGTTGGTGCCCACGCCCATGATGCCACGCAATCCGCCGGTGCCGAACTCCATGTTTTTATAAAAACTTTCGGTGAGTTCAGACGGATTGGTTTCCATCAATTCTTTTACTTTTGCTTTGGTTTTGTCGTCGTAGTTTCCGTCGAGCCAAGCCTGTGCGCGTTGTAGTACTCGTTCTTCCATACTTTTTTATTTGAAGGTTATTTTATGGGGGTTAAAAATTTTCATTTTTTGCTGCCTTCGGGTTCCCGTTTAGTGTTTTGAGGCAGCGGCGCAGGGCGTTTTCCCAGAGGGGCGCCACGACGCCGTATGTTTGTTGTATTTTGCCGCAATCGAGCATACTGTGTGCCGGGCGGCGGGCTTTTGTAGGGTAGTCGTCCGTCGTACACGGTTCGACCTGACAGGCGCATTTGCTCCAGTACATGATTTTTTTCGCAAATTCGTACCACGAGCAGGTATTGGCATTGGCGTAATGGAAAATGCCGGGGACGAAGAGGGCGGGCTGCTCCGCCGTTTGCCCGATTATCCGGTAGAGCGCCGCAGCCAGATCGGCGGCATAGGTAGGCGAGCCGACCTGATCGCTGACCACCCGCACGCTGGCGCGTTCGCAACCCAACCGTAGCATGGTGCGCACAAAGTTTGTACCCACCGACGAATACAGCCACGACGTCCGAACCACCAGCCCCCGTTTGTAGGACTGTACGGCGTGTTCGCCTTCCAATTTCGTTTGTCCGTATACCGACAGCGGGTTGACGGCGTCGGTTTCCAGATAGGGCGTGGTTTTTTTCCCGTCGAACACATAGTCGGTTGAAATATGCAGCAAATAGGCGTTCACGGCAAAGGCCGCTTTGACTAAATGGCCGACGGCTACGGCATTGACCTGTCTGGCCGCTGCCGGATTGTCTTCGGCGTTATCTACGGCCGTATAGGCGGCGGCGTTAATAATAAAGGCAGGTTGATGGAGGCATACGAAGGACATGACTTCGTCGCTGCTGGTGATGTCCAGTTCTTCGATATCGGCAAACACAAAGCGTCCTTGCGGGAACTGTGTCGCGAGTTGCCGCAATTCGTACCCTAATTGGCCATTACTGCCTGTTACTAAAATTTTCATCGTCTGCTTCATTGTAAGGAAGGGCAAAAGTAGGAAAAATTTTTGAATTACAAATAAAATGACCTGCCGGTTTCGGACGGTGAAACTAAGCGGCGTTGACGCCGGCTTTGGGACTCCATTTTCTTTCCGGCGGGCGGGCGCGACGCAGTCAGCCGCCCAACGCTTGTAGGCGGTTGATGGCTCACTGGCTACTTGTGGATATTAGCGGATTATTCGACCCACTTTTCCCGGCTGAGTAAGGGACAGTCGCCTATTTTAATGATCTGTGGCAGTTGAAATCCTTTGAAGGCTACCTGTTTTTTTTGTTTCACCACGCGGGCTACGATTGTCGCATCGAAGCCGCGTGCGACGATTTCGTCCGGCGACAGGCATTCTTCTATCAGCGCGTGCAGCACGGGATCGAGGAGGGCGTAGGGCGGCAGCGAGTCGCTGTCTTTTTGTCCCGGATGCAGTTCGGCCGACGGTTCTTTTTGTATGGTATTGAGGGGGATCACAGGTTGGTGGCGGTTGATGTAGTGCGCCACTTCGTAGACTTGTGTTTTATAGAGGTCGCCTATCACCATGAGGGCGCCTATCAGGTCGCCGTACAGGGTGCCGTAGCCCATTGCCAGTTCGCTTTTGTTCGAGGTGTTGAGCACTAAGCAGTCCTGTTTGTTCGACACGGCCATAAGCAGGGTCGCGCGGATGCGTGCCTGTAGGTTTTCTTCCGTAATGTCTATTTTCTTTTTGCTGCCGAGCGCCGGCGTCAGTTCTTTGATAAAGGTATTATAAATGCTTTCGATAGCAATCAGGTGGTGTTTTATTTCGAGGTTTTCGGCCAGTTGGACGGCGTCGGCCACCGAATGCAGGGTGGAATATTGCGAGGGCATCATAATGCCCGTTACCTTGTCGTTGCCCAGCGCCTCGACGGCCAGCGCCGCCACCAGCGCTGAGTCGATCCCGCCGGAAAGGCCGATGACGGCGGTTGTTTTACCGTTGTTTGAGAAGAAATTTCGCAGTCCGGCGAGCAGTTTTTCATGGATGTGTTCGGCTGTCATGGGGTATTTTATTTTATTTACATTACAAAATTAGTACTGATTGATTTATTGAGGTAGACTTTATTGATTACGTCGGCCATGAGTTCGGCGACCGACAGAACCCTGATTTTCGAGACGTCGACGCCGGGTTTGGGCGCCAGAGGGATGGTGTCGGTAACGATGACTTCTTCGAGCAGCGAATGGGCGATGCGTTCGTGAGCCGGCCCGGAGAGGACGGCATGGGTCGCCATCGCCCGGACGCTCAGCGCCCCTTTTCCCATCATCATTTCGGCGGCTTTGACGACGGTG
Organism: Prevotellaceae bacterium; assembly: GCA_031258415.1. Classification (GTDB taxonomy): domain Bacteria; phylum Bacteroidota; class Bacteroidia; order Bacteroidales; family UBA932; genus JAIRKX01. Next base: position 8,029 of record JAIRMW010000139.1, read on the forward strand.
CCGGCGGTGTCGATCATATCGTCGAGAATTAGGATATGGCGGTTTTCGACGTCGCCGATAGCGGTCATTTCGCCGACGACGTTGGCTTTTTCGCGCGATTTGTGGCAGATAATCATCGGGCATTGCAGGATGCGGGCGTAGGCGTTGGCGCGTTTGGCGCCGCCCATGTCGGGGGCGGCAATCGACAGGTTTTCGAGTTGCAGGTCGCGGATGTAGGGCAGGAAGATGGAACTGGCGTACACATGATCGACCGGGAAGTCAAAAAAGCCCTGTATCTGGTCGGCGTGCAGGTCGAGCGTCATCACGCGGTCGCAGCCGGCGGCGTGCAGCAGGTTGGCGACTAATTTCGCGCCGATGGAGACGCGGGGACGGTCTTTGCGGTCTTGCCGCGCCCATCCGAAGTAGGGGATGACAGCCATCACTTTGTAGGCCGACGCCCGACGGGCGGCGTCGATCATCAGTAACAGTTCAAAGAGGTTGTCGACCGGCGGGAAGGTCGATTGGATGACAAACACTGTACAGCCACGCACGCTTTCCTCGAAAGCCGGCTGAAATTCCCCGTCGCTAAACTCCAGAACGGTAGTCCGGCCAAGGTCTGATTTTAGGGCGGTGGCTATTTTATCGGCCAAATAAAACGAACCGCGCCCCGAGAAGATTTTTATTTGATGTGTATCCATACCGTTGTGTAATGATTTGCAAAAATAGTAAAAAATAATGAACAATGAACAACGAATGTGCTTTGCACAGCGTCTACGCGCTACGCGCGCCGAAATACAGGGACGCCCTCAGCCGTGAGCAGTTGAACGTTGCCTGTCAGGGCAACCATACCAATAGAAAACGATACGCCATCCTCAACCGTTGGCCGTAGGCCATGAATCTCCTGACGGGGAATGGGCTGCGCGAGGAACCCATTCTATTGACATGAATGGCCTCCGGCCAACGTTCCATTGCGCATCAAGATGGACGCCTGCCGTCATGGCGCCCTCAGCGCCGCCATCCATGAGGCGACAATCCTGTTTTTTTGGATTGCTTCGCTGCGCTCGCAATGACGGCCACGCTCTGCCCTGATGCGCTATTGAACGCCGGGCTTCTTTTTTAATGGCCGGTAGGCGAACGATTTTTTTAGGTATTCCCGCTGTTGTTAGTAAATTTTTTAATAAATCTTTTTTTGTTTTTAAAATATTTTGTATTTTTGCGCTTGAGTTTTGAAATCATTTAAAGAACAATTATAAATTAAACAAAAAAAACGCGCGCCGGATACGGTGGCAAAGCCGGACTCTGAAAAGGAAGACGGACGCCTAAACGGGCGCTACTAAAACAACACAAGAAAAATATGGATGTAAAAAAATTAGCGGATTTATACAAAGATGAACTACTCAACGGGGTGCTGCCGTTCTGGTTGCAGCACTCCATCGACCGGACGTTCGGCGGCTACTTCAGTTGCCTCAATCGCGACGGGTCGGTCTACGATACGGATAAGTTTGTCTGGATGCAGGCACGGCAAGTGTGGCTGTTTTCTATGCTCTACAATACGATGGAACGCCGGCAGGAATGGTTGGACTGTGCCATTGACGGCGGCGCCTTTTTGCAGCAGCATGGGCACGACGGCCAGTACAACTGGTATTTTTCGTTAGACCGTCAAGGGAATCCGCTGGTAGAACCGTATAATATTTTTTCCTATACGTTTGCCACGATGGCGTTCGGGCAGTTGAGCCGCGCGACGAACAACGATGCGTACGCCGAGACGGCGCTCCGAACGTTTCATAATATCCTTGCGAGGATGGACAACCCGAAAGGCCGGTGGGACAAGTCGCATCCCGGCACCCGGACGCTGAAGAGCTTTGCGTTGCCGATGATCCTGTGCAATCTGGCGCTGGAAATCGAGCATCTGTTAGACACGCAGGTGCTGCATTCGCTGATGGACACGTGTACCTACGAGGTACTGGAGGTGTTCAGCCGTTCGGAGCTTGGCGGTCTCGTCGTGGAGAACGTAACCTCCGACGGCGCGCTGTCCGACACGTTTGAAGGGCGGTTGGTCAATCCGGGTCATGCGATCGAGGCGATGTGGTTTATCATGGATTTGGGACAGCGGATGAAGCGCCCCGCCCTGATAGAAAAAGCGGTCAAGATTACGCTCGCCATGCTGGAATACGGCTGGGACAAGGAGTACGGAGGCATTTTCTATTACAAAGACCGGCTGGGCTTCCCGCTACAGCAGTTGGAGTGGGATCAGAAACTGTGGTGGGTGCATGTGGAGACGCTGATCTCCCTGATCAAAGGGTATGCGCTGACCGGCTCGACGGAGTGCCGGCAATGGTTCGAGCGGCTGCATGACTATACATGGTCGCACTTCAAAGACCCCGACTACCCCGAATGGTTCGGCTACCTCAACCGTCGCGGCGAGCCGCTGCTGGAGCTGAAAGGCGGGAAATGGAAAGGCTGTTTCCACATCCCGCGGGGGCTCTACCAGTGCTGGAGAACGTTGGAGGAGTTGCAAACGAAGAACGAAGAGCAGGACGTTATTCATCATAGTTAATAGCAGCATAGCATTATGAAACGAAGAAACTTTATCGCATTGAGCGTCGCGGGAGGCATAGGAGCCGCCCTGTCGCCGTTTATCATTTCCTGTCGTAAAAAATCGACCGAGCCGGGCGGCGGGACGTCCGAGCGGTCGGTCGACGTGGCGATCGCCGGCGGCGGGCTGGGCGGCTGCGCGGCGGCGCTGGCCGTCCTGCGCAACGGGCTCACGGTGGTCATGACGGAAGAGACCGACTGGATAGGCGGGCAGCTGGCCG
>JAIRMW010000077.1 GCA_031258415.1 Prevotellaceae bacterium
GCGGTTCTATCCGATGCGATAGAACGGTTCTATCCGATGCGATAGAACGGTTCTATCCGATGCGATAGAACGGTTCTATCCGATGCGGCAGAACGGTTCTATCCGATGCGATAGAGAGGCTCTGTCCGATGCGGCAGAGAGGCTCTGTGTTCCCTTTTGCTTGCACAGAGGACACGGAGGTTGCACAGAGGGACACAGAGGAATGGGTCGCTGCGGAGCGCATTTCCGATAGGGGCGCATTTTCCGTTAGGGGGATGAATGGCGTGCGGCCAACGGGTGAGGATGGGGGCGTTTTCTATTGATATGAATGGCCTGCGGCCAACTCTCCATTCTCTCCGTCGGCTGAAGCCGACGGCGGATAAAAAAAGAGGCTTTCCGGTCGATGGAAAGCCTCTGTGTTTTCGTTTTTAGTGTGCTCGCTTATTTGTCAAAGCGGACGTTGTGTTGCCATTCTCTGAGGATGCCGGAGCTGGCTACCGCATGTCGTTCGTTCCCTGAAATGTCGTGAAACAAATTTCCGGCGCCTTCATCCATCGGCCAGTAGGCAATGAGGTTTGCGTTGTTCGGGTCGATGGAGAAGAACATGTTGTTCTTGATTTGAGCCTGCGTTAAGGCTGTTTTCCAGAATCGCACCTGACTCATGTTACATTTGTTTGGAAAATAGGTTGCGCCGCTTCCAATCATCGAAATCCGGTTAAAGATTACGCCGTCGGCCGGCGCCGGCGGCGGCGAGAACATGACGTCCTGCTCGCCATTCCGGTAGATGATGAAGTTGGAGCCGTCGTATACAAAAGTCCAGTGGTACCATGTGTTTGCCACCAGGTCGCGTTCGGTCTGTACCTGTCCGCCGAGGGTTTTTACCTGTAGGTAGTTGTAGGGCGCATTGGCGTCGCCGAAACGGATATATACTTCGCTGCTTCCTTCGCCGTTGTCGAATATCGCCTGATTGTTTTTGGAGTAGCCGTCCATCCGCACCCATGCTTCGAGGCTCCATTGGGGAACGTGCAGGTTCCAGCTTGGTATGGAGTCGGCCGCCGGGGCTCTGACGGCGCCGCTATTCACTCCCGACATGAGCGGTACGGATACGATGAGGGGTTTCGATATCAGATAAATAAATTTCGACTGCGACGCCGATTTGGCGACGTTGCCTTCCACGATCTTGCCCAATGCGACGGGCAGGGCGTAGCGTTTTCCCTGCGTATCGAAGTTGTCTACATGGATTTTGAAGACGGCGCTTATTTCGCCGGCCGGGATCGTTACTTTCGCATTTGCGTCGAATTGCAGGTATTCGTCCGGCACTAAGAGGTATTCGGCGCTGTTTGCTTCGTTATAGCGGGTTAGTAGCGCCGGTTCGATGACTACGCTTACTTGCGTTTTATAGTCTACCGCTTGGGCCAGCCGGACGGTTACATTTACATCGGCGCCGTTTGTTTCCATAGAAACGATCGCCGCTTTTTCGGTGGAGGCCGCCTCAGCGATATATACGCTGTTGTCTTTGATTCCGTATTCTGCGTCGTCGCAAGCGGCAAGCATTAGTCCGGACAGGGCGGCAAGAGTTACTAAAAATACATTTCTTTTCATAATTTATTATTTTTTAGTCATTGTATTATACAATCAGTTATTCGTGGCGTTTTGATCCGGGTCTTCCGGCGGGTTGTTCCGCTCGTTATAAATCCGGTAGATGTTGGTAATTCCCTGTCGCAGGAAATAGTATTCGGGCGATCCGTTATAGTCGCCTTTTCCCTGCGCATAGTCGAAGCCTACGCGGTAGACGCCAAATCCGCCGATTTGCCGGTCGACGCCGACGTCGGCGCCGGATGTGGGCGCATATACAAATTGAGACTGTACCAAGATACCGCCCCCGGTGCCGGCGTACGACTCGAAGTTCTCCGTAAGGATGGTACGGCTGACGATTTCTTCCTTGGTGATAGTGCCGTTTGCAATCCAGTCGCTCATGTCGACAATTACGCCGGCTACGCGGCTATTCAGGTTAGAGACGGTCGTCGATCCGTAGGCTTGCAGAACAAAATAGTCTACATAATACGACAGCCATTCTTTATCCATGCGTCCGCGGATACCGACTTCTCCGTCGATAAGGAAGAGGAGTCCCGGGATGGCGGGTTTGCGGTCGCCCCGGTTGGTGCGTTGCGATCCTTTACCAAACCAGTAGGAGAGCTCTTCGACAAACAGGGTTCGCTGCGCCCGGTTTGTCCACAGGTAGTTTCCGGTTCCTCCTCCGCCTGCCGGTTCGTAGTCCCAGTCATAGCCGTCGTATCCCGACGCGACGACATGGTCGTAGATCGCTTCGGCGTACTTCTTAATGGCCGGACCTATGACGGCCGGGTCGGAGCTGTTACCGATGTTGTAAATCGGGTCGTCGGGCATATCGTCGCCCACGGCCGCCGAGAAGAGCGTAACGACGACTTTCGTGCCTTTCACTTTCTGGACATATTCCATGTCGGCCTTCCGCTCGGGCGAGAGGTCGAATTTCGGATGCCCGCCCCAGTTGGACGCAATCGTTACGGAATCGGGCAGCCCGCGCAAGCTGTTTTCGCCTGTGGGGGAAATCCCGCTCCAGTTATCGAACCAGACAAAGGTTTGCGGCAATCCGGGGGTGTTTTTCCATTCCCGCAGGGCGGCGTAGTATTCCTCTGTTTTGATTGATTCGTTGAGGTTGTCGTTCTGACCGAAATCGACCGGCTCGACGTTCATCCAGTCGCTGCACCCGGCCAGTGAAATACCGGCTATCAAAACGTACAGCAATAGTCTATTTGAAGTTTTTATTTTCATAATCTTTACTTTTAATCGTTTATTCATTTAATCGTTTAGGGTTGTTTTCTGGCCCACCAAAGGTTGGTTGCAAATTCGTCGGGACCTTCCAACAAGTTGGCTACGGCAGCTCCTACGTTGGCCGGATTGCCGTTGTATTCGGATACAGGATACGGCAGCCGCCGCACTAACCGGATAGCTGTCGTGGGGCTTGTACTGTTGGGGTTGATCGACGTCGGATTATTCACTATGCCGCCGGAGCTGACCGAGCTGAGGTTGTTTACGGACGGCATGATGCGCGGGTAGCTTGTCCGGCGGAAATCGTTCCATGTTTCAAAGCCCAACGGATAATTCGCCAGCCATTTTTGTGTAATAATTTTCTCCAGCCGGGCGTTCGTGGTGGTTCCGCTTGTCCACGATACGGTAACCGCGCCGCCGTTAGTCGTTGATGCCAGATTGAAAGTAGTATTTGGCGTCGGGTCATTATAGGACGCCGGATTGGTGGCCGTCGACAGATAGGTTCCGATTGGCACCCCATGCTGTTCCATCGATACGGTAATGCCCTGTTCGTAAAATGTCCGCGCCTGCGCTTCTCCGCCGGCAATCCAGCCCCTCAGGGCGGCTTCGGCTTTCAGGAAATACGTTTCGGCCGCACAGAACACCAGCAACGGCGAGGTATGCGTAAAATTCGGTTTGGAATACAGATTGGAACTGTAGGTGTCCTTACTGATATTGTTGATCCCCATCCTGACGCCCCGATAGGTAAAGTCGGCGGTTTGGGTCATATACACCGCCCGTCGCGGATCGCTCCAGCCGTTCATATAGGCCGAGAGGGTCGCGTTTACGGCGAGGTCGCCCCAGTCGAAAGCCGACTTGCGGTAGGGATTGTCTTCCGTCGGCAAGAAGGCGTTATCGGCGTTGGTTTCGATCGTTCCGCCGGCGATTGCTTCATCCATCATCTGTTTCGCGTAGTCGGTATCGACAAGCCCTATACGGACGGCCATACGCAGTTTAAGCGAGTTGGCAAATTTGATCCATTTACTGAAGTCGCCGTTGTATACCAAATCGTAATCTGCCATCGGGTTGGCTTTTCCCTGGCTTTCGGCCACAAAAGAAGTCAGCGCGGCAATGCTGTTGTTCAGGTCGTCTATCATGGCGTGATACACGGTTTGCACATCGTCGTACTCGACGGCCAGCTGACCGCCGCCCATCTTGGTATAGGGAATGGGGCCGTACATATCGGTTACGCGCAGCATAACCGCCACCCGGACGATATTCGCCCAGGCATAAATGTAGCCTTTACGCTGTGTAATATCACTGATTTGAAAATAATTGGCATAAAATCCCGTAAACAGTTTGTTAAACGGATATTCTACCCAGTTGGCCGACGGATTAAATGTTCCGAAGTTGGTGCCCTGCCAGTTGTTGGTCGTAGCCATATAGCCGCCATACTGGTTGCCGATCATTTGCTCGATCATCTGATTGTCGTTTTCCTGAAAATTGTGCATCAGGTAGAGCATACCGGGAAACAGGATTCCTACTCTTTCAGCCGTAGTCATATCGCCGGGACCCGGATTGGTTTGGTGTTTGTTATACTCTTCAAACAGCCCCGTGCACGAGGCGAACAAGGTCAGTATGCCGGCGCTTATTGCTATCAAAATTGTTTTATAATTATACTTTTTCATTGTGATCTTCTGTATTTAGAATTGTAATTTAAGATTAAAACCGATGTTGCGCAGGCTGGGCAGCATAAAGTAATCGACTCCCGTATAATACGTATTGGTAGACGAGGCCACTAATTCCGGATCAAAGGGCGCTTTACAGTAGATCATCGCCAGATTGCTGCCTACAAGACCTACCGTGATGTCGGCAATATGGCCGACCCATTTTTTCGGTATGGTATACTGTATACTCAGTTCGGCCAGCCGGACATTGGTCGCATCGTACACGTAATAGGCGCCTTGCCCGGTGCCGGCCGCCACAATATTCAGATAGTCGCGGGCGGCAATATCCCGATTATTAATCATAATGCCTCCTGCTTCCCGCAAGTTCGCGCTGGCTTCCGATACGCCGTAGCGGTCTAACAGCGCCTGAGTGTTGGATACCACCAGCCCGCCGAAGCGACCGGTGAGCAGCACATTGAGCGTAACGCCCTTATACGAGAAGGAGTTCCTCCACCCCGCATTCGATTTGGGCAGCAACGATCCGATCTTTTTATATTCGGGCGTCGTTATTAACGACGGCAGGAAGGTTCTTGAGTCGAGCAGAATATAGCCGTTGTCGTCGCGTTTCCATTCGCGGTTTACGTATATATCGCCCATCGTACCGCCCTCGGTAATCCGCACAATCGGCGAGCCGGTGGCGCCCAGTGTCGCTTTATCCTGATAGGGCAAGGTGATCAGTTCGCCCGTTACCGGGTTGGGAATGCCGTTGGCCATTTGCCGGATGACATTTTCATTGTAGCTGTACGTCAAATTGGTTTCCCATTCAAAACCGCCCCAGCGGTTGTCGTAGCCAAGAGAGAGCTCCACGCCTTCGTTTTGCACGTCTCCGGCCTGTACATAGACAGACGAAAAACCGGTCGTCGGCGGCAGCGTGGCTTCGAACGTCTGGTTTAGCGTATTGGATTTATACCAAGTGGCGTCTAAACGAAGAGCGCCGTTAAAGAAACGCATGTTCAAGCCGGCTTCGAGCGAATTGGTTCGTTCCGGCAGGAAGTTTGTGTGTGGGTATTTCGAGAGCGTATTATACTGGTCCATCTGGTCATCATACTCGTATATAATTCGCGTAATGTACGGCGCATAAGCCGAACCGACCGACGTATAGGCCAGCCTCGCTTTCAGGAACGGGAACCAGCGGGGCATCTTCACCATCTCGCTGATAATCCCCGACAGCCCGACCGACGGATAGAAGAACGACTCGATGCCTGCTTCCGAAAAGGCCAGCGCCGAATCCCAGTCGCTGCGACCGGTAAGCGTAAGGTAGACCATACTCCGGTAGCTTGCCTCGATATTGGCAAAAACCGATTGGGTCTGCTGTATAAAGGCGTCGTCGTTCAATTTGCCGATGCCCACGGTACGGTTGAGGTTTTCGATGGTAAACAGGTTGGTGATCTTATTAAGATGCCCTTCCACCGAGTTTGTATTGGTACGCATATCTTTAATCGACGCTCCGATATTCGCATTGAGGTTAACCTCGCTGAAATCCTTGTTAAGATTGGCGATCACGTCGGCATAGATTTGCCGCTCGTTTCTGTTCTCCAAGCCATAGAACCCTTTTGCGCTGGCAAATATGGGAGAGGTGCCGGCATACCGTTTTTCGGTATTGCGGTACTCGGAATTGTCTACATTGACGCGGCCGACGATATTCAACCACTCCAGCGCATTGTACTGCAAACTGGCGGCCAGTTTATATCGCTTCTTATCCGATTCCTTGTTCATACGGTGCATAATCCAGTAGGGGTTTTGCAGGGAAAGCCCCTGGTCGCCATAGATCCAGAACTGCGTATTGGCGCCCGTAAGGTCTTCGTAGCGTTCAAACAGCTGAACTTCGCCAAAATCCTCGCCGCGCGGGAAAAGATACAGCGCCGGCAGCGGGTTGAAATACTGTCCCTGCGACACCATGTTTTTACTCTTCTGAATAATATAATTAGCGCTGGCGTCCAGCACTAACGCATCGTTCAGAAAAGAAACCGTATTGCGGAACGTAAAATTATACCGGTCGTAGGCGTTGTTGGGTAAAATACCCTGCGCATTCGTTACGGCCGCCGACAGGTAGGTCTGGCTTTTATCGTTACCGGTAGCCAGCGAAACATTGTTTGTTACATTACTGCCCGTATTAAAAAACTTAACCGGGTCGTAACGGTAATCGGTTTTGTCGCCCCAACTGCCGGATTCGCCGGAAATATTCCCATACGTATTCTGGAACCGGGGCGTCATAAGCGGCGTCGAAAACTGCGTGCTGTTGCCGGCGGTAATCACCGTTCTGTCCCCGCGTCCCTTTTTCGTCGTAATAAGCACCACGCCGTTTGCACCTTCATATCCGTAAAGGGCTGCCGACGACGGGCCGGTAAGTACCGTAATACTTTCGATGTCTTCGGGATTAATATCGGCCGCGCTTTCGGTACCCGGCTGTTTGGAAAGGATTTCCTCGGCGACCGAATTACCATGACTGGAATTATACATCGGAATCCCGTCGATGACGTACAGCGCATTATTGTTCTTCGTCAGCGACTTTGCGCCGCGCATCACCACCTTCACGGCCGCTCCGGGGCCGGCGGCGCTGCTGTTGATTGTTACGCCGGCGGCCTTACCGGCCATAGCGTTCATAAAATTAGCGCTTTTGACCGTAGTGAGTTCCCGGCTATCAACGACCTGTACATTATAGCTCAACGACTTTTCCGCCCGCTTGATACCAAGCGCCGTAACCACCACCTCGTCGAGCGTGGCAGCCCCGTCGTCAAGCACAACGGTGTAGACCGTTTCGCTGCCCACAGGCACTTCTTTTGAAATATATCCTACAAAGGATACGACCATCACCTGGCCGGGCTCAATGCCGGTCAGGCTGAATTTGCCATCAATGTCTGCCGTAGTAGCCCTGGTGGTTCCCTGTACGGCGATACTCGCACCCGTCAGCGGCACCCCGTTCTGGTCGATAACGGTACCCGTAACGGTCGTTTGCGCATACAAAACCACCGGCAACATAAATAAACACAGCAGAACAAGCTTGTTTACATTAGTTTTAAAATAATTCATACTTAAGTTCATTAATTCTTTTTTTCTTATATTTAATTTTTATTGATCGGTTTTCTCTGGTTGTTCGTTAAGGCGGCTAATAAGTGGATGGGATTATGTCATAGCGATAATGGATTTAGTGGTTTATAATGCGGGTTTATGAGAACAATATCGTACATCGTCCCTTCGGACGACACGGTATATGCCATTTTCGATACGGGCTTCGGGTTTTCCGTCCGTTGCGAAAGGCCCCCCGACTATCGGCGGCGTACTGGCATAAGGGAGTTTCCGGCACGCCCAATGCGCCGGCGACCGACCATGCTGTCGACGATCTGCTACATCCCTTGCTATACGTAGAGTACCACATAATATGTGCTGTAACTGTATGGCCGTCAGCAAGTTGGGGGGGGGTAAAATTACAAGCCGAAAAACCCGAAAGGGCTTCGGAGCGCAAATGAAAAAGGGGGGATATATTCAAATTAACTAACATATATTTTTTAACGTTTCTGTAATGCAAATATAAAAGTATTTTTTGACCTGCACAAGTTTTTTTTCTTTTCACCACAGAGGGCCGACGCATCTAATTTTTGATAAGCATAATCGGGTACTTATTGTCCCATTCGGCTTTGAGTCGCTTTCCTCTAATCCCGCCCGTTGTCGTTTTTTTTCGTTTTTCAACAGGTTTAGGGTGCGCCGGCTATCTGTAACGATGCACGTTCCGGCGTCGCTACAACGGTTTTTTATACCTCGCCCCCGTAAAGTCTCCCATCGCCCTCCGCCGCATATCGCTTGCGGAAAGACGTCCGTATTCCGGGGAAAGACGGACACCTTTTCGATGGTCGCAAAAAGCGCGATCAATCGCCGTCGTCATGTCCGGGGCGAAGCGCGCCCCCATCCGTGTATTTTTTGCTGTTGCCGAACGGTTTCAGCCGCTCTTCCTTAATGTTACCAAACTCTTCCATCGCATTCCAACTCGCTGCCCCGCAAATGACGGATGCTATGGCTATAAATAAACGATTTTCAAGGCAATGTTCCCATATCCTTGCTACGCGGGGATCGCTTAAGGATGAAAGATAAGGAAGGGAGGCTCTCCATAATGCGTGTTATGCCGAAAGATAACGCTTCCCTGTTATACACAACACCATTTAGATGCGTCGTCCCTGATAATTACAGTAATCATTAGTCGGTGTTTAAACAAAAATAACTATCTTTGTGCATGTTTTCATTCCACCAATCATTTCGAGGGTATTTGCCGGCTGCGCTTTGCGTGGCGGGCGTGGCGTCGTTGCTATCGTTGCAGTTTTTCTGGCTGCATCAGTCCTACCGGCTAACGCGCTGGCAGTTTGTGGCGGATATTGAGTCGGCGTTCGATCGGGCCTGTGAGAAAGAGCAGACCTACCGTATTCCGGTAAACGGCATTGTGCCGCAGGGCAACCTGACGATCGAAAGCTGCGGGCAGGAGGAAATCCGCATCATCCGGCATTGTCCCAATCCCGATACGGTAATGTATAATAATGTATACGGGCAGTCGATGGAAAGCGTTCTCAACCGGGCGCTCCGCGAATTGCGCGAGAGTATTATTCCGTTGAACCTCTACTGCCTGTCGGATTTGTTTGCCGGCGAGCTGTACGAACGGGAGTTGGTTCTTTCTTTTGTGATCGAACGTATCAGTCCGGCGACCGGAAAGGTGCACGAGTCGTCGGAAATGCCCGGCGCGACGCATCCGGTGGTTCATGTAACGCATGCGTTGAGCGTCCCGCTGTCGGAATCCGAGAGTCTTCGCGTAACGATGCAATTTTCGGCGGCGTCGGTGTTTCGGCGGATGGGCGGCGAGTTGGTTGTTTCGTTCGGACTGTTGTTGCTGGCGGGCGTCTGCGTCGGGCTGTCGCTGCGGGCTGTTCGCCGCCGCGCCCAATCGTCCGGCCCTCTGCTGCCGACCGCGTCCGGACAGCCGGAGGAGTTTCTGCTGGGGCGCTATCTGTTTAATCCCGCTAAAAACGAGTTGCAGGGGTTTGATCAGGTCGTTACCTTATCTAAAAAGGATAATGCGCTGTTATACGAACTGTGCGTCAACGCAGGGAATGTGGTGGTGCGCGACATGCTGCTCGAAAAATACTGGGAGGGCACCGGCTTTGTCTATTCGCGCAGTTTGGACACCTACGTCTCCCGGCTGCGGAAGCTGTTGAGCGCCGACCCGTCGGTACAGATAGTAACGATCAAGGGCGTGGGTTATAAACTTAGTATACAAACCGCTTAATCGATTCTTTTATGGCGACACGCCTCAGTGTAAATATAAACAAAATCGCCACGTTGCGAAATGCACGCGGGGGCAATCTACCCAACGTGTTGCAGGCGGCGGTAGACTGCGAGCATTTCGGGGCGCAGGGGATTACCGTCCACCCGCGTCCCGACGAGCGACATATCCGCTACGCCGATGTGCGGGCGTTGAAACCACTCCTGCTTACGGAGTTTAATATAGAAGGCAATCCGGTAGACTCGTTTATTTCGCTGGCGCTCGAAGTATGCCCGCATCAGGTTACTTTAGTGCCCGACGCCCACAACGCCATTACGTCGAACACCGGCTGGAATATTAAGAAGCACGAGCGATTCCTGCGGGATACGATCGCCGTGTTGAAGGCCAAAAATATTCGCACCTCCCTTTTTGTCGACGCCAATGCCGACATGGTACGCCGCGCGGCCGATACCGGCGCAGACCGCGTCGAGCTGTATACCGAGCCGTATGCGGCACAGTATATCTTCCACCGCGAAAAAGCGATTGCCGACTTTATTCGGGCGGCGCAGGCGGCGCAGGCCGTACAGTTAGGCGTCAATGCCGGCCACGATTTGAACCTCGACAATTTAGCGTATTTTCGTCGCTGCATCCCGTCGCTGCTGGAAGTCTCTATCGGCCATGCGCTGATTAGCGACGCGCTCTATTTCGGACTGGAAAGCACGATCCATCTCTATTTAAAACAGCTGCGGTAGCCGGGCGCCGGCGCAAGCGCCCCCTTTCATTCCCCGCCGGCGCGACCCCCGCAGGCCAATTGTTCATTGGCTACGGCCATTCATCCCCTGACGGGAAATGCGCTCCGTGCGGACGACCTATTCTATGGATATGAATAGCCTACGGTCAATTCATAATTCAAAACTCATCACTCCTTTAACTCCTCCAACTCCATCCTTCATTAAAAAAAACCGCCGCCCTGTTTCCATGGCGGCGATTCGTTTTGCGGCGCAAGCGCGCTTAACGCTTACTACTTGCTACTTCCTTCCGCCTCCGCGTGCAGGCGTTCGATTTCCTGTCGCTGGCGTTC
>JAIRMW010000008.1 GCA_031258415.1 Prevotellaceae bacterium
GCCGAAGAGTCGGGCTTCAAATACTATACGGTGCGGAAATACAGGAATAAAAAAGCGGGATACCATTGGACGGTATGCTATCTTGCGCCGCAATTTTACGCTTTCGGCATTATGAGCCAGATACTGTATGTCGATCCCGAAAAGAAATTCATCATGGTCAGGCTCGGCGAAAAATGGGCAGATGAATACAACGTTATCTGGCTGGCGAATTTACTTATGCGTTGAATGGCCGGCTGCTTATGGTATTTAAATCTACAGAAAAAAATAGCGCCTTCATTTTTCGTTGTTGCAAAAAAAATTTTGCTATATCTAAAAAAAAGCGTACTTTCGCGGACTATTTTAAAATAAAGAACCAGAAATCTAAACTAAAGTAAGGAGGAAAGAATTATAGCAACACCGTACAAACCGCGTCCGACGTTTACGCCGGGGCGTAGAAGCCAGCGGAGGCAGGATGACAAGAAAAAGGAACAAGACCCGGGTCTTCGTGTCAATCATGATATTAAAATACGCGAAGTACGGTTGGTCGGGGATAATATTCCGAACCATCAGGGTATATACTCCACGATGGAAGCCTTGCGGATGGCTCAGGAATTGGAACTTGATTTGGTCGAAATATCGCCCAATGCAGACCCGCCGGTTTGCAAGATTATTGACTACCAAAAATATCTTTACCTGCAACGCAAACGGGCAAAGGAAATGAAAGCCAATGCGGCAAAGGTTGTAGTCAAGGAAGTGCGCTTCGGTCCAAACACCGATGAACACGATTACCAGTTCAAATTGAAACACGCGCAAAGTTTTTTGCAGGAAGGCGCAAAAGTAAAAGCCTACGTGTTTTTCAAAGGACGTTCGATTATGTTTTCCGAGCAGGGTAAAAAGTTGTTATTGCGATTTGCCGTTGACTTGGAAGATTACGGAAAAGCGGAACAGTTGCCGAAACTGGAAGGGAAAAAGATGATTATGATGATGGCCCCGCTACCGAAGAAGAAGAATTAAATAGAATAAAAAGAACTAATATTAACGTTTAACAATAATAAGACAATGCCAAAAATAAAAACGAACTCCGGCGCTAAGAAGCGTTTTACGCTCACCGGATCGGGAAAAGTAAAAAGGAAACACGCTTACAAAAGCCACATCCTGACAAAGAAAACGATTAAGCAGAAACGAAACCTGACTCACGTCTCCGTCGTATCAAAAGCCGATGAGAAACGGATAAAGGAATTGCTCGTTGCATAACGTCTAACGTAAGTAAATCGAAATTAACAGTAAAATTTTATTAACCGGAATGTTCAGCCGCAAGAGTCCTTGACCGGAACGCTGACATTCGCAACAAAAAGATTATGCCTCGTTCAACAAATGCGGTTGCTTCAAGAGCCCGCCGTAAAAAAATTCTCAACGCTACTAAAGGTAACTTTTTGGCACGCTCCAATGTGTGGACAGTCGCCAAAGGGACGTATGAAAAAGGATTAACCTATGCGTACCGCGACCGGAAAACAAAAAAACGCGTCTTCCGATCGCTGTGGATTCAACGTATTAACGCCGCTTGCCGTCAGCATGGCCTGACGTATTCGGAATTTATGGGGAAAGCCGCCGCCGCCCGTATCGGACTGAATCGGAAAGCGCTGGCCGACCTTGCCATGAATAATCCGCAAGCGTTTGAAGCGGTAGTAAAGGCGGTAAAATAGATCGCCGGAACCAAACACGACGAACGGTTGTAATGCGAAACCATTACAACCGTTTTTATTTTGTCGGCCGCGCCTTTTGCGCTTTGCTGTTTCCTGCCGGTTTCACGGCGTCCATCGCGGGTTTTCCGTTTTTCCAGCTTAGCCATAACAGGATAATCCCGGCGGCAATAAACGGCAGGCTGAGCAACTGCCCCATGTTGAGCGCCATGCTCTCTTCAAAAGCCACTTGCGGCTCTTTGATAAATTCGATGGCAAAACGCACGCCGAACAGCAGGATTAAGAACAGGCCAAACGCCATGCCGCGTTTCAGTTTGGAGATTTTTTTGGTGTAGAGCCCCCACATAATAAGAAAGATTATAAAATAGGCCAGGGATTCGTATAACTGTGTCGGATGGTGCGGGACGGTTTCATGGCGGAGGGCGAATATAAAGCCCCAGGGCAGGGAGGTGGCGGTACCGTAAATTTCGGAATTCATCAGGTTGCCAAGGCGGATAAGCGCGCCGACAAGCGGTACGACGATGACGATGCGTTCAATAGCCCACATATAATTCCGTTTATGTTTACGGCACCACCACCATACGCCGAGCAGGATACCAATAGCGCCGCCGTGACTGGCCAGCCCTTGGTAGCCGACAAACTCGAAGTGCGGGGAGAACTGTACCGGCAGGATAATTTCCAGCGGGTGTGCTAAAAAGTGTTCCGGCTGGTAGAACAGGCAATGCCCAAGCCGCATACCGATTAGCACACTGACGACGACGGTGATGGCGAAGCTGTCAAAGAGGGTTTGCGACACGTGTTCGCGGCGGAATATTTTTCGTTCCAGCCAATAGGCGAGTATAAAACCGCCGACCATTAAGAGTCCGTAATAACGCAGGTGAATAGGCCCGAGGGTCATAATTTCGGGATTGATATCCCAGTACACGCTCAAGAAGTTCCACATAAAAGAAATAATTTTGATGATTGCTATGATTATTTATATTTTTCCAGAGTAAATGCGAAAGTGGTACCGGCGTTCAGCTCGCTTTTCACGTTGATGGTTTCCCCGTGAGCGTCGATGATGTGTTTGACGATAGCCAGTCCTAATCCGCTACCGCCATGTTCGCGCGAGCGGTGTTTATCGACGCGGTAGAAGCGTTCAAAGATGCGGGGCAGGTTCTCTTCCGAAATGCCGATGCCGTTGTCGGCGACTTCGACCAGTATCCGGTCGGGCATGTTGGAGAACTGCACGATTGTTTCTCCGCCTTCGCGACCGTAGTTAATGGAGTTGCCGACGAGGTTCATAAGGATTTGGGAAATCCGTTTACGGTCGGCATAGACCATGATGCGTCCGTTAGCGGGGCGTTGTACGCGCAGGGTGATATTTTTCTTCCGGGCTTGTATTTCGTGTGTTTCAAAGATTTCTTCGACCAGCAACAACAGGTTGAACGAAGTTTTATAGAGAATAATATCGCCGGTTTCTAATTTGTTGATGGTTTCCAGTTCGTCTATCAGGTTGATGAGGCGTTCGATGTTCCGTTCGCAGCTTTCGAGATATTTCCGGTTGATCGACGGGTCTTCGAGGCCGCCGTCGAGCAGGGTCAGGATTTGTCCCTGTATGGCGAAGCTTGGGGTTTTCAGTTCGTGCGACACGTTGCCCAGAAATTCTTTTCGGAACTGTTCCATCGCCGATAGCCGGCTGATTTCCTTGGTTTTTTCTTCAGCCCAATGAGCGACTTCTTTATTGACCCGTTCTACGATATCGCTGGCGCGCGAGTCCATTCGCAGTTTTTTGCGGACGGTGCTCATATTGTAGATGGTTTTATAGATGGGCACGATTTTTTTCATAATAAAATCTTTGAGCAGGAGCCGGACGACGATGTAGAGGGCGCCGCCGGCGAGGCCGTTGACCAGCAGCAGGGGGCCGACATGCCGGAGGCCGTCGAAGAGCATTGTCGAGGCGACGTTGATAATGGTCGCGATCAGCGCTACGAAGAGCGCGATGGTGTTGTGGGAGTAGAATTTCATCGTTTGAATCGAGTAAAGACACTTAATGGTAATCGTTTTCCGAACGGGTCTTGCAGGAACAACTCGCCGGATTCCTGTTCGCGCGACTGGCCAAAGGCAGCGGCGACAGAAGTATCGGCCACCAGCGACGAAAAACCGTTGGAGTAGAGGGTGAGGACGCAGAAACTGTCCGAGGGCAGGAGGATGTCTGCACAGGCCTGAAGCAGTTCCCACAGGCGCTCGTCGAGCTTCCATTTTTCGCCGTTCGGGCCATGCCCGTAGGCGGGCGGATCGAGGATCAGGCCGTGGTAGAGATGTTGGCGACGCGCTTCGCGACGGACGAACTTCAGGGCGTCGTCGACGACCCAGCGAACGTCGTCGAACGCATTCAGCGTCGCATTGTCCCGCGCCCAAGCGACCACTTGCCGCACCGCATCCAGATGGGTCACCTCGGCGCCGGCGGCGCGGGCGGCCAGCGTCGATGCGCCGGTATAGGCAAACAGGTTGAGCACCTTCGGGCGGACGACCGGCAGGGAGCGGACGGCGGCGTAGATATATTCCCAGTTGGGCGCCTGTTCGGGAAACACGCCGATATGCTTGAAGGCCGTCAGTCCAAGCCGCAGGCGGAATTGCAACGCGCCCCGACCATACCCGACCGTCCACTGGTCGGGCATCGTCTTTGCACGGCGCCACGTACCGCTGTCCTCTTTGCCCATACGCCCAAAGCCCGCGCCGGCGACGTACGACGTATGCTGAAGCCGGCGCCATTCCGCGTCGGGCAGCGATTTACCCCATACCGCCTTCGGCTCGGGACGCGACAGCACAAAAGCGCCATAGCGCTCGAGTTTTTCAAACCCGCCGCTGTCGAGCAACTCGTAATCGCTCCAATGATCCGGTGAAAGCAGCAACATCATATAATATGTGTGCAAATGTACGGGATTTTTTTGAATTTGTCAATCCGCCGCAGACCATCCATACCCTATCGGGAAATGCGCTCCGCCGCGGGCGACCCTCTGTGCCCCTCTGTGCAACCTCCGTGTCCTCTGTGCAAGAAAAAAAGGGACACAGAGCGCACAGAGGTACACAGAGAGCCGCAGAGAGCCGTTGGCGAACCATTGGCCGTAGGCCATCCATAGCAATAGAAAATGGCCATTCTCATCCCCACCCATTGTCCGTAGGACATGAATCCCCTGACGGGAAATGGGCTGCGCGGGCGACCTATTCTATTGATATGAATGGCCTCCGGCCAATGCTATTCTCCGCAGGCCCATTAACCATTAACCATTAATCATTGAAAACAAGGTTTGCTTTGCGTTATGAACAACCTGTTGAAAAGCGCCGCCCTTTTTTTTCCTTCTTACGCCCTCGTTTTTTGCACTTTCGGAATTTTCTCGTACCTTTGTTTTGCTTCTGATAATATACATTATCGGAAGTAGTCCGAACACTCTTTCCAAAATATTTTTTCAAAATTATAAAGTCAAGCGCATTATAAATGCGTTTTAAGGGGGATTTTTGTCTGTCCCCCGTCT
>JAIRMW010000024.1 GCA_031258415.1 Prevotellaceae bacterium
ACTCGTAAAGTTTGCGAGTGTACTCGTAAAGTTTGCGAGTGTACTCGTAAAGTTTGCGAGTGTACTCGTAAAGTTTGCGAGTGTACTCGTAAAGTTTGCGAGTGTACTCGTAAGGTTTGCGAGTGTACTCGTAAGGTTTGCGAGTGTACTCGCAAACTTTGCGTTTGAAGGGTGTACCGGCTTACCGTCGATTACGATCCCGCCGTCGATTACGGCGAGGGCGCGTTTTATCGATGTACGGGCTTGTGGTCGGTGCGCATTCCGCCGTCGGTTACGGCGATCGGCCAGGGGGCGTTTTATGGGTGCGCCGTTTAACCGGTATTAAGGCGGACGCGGGCAACTGTCATGTCCTGAAAAAAGTTGACAGGGTACTATTCTTTTTAGTGGTTGTTTTTATTTCATTCATTAAAATCATTCGCCATGTTATACGTTTTTCTATTTTAGAATAATGTATATACGGCCGGCTTTCCGGGACACGGGTTTCCTGTTCTGTTTTAGCAGACGCCGCCGAAATACGTACAGCCGAAAAGCCCCATGATAAAGTGCCGACGGGCTTTTTCTTCGTCGATATTGAAAAAATGATAGGCAAACCCGGTCAGCGCGTTGAGCACGGCGGCTATTATGGCTATTGTCCGCATCATCGGATGGTCCGATAAAAGAACTATCGCCGGCCAAACCAGCGCATGAGAATAGAGGTAGTTCGACCAGAAGGAGGTCAGGATGGCTTTGGCGCCGGTCTGGCGTATCGCATCCAGCACAAACTGTACCGGCCAGAAGTAGGTACCCAATCCGAGTATAAAAACGAGACACGCCCAGATCGGCAGGATGTGCTGTTGCGCAAGCACAAGGCAAATAAATGTAACCAGAATACTGATGTATAAAAGATGTTTTTTCATATTTTCTTTAGTTATGGTATTTTAGCATTATGCCGGTAAAGATACATAATAAAAATAAACAGGCGTCGAACGCGGTCGAAGCGGGCTGTTTGTCGAGGTTTTCACCGTCGACGGCACGGCGCGGCAGAGGCCGTGCGACGTTTATCGGAAGATGTGCAGCACGCCTTTATACTCGGCCGTATCGTAGCGCTGCCCGTCCCATCCTTCGCCGCTAAGGATGTAATAGTAGACGCCGTCGGCCATGTCGCTACCGGTGTTGTGGAGTTTTCCGTTCCAGCCCTCCCATGCGTCGCTGCGCCCGGCGTAGCGGTAGACCGGCGCGCCGGAGCGGCTGAAGACGGATACGTTGATGTATTCCATCGATACGGGTTCCTGCCCTTTGACAAAGAGGAAGCGATCGTTCTCGCCGTCGCCGTTGGGCGTAAAGGCATTGGGGATGGCTTGGGCGTTGAAGTTCGAGGGTTTTACCCCGATGCTGCGGATTTCCGTGCTGTCTACACAGCCGGTGGTTTCGCTTCGCACGGTCAGGCGTACGTTGTAGGAGCCGGGGGTATAGCCGTCTACCCAGTTGTTTTTATAGGGCATGCGCGGGGTGATCCATTGGGCGGGGTTGGCGGTCGAGTCGCGCCAGACAATGGTATTGCGGGTGAGCGGCTGGTTGATCTCGCCGAAGCCTTTCCAGTAGAAATGGTGTGCGTTGAGGCTTTGTTCCTGCGAGAAGCGGACGCGGAACAGGGCTTCCGCGTCGGTGGGCGGGTTGGCTTCTATGTCGTTCAACGGGCTTTCCTGCCCGTCGGGCGTCAGTTCTTTGGCCGTGATTTTGGCATAGACGGCGATGGCGGGTATGGCTTCGGTCATCGTATAGCTGCTGCTTTTCCCGAAGAGGTCTGCAACGGTTACGGTATATAGCGCCTCGTGCAAGGGGGGCGGGTCGGCAATCCGCACCACGCCGTAGCGTTGCGGCGACTTCCACGATTCGTCGGGGTTGTCTACGCCGTCGTGAATATCGCGGTCGGCCGACCACCGGATTTCGGAGGTATTGTTGCCGTGCAGGGTTATTTCGCCCGCGTGCGTGGAGTCTTTCAAAAAATCATTGAAATTATAAAACTGGTAGGCGGTGTAGAGCGAGGGGCTGGAGTGCATGGTCAGTTCCAGTTGTTCGCACGACTGGAGAAAGGTGAGGCCGGTAACCTGAAAGGTGTCGCGAAATATCCATGTCGTCAAGGTATCTATTGCCGCAGTGGAGTCTACGAGGTTGCGTATGGTCAGCTGGTAGCCGCCTTCGGGGATATTTTGCAGGGAGGCGACGGTTACCGAATCGTCGCGTTGCAGCGTATCCAGCCGGACGTCGGGCACGTTGAGCGTAGTCCAGACAAACTCGGAGGTGTCGGCGGCGGCGGCGGTAAGCGCTATGGGGTTGGCGTCGAAGAACACATATATATATTCCGCCCGTCCGGTCAGGCTGGTGGTGGGGATCGTAACGTTGGCCGTCGGGGCGGTCAGTTGCGCCTGCGCCACAAGGGGGATAAGGGCAAGGAGAGATAGCAGGGTGTTCTTCATGACTGTTTTTTATAAAATGATTGTCCCGCGCGGCTACGGCGATTTATCGATCCGCAGGCGTTTGTCCGACGGCTATTGCATGTTTCGCTGTTCATTGTACCCGGATAATGAAATACTGTTTTTTTCCTTTCTGGATAAGCAGGTAGCGGTTGTTGATCAGTCGTCGGGCGTCGACGATAAGGTCGGCGTCGGCGATTTTTTCCTTATTCAGGCTGAGGCCTCCGCCTTGTATCATTTTGCGGCCTTCGCTTTTTGAGGGGAAGACGGCTGTTTTGACGGCCAGCAGGTCGATAATGCCGGCGGGCAGCTCGGAGGCTGCGATGTCGAAGACGGGCACGCCGTCGAATACGGCGAGGAAGGTCGGCTCGTCTATTTTGTTTAATATATCGGAGGGGGCGTTGCCAAACAGGATTTGCGAGGCTTCGATCGCGGCGCGGCAGTCGGCTTCGGAATGGACGAAGCGGGTTATTTCGCGGGCGACCCGTTTTTGCAGTTCCCGGGCGTGCGGGGCGGCGGCGTGGGCGGCTATCAGGGCGTCGATTTCGTCGCGTTCAAGCAGGGTAAAGAGTTTGATATAGCGCGCTGCGTCGTCGTCGCTCACGTTGAGCCAGAACTGGTAGAAGGCGTAGGGCGAGGTGCGTGCGGGGTCGAGCCAGAGGTTGCCGGTTTCGGTTTTTCCGAACTTGCCGCCGTCGGCTTTTGTAATCAGCGGGCAGGTGAGCGCAAAGGCGTCGCCGCCCCGTTTGCGGCGGATGAGTTCCGTGCCGGTCGTAATATTGCCCCACTGGTCGCTGCCGCCCATTTGCAGTTTGCAGTTTTTGGTATCGTAGAGGTAGAGGAAATCGTAGCCTTGCAGCAGCTGGTAGGTAAATTCGGTAAACGACATTCCTTCGCGTTCTTCGCCGCTAATGCGTTTCTTGACCGAGTCTTTGCTCATCATATAATTGACGGTAATATGCTTTCCGACGTCGCGGACGAAGGCGAGGAAGGTATAGTCTTTTGTCCAGTCGTAGTTGTTCAGCAATTCGGCGCGGTTGGGCAGCGCCGCGTCGAAATTAAGCAGTTTGGAGAGTTGTTTTCGGATGCCGTCCTGATTTTTCCGCAGGGTTTCTTCGTCGAGCAGGTTTCGTTCGGACGATTTCATACTGGGGTCGCCAATCATTCCCGTGGCGCCGCCGAGTACCACCAGTGGCTTATGCCCGCAGGCCTGCCAATGGATGAGCATCATAATGCTCACGAGGTGTCCGATATGCAGCGAGTCGGCGGTCGGGTCGATCCCGACGTAGGCCGTCGCCTGTTCGCGCCGCAGCAGGTCGTCTATGCCGGGCGTCATATCGTGCAGCATTCCGCGCCAGCGCAGTTCTTCTATAAAATTTTTCATTCTGTGAACCATCGTTGCAAAGGTAAGGAAATTTTTATAGCACTTTTGTTTTATAGTCGGCGCCGCTTTTTCCGCGGGCAATCGTTTGCAGTTTGCTCGCAATGATTTTCCGGCGGATGGGCGCTAAATGTTCGGTAAAAAGAATGCCTTCGACATGGTCGTATTCATGCTGCGCGATGCGGGCGGGGATGCCGTCGAGCCACTCGTCGCACGGCTGGAAGCGCTCGTCGAGGTAGCGCACGCGCACACGTTTGGGGCGCACGATGTCTTCATGGATTCCCGGAATGCTCAGGCATCCTTCGTTGAACGTCGACTTTTCTTTGCTGAAGTCGATGAGTTCGGGGTTTATCAGCACCCGCTTAAATCCGTTGGCGAGCGGATCGTCGTCTTTAAATACGGAGGCGTCGATCACAATCAGCCGGATGGTATGCCCCACTTGCGGGGCGGCCAATCCGACGCCGTTGGCATTGTAGAGCGTTTCCCACATATCGGCAATCAGTTGCGATAATGCGGGATAATCTTGTGCGACGGGCGCCGCTTCTTTTTTCAGCACCCCGGAGCCATATACATATACGGGAAGAACCATTTTATTTCATTCAATTAGTTGCTCTGTTTCGTGCGTCTAAATACCCTTGCAGGATAATCACGGCGCTTATTTTATCGATGGTTGCCTTGTTACGCCGCGCCTTTTTTTTGAGGCCGCCGTCAATCATCGCTTGCAAGGCCATGCGGGAGGTGAAACGTTCGTCGGCGAGCGTTACCGGCACCGCCGGGAAGGCCGTTCGCAGGTGTTTCAGAAAAGCGTCGACGTCGGGCGCGGCCTGCGCGGGCGTATTATTCAATTTTTTCGGATAGCCCACGACCCATCGCTCCACCGGTTGCTGTTGCGCATAGCGGATTAAATAGGCTATCGCCTCGTGCGCGGCTACGGTATCGAGCGCGGTAGCAAACAGTTGTAGCGGGTCGGTTACGGCCAGCCCCACCCGTTTTTTTCCGTAATCAATGCCTATAATGCGATTCATGGCGCGAAGATACGAATTTTTATCCCGTTTTTTTTGAAAATCGATAAAACTGTATTACCTTTGTCGCCGAAAAGTATGTACTGAATCGGGGCGTGGCGCAGATGGCTAGCGCACTTGCATGGGGTGCAAGGGGTCGAATGTTCGAGTCATTTCGCCCCGACTATAGTCTACGTGTATCGAACGATCCGCCTTCTTTTGATTGTCCGGAAGGCGGATTGATACACGCAGACCCGCCGCCGCCGGATTTCCTTCCCTCGCGCCGACCGTTTCAAAACGGCCTCCGCTTCAAAAATTAAAAAAATAGTTGCAGCATTCAAAAAATACCTTGATCTTTGCTCCCCTGAATTATTACTGAACAGACATGATAAATTTATCTAAGATCGTCTTCACTCCTTTCGGACAGCCGACGCTGCCCGCCAGCCTTCCGGCGGCGGCGAGCGCCAGCCGTCCGACGGTCGCTTTGGTATTTAATTCCCCCTCCCCCCACTTTTTGATGCGCAGTTAGTTACAGCGCTATATGCGCCGGAAGCCTTGCAGGGCAAGGGATGCAGCATAGCGACGCAAATACGGACAGCGGCTTTTTCTGCGCCGCTTGCGTACACATATATATATACTATAACAAGCCTGCCGCGCGTTCCGGCGAGCTCGCCGGAACGCGCGGCGAAAAAGGCCCGTGGAGCGAAATCCAAAGCGCCATCATTCCGTAGGAGGGCTTAAAGCCTTAAAGGCTTAAGAGTCCTTAAGGCTTTGAGGATAAGAAGCGAAAAAATACATACTAAATTAAATACACAAATTATGAAAAAAGAAACGATGTTCTTTTGTACGATGACGGCGATTGCGCGTCGGGCGTGCAGCGCCAAATTCCTGCTCCTGTGGCTGATTATCGGCGGCGGGAGTTTTTTATGCCCTTGCACGGACAGAGCGGGCGGGTGGTGGAAATCCGGCATATCGAGGCCGATTACGCCGCGACGCCGCCTACGGTGAAGTTTGAGGTCTACTGGGAGTCGGCTCCCGACCGCAACAGGCACCGCGATACGGTATGGGTGTTCGCCGATTTCCAGCCTATCAATACCGGCGACGCCCCGGGCGCGTGGGCGCCGGCGACGATCACCGCCGCGACGGTCAGCGACGGGACGACGGTGTGGCCGGTGGCTGCGCCCTATCGCGGGTTCTACCTTAACGGATATAACGGGGGGCGTCGACGTTCAGTTCGACGGTAACCGTGGCGCTGACCGCCGACCTCAACGGGACGAAGTTCAACTGGTGCGCCTACGCGACCGACTATCCGCCCAATGCGACGGACGGCGCCGGGGCTTACGTGCTGCACGGCTCGCCGCCGTTTGTCGTCAATGGCGATACGTTGGGCGACGGCGTCCGCACCTACGCCGGCTGTATTACGGCGCTCACCGACGCGACGGGCTGTCCGGGGCTACTTCCCGCGACGGGGCCTGCGGTCGGCACGCTCGCCGCCACGCCTTCGCCCGTTTGCGAAAGCGATACGCTGACCCTCGAAGCCTCCGCCACCGACGCGGCGCTGTACAGTTTCGACAACGGCGCGTCGTGGCAAACGAGCCATATATATAAGGTGTCGCCGGTAACGGCTACGACCTACAACGTGCTGGTGAAGAACAGCTCGGGCTGCACGGCGACGCTGGCGGCGGCCACCACCGTAACGATCAGCCCTGCGCCGGTGATCACCGCGTTTACGGCAATAGAAAATTGCTTAGGCGCCAGCGCGACGCTTGAAGTAACGGCTACCGGCGCGTCGGAATACAGTATCGACGGCGGCGCGTCGTGGACGTCGTCGACGGCTATCGCGACGCCTCCGCTGAACACGACCACGACCTTCACGGTACTGGCGCGCAGCGACGCCGGCTGTACGGCGACCTATGCGTCGGGCGTAGTCGTTACGATACTCCCTCAACCGACGCCAACGCTCCAATCGTCGGCGGCTACGGCGTGCGCGGGCCGTACGATCACGTTTACCGCCGGCGGCGGCGCCGAGTACTGCTTTACGCAGTCCTGCTTGGTTTGCGTACGCAATCCCTACCTCTCCGGAAACGACGAAAACGGCGCCGGCGACTGCGAAACGCTCAACACGACGTCGTGCTCCTACAGCACGAGCAACACCTATTCGGTTACGATGCCCGAAAGCGGCAGCATAACGGTATGGGTACGGGTTAGGACGGGCGCCGGATGCGTAGACAGCATCAGCCGTACCGTATCGGTTACGCCGACGAATATCGTCACGTTGCTGTCGTCGCCGACGACCCTCCGGCAGACCGTCGATCGCGGAGCGGCTATCGATCCGATTATCGCTGCTACCAGCGCCGGAACCGCCTGCCCGACTGTAACCGGCTCGTTGCCGACAGGGCTCGCTAATAACTGTGCGAGCAACAACAAGCGCACCTTCAGCGGCACGCCCACCACTGCCGGCGCATATACGTATACGTTGACCGCCGGCGGCGCCTGTTCCTCGACCCTGTCGGGTACGCTGACGGTGGAGCCGACCGAAGTCGTTACGTTTACTTCCGCTTCAACATCCGTTCGGTTCGCGGCGTCTTTTACAAATAATGCAGACCGATTCCTTTACATAGACTGGGGCGACGGCTCCGCCGGAACCGCCTTGGCGTATACAGGTATCTTGACGTATAATCATACCTATACCGACGACACGTCGTCCCATACGGTTACCGTCAAAACGGTAAGATTATCCTATTTTTCCATTACCGACCAGCAAGCGACGGCTGTTACCGTGAGCGGGTGTACGTCGTTAGGCACGTTGCTGCTTTACAACAACCAACTGACGTCATTTACCGTGAGCGGCTGTACGGCGTTAACCACGTTGCAGCTTCACAACAACCGGCTGACGTCATTTGCCATGAGCGGCTGTACGGCGTTATCCGAGTTGAAACTGCAAAATAACCGGTTTTCGTATCTGGAGTTGAATAACCTGTTCGGCATATTGCCCATGGGCGCCTATCGCACGGTTTACATTTACGGGAACCCCGGTACGAGCGCCTGCGATACGAGCCTCGCTGCGGCCAGAGGCTGGACGGTAAACAAAACGACGGCGCCATAGCAAGCGCACGGTCAGACCAAAGAAAAGAGGCTGCTCACGGAGGTTGGGCAGCCTTTTTTTATTCGTCGGTGAGTAATGTAAAAATTTTCCTCTATATTTGTGGAAAAATAAGGAAAGTGAAAACACGGATATATATTGATACCTCTGTAATAGGCGGCTATTTCGATGTGGAATTTGAAACTGCCACACGGCAATTGTTTTCCCGCATCGCGGCCAAAGAATATGAGGTGTACTTTTCGGAAATCAATGAAGCCGAATTGTACCATGCGCCACCACAAGTGAAGGCTGTAAAAGCGCTGATCCCTCCCGACTGTTATCATTATATAGAAATGACGGATGAAGTAAAAGCATTAGCGTTGCTATATATCTCCGAAAAAGCATTAGGCAAGGCGAGTCGGAACGACGCTTATCATATAGCGTTGGCTTCGGCGAACCGGATTGACTGCCTCATCAGCTGGAATTTTAAACACCTCGTAAATTACGATAAAATAAGAATGTTCAACGCCATTAATATGCGCTTTGGATACCCGTTATTAGATATACGTTCCCCATTAGAATTTTTAAAGACATGAAACAGCAATCAAAAAAAGAAAAAAACTTTGATACGGTCGCCTTTTTCCGCTCCGTGAAAGAAAAGATGGCCAACGCCACCGAAGGAATGTCGTTGCAGGAAGAACGCGAATACTGGCGACTACTCCGCGAAGGAAAAATAACATTACACTAACTCGTTTTAATCTCTCCCCTTTCCGTAGAGGCGATCCCTCTGTAGAACGCCTGTGATGACGCCGCCCTGTGTCCGGGTTTATTTCCGTCCCCGCGCTCTCGGGCTCAGGCGGTCAAATCCCGGTAGTCGGGCATTTCTTCCTCAAAGCGATAGCGGTTTTGCTCGGCGTCGAGCCGGCAGAAGAAATGTTGAAGGCCATTGGTTACTAACAGATAGGGGACTTTCAATACCAAATTATAGCGGGCTATCTGCTCAAAGACCTCCTGCGTGATCTTGACCTCCGGCGCCTTGCATTCGACTATCAGCAAGGGGCGGGCGTGCCGATCGTAGGCGACGAGGTCGGCGCGGCAGGAGCGGCCGTTGCAGGTCAGGGCGGTTTCGGTTTGTAGCAGCGCCAGCGGAAAGTTCTTGACCGCTACCAGAAAAAACAGGAGTTGCTGGCGCACCAGTTCCTCCGGGGTGAGCGCTACGAATTTTCGGCGCACCGGGTCAAAGATTTCCCGTTTTCCGTGCCGGATTCGCAGATGTGGTTTAAAATGATCTTCCATATAGTCATTCGTTGATGGGGCCGGCGGTTGGGCGATCAGCCGGCGGTTTGTACGGCGGCGCCCCATGTATTATGCGCCTGCACCTGTGCGGCAATGGCGAGCAGTTCTTCTTGGGAGAGCTTTTGCAGGCGTTCGGCCGGCGTACGACGATCGAGGGTATAGAGCATGATTTCGCGAGGGCGGGTTTGTACGACGATCTGTAGCCAGCGCGCCACTTCGTCCGGCGTGCTGTTATCTAAGGCGACGCCCCGGTACGCGCCTCGCAGGAACAGGGTCTGTAGGGAGAACTGCCCGTCGAAGCGCTGCATTTGCTCGACGACGCCGGCCACCGTATAGGCGCCCTGCGGCTGATTGATAAGCTGCGCCGTCGCTTCTATGGCCGAATCGATTTTCAGTATCGGCCTGTCTACCTTTTTCAGGGTGCGGAACACCGCGTCGCGGCCGATGAGCGTCGCGTTGCTCAGGACGCATACTTGCGCCTGCGGAGCATAGGCATTGCGCAAGGCGATGGCGTCGTCGATGATTTCCGAAAATTGCGGATGCAGCGTCGGCTCGCCATTTCCCGAAAAAGTGATGGCGTCGGGCAGTTGCGCTTCCTGTTGCAGCCGCTGTAGGGTTTGCCGCAAGGCTTCGCCGACCTGCTCCCGCGTGGGCAATTGGCGGTCGCCGCGTTGACCGGCATTCCAGCCGCATTCGCAGTAAATGCAATCGAAATTACACCATTTTCCATACATCGGCAGCAGATTTACGCCTAACGAGACGCCTAACCGGCGGCTGTGCAGAGGGCCAAAAATAATATCGGAGAACAACATGGTATTTGAAAATAACGGATTAGAAAACGGTCGCCGGGTGGCTCCGGGTTTGCGTCGCGAGGGGGACGGCGCGGCTGTCGGGCGTCAGTTGCAGGTCGCGGAGGTTGACGTTTTCGATCCAGACGACGCCGGGGCGGGAGCCGGGGCGCAGGCAGCCGCATTCATGCTCCCGCCCTAAGGCGGCCGCGCCATTGGCGGTAGCCCACTGCAACAGGGTCTGTAACGGAATGTGCGGAAACCGGCGGCTGATGCTTTTCAGCTCTTCCAATATCGACAGGCGGCTGTTCGACGCCAGACTGTCGGTGCCGACGGCCACCTGCGCATTTTTGCGATACAGCAAATCGGCCGGCGGCACGGCTTGCCCGATATACCAGTTGGAATTGGGGCACAGCGCCCACGTCAACCGGGGCAGGCAGGCGACAGCGCGGTCGTAGTCGTCCTCGCTGAGGGCTACGTTGTGGACAAGCAGGGCGCGGGTGCGCGGCCCGATGCGCGATACGATCCGGTGAATGGAGCGCTCTCCGGTAACGGGCGGCAACGGGAACCCGGCGGCCACAAACAAGGCGTGCAAGGCGCCGCGGCCGGCGACCAACAGTTCGTTCTCGGCGTCGCTTTCCTGATTGTGCACGGAAAGGACGCCGGCACGGTTGGCGGCTTCCATGACGGCGTCGAGCAGCGCGTCGCTCAGGCTGTAGGCGGCATGGGGCGTGAGGCTCGCCGGGAGTCGCCACCGGCGCGCCTCGGCACACTGCCGCCGCAGGCGTTGCATGGTCGCCGCCGCCGCCGACTCGTCCAACCCCACCGCCTCAATAAACGAATGATAATAAACAGGGCTTTCCCGCTTCACCGAAAAGCTGGCGGCGGTATTACAAATATCGCCGACCGCGATGATCCCCTCGCGTTGCATCTCGTCGTCGGCCGAGCGCATGGCGGCGAGCGCCCGGTCGTCGGCCGGCGGCTGGCGCGGAACGCCGCCCATTTGCCCGATAAAGTCCGCCAGTCCGCCGGATGGCCTCAGGCGGTGGCGCAGGTGCGACAGTTCCAGATGGCAGTGCGCGTTGACAAACCCGGCCGTCAGGACGCCATTGTAGAACTCGGTGCTCTCGGTCTCGTCCGTCAGCGCGCCTATATCGGTGATCACCTGCTCGTCGTTGAGCGTAATCACCCCCATTGGAATAGGATTTCCAATACCGGGAAAGACATAGTGAGCGGCAATACGGCGCATGACGTTATGGCGTTGTCGATGGAATCAGGTCCTGCTTGAGGGGCGTCGTAAGGCGTTCGTCTTTGGCGTCCGTCCCGTGCAGCGGCGCGTGGCGGATCGTATCCCGCTGTATTCGCAGGGGCGTCGTTTGCCGTCGCCGCCGCACGACCGCCGGCGTCTCCTGCGTCGGCGAAGGCTTGCCGCCCTTAAGGATTTTCGGATAGCGGACGTCGGAGGAAATATACAGCGTAGAATCGTTGTCGTGCAGCAGCCGGATTTTCTCTATCCGCAGGTGTTGCCGCCGCGCCGCGGTATCGTCTTTCACTTGTAGCCAGTAGCCCTCAAATGCATTCACGCGGGCGTCGGTGGTCGAGAACGACAGTGTATAGGTCTGCGCGTGGCCCGACGGCGTAAACAGAATGGTTTTGCGGTTGATCGTATCGCGCACGCCCTGCGCTATTTTCGTAAGAAAATAGCCGGTCATGGAAGGTTGCCGGGTCGAATCGTCGGCATACAGCGTCGCGCAAACCTTCATCGTAAAGTTGCCCACCGTATCGATCGGAATATGGAACAGGATACTTTCAGGACGCTGTACGGTATCAATATCCCAGCATTCGCGACCCAGCCACCGGTTGCGGGCGATTTCGTTTTCTTCCACCGCCTGCTGGTAGAGCGCCACCCGCTCCTTCATCAGCGAATCGATCTGCTCGTACAGGGCTTTCATTTTTTTCGGATGCGCCGCGTAATACTGCAACGTCGCCCGAAACTGCTCCTGCGACACGTCGTACTTTTCAAACAGCGACAGACTCAACGACGCCGAATCTTTCAGCGGACGCGCCAGTTCGCCCGGCAGCTCGCCGTACAGATGAAAATCCGCCAGCAGGCCGGCCATCGTCTGTGGCGGAATCCGGTTATGGCACGCCCCTGCCGCCAGTAGCAACAAGATAAAAAAGACAGACTGTTTGGAAAATTTCATACCGCAAAGGTACTATTAAAATAATTAACTAAACCCCCCATACGGGAAATGCGCCCCCTATCGGGGAATGCGCTCCGCGGCAGCCATTCCTCTGTGCCCCTCTGTGTACCTCCGTGTCCTCTGTGCAAGAAAAAGGGAACACAGAGCGCACAGAGGTACACAGAGAGGCACAGAGAGCCGTTGGCGAACCATTGGCCGTAGGCCATGAATCCCCTGACGGGAAATGCGCTCCGCGGCAGCCATTCCTCTGTGCCCCTCTGTGTTCCTCCGTGTCCTCTGTGCAAGAAAAAAGGTACACAGAGCGCACAGAGGTACACAGAGTACCACAGAGAGCCGTTGGCGAACCGTTGGCCGTAGGCCATCCACCGCCATAGAAAACGACACGCCCCCCCATTCCCTCCCGTTGTCCGTAGGACATGAATCCCCTGACGGGGAATGGGCTGCGCGGGCGACCCATGCTATTGATATGAATGGCCTCCGGCCAACGTTCCATTGCGCGCCGCCGACGGCAATGGTTCATTGTTTATTTTCCCCATTAAAAAAAACACGTTTTTTGAAAATAGTTTGTGGGAATACTAAAAATCACTAT
>JAIRMW010000084.1 GCA_031258415.1 Prevotellaceae bacterium
GCGAAAAAGGCCCGTGGAACGATATTCAGGTTGCGGTCGTACCCTAACGTATGCGCACGACGCCCTTTCGTTTTATTACCGGATTATGCAACCGAACAGGACGCGCCGGCGGAGACCCCCCCCGCGCGTCTTTTAAAAGGTTAATGGTTAATGGTTAATGGTTAATGGCCTGCGGGGGCTGCGCTTGCCATGATGCGCAATGGAACGTTGGCCGGAGGCCATCCATATCAATAGCGCGAGCGTCGCCCGCGGAGCGCATTCCCCGTCAGGGGATTCATGTCCTACGGACAACGGTTGAGAATGGGGGATATCGTTTTCTATTGCTATGGTTGCCCTGACGGGCAACGTTCAACTGTTCATGGCCGCAGGCGGAGCGCGTTAAAATCGCCAAGCCTTTTTTGGTTCTTTTTGCGGCGGCAAAAAGAACGGGAAAAAACAACCCTGATTTCAATGAAGAATGAACAATGAACAATGGCCTGCGGCGTACGGCCTCGCCCCCTACATTAACTACTCTAACTCCTTTAACTACTCTAACTCCTTTACCTCCTCTGCTCTCTACCAAATCGCGGCCTGTTCCTGTTCGTCCAAATACATTTTATCGCCCGGCCGGACGTCGAATGCTTTGATAAAAGCAGCGATATGGGGCAATGTTCCGTTTACGCGCCAGCGGCCTAACGAGTGGACGTCCTGTTTGGTCCGGCAGCGGATAAAAAACCCGCCGGGAATGATTTGGTAATACGTAAAAAGGATGTTTTTGCAGAAAACGGATTACGCAGTCATTTCCGGCGAGGTTTATTGTCGTCGGCCGGATGGGGCGGCGGGACGGTCGATGGCGTTATTTATACCGGCTTATTCCTGATGTACGATGTATATTATATAATGTGTAACACATGCTGTATGCCGTATGATGTATTATTCATCATTCAAGGTTTGTCGTTTATTCGGTGGCTTTTTCCAGTCGTTTGATGATGGAGAAGATAAAGAGCGCCGAGAGTACGCAGCAGATAATCAGGACGAGCCAGAAGGCGTAGAGGGGCAGTTTTTCCCAGAACGATCCCATGACGCCAACCAGCAGGTTGCCGATCGCGGTGGCGGCGAGCCATCCTCCCTGCATCATGCCTTTGTGTTGCGGGGGGGCTACTTTGGCAACAAACGAGAGTCCCATCGGGCTGAGGAAGAGTTCGGCCAAGGTGAGTATCAGGTAGGTTCCTATCAGCCAGTTTGGCGATACGAGGATGTTGGAGACGGCGTCGATTTCGGAGGGGTTGGGCAGTCCGATGGAGGCGATCAGGAGTACGAGGAAGCCGACGGCGGCGATGAGCATCCCGAAGCCGATTTTACGGGGGGCCGAGGGTTCTTTTTTGCGTTTGGCGAGGAAGGTGAAGAAGGCGACGGAGACGGGGGTGAGGATGACGATAAACAGGGGGTTGAATTGTTGGAATATTTGTGGCGTGATGGTGATATGTTCGGCGATGGCGGCTACGTCGAGGAGGTAGTAAGCGGCCAGTCCTGCCAGTCCTGCCAGAGCGATGGCGGCTCCTGCCAGGGGGTTGCGTTTGCTTCCGAAGAGTCCCATCGTGGCGATGTAGATTCCGTAGAGTACGGCTATCAGGGGTAGCAGTCCGACGAGCGAGAAGGCCATGTTGTGTATGGGGGTTATCTGGCTTTCGGTGTAGTCGCGGGCAAAAAATGTCATGCAGAGGCCGTTCTGGTGGAACGACATCCAGAAGAAGATGACGACGAAGAATACGAGCAGCAGGGCGATGATGCGTTCTCTGACCTGTTCTTTGGAGAGGATTTGTATTTCTTCTTTCGGGTTGGCTTCTTTGAGTTGTTGTTTATGGGTTTTGTCGACGGCTTTCCATGTAGGCCGGAAGAGGAGGAATATGAGGACGGAGAACAGGAGGCTTATGCAGGCGACGCCAAAGGCGAGGTTGTAGGATTTGCTCAGGGCGTTGTCGACGTAGTGTTTTCCGAAGTTTGTGGCAAACAGCGCCGGGTTTTGCGGGTCGCCGTAGAGTTGGGGGTCGGTAACGTCGATGGCGTTGATTTTTTCGGTGATGGCTCGAATGGCGGCCGTATCGCTAGGTCGGCGACTGTCGAGCAGGGCATATTCCTGTTTGGTGATTTGCGTCGCCGGGTCGGTCCATTTTCCGGCGAGGGTCAGCTGGGTGAGGCTGGCTGCTTTCAGTTTGAAGAGGATTTGCTTTTCGTCGTCTTTAAAGATGACGCCGGCTTTTTTTTTCGCTTTTTTTATTGCGTCGGTTTGTTCTTTTTCGGTGTCAAATTTCTTTCCTTCCAGCGCCTGTACGATAAACGTTGTTTTGTCGACGACGCGGTCGTTCAGCGCGACGTAGTTTTTTGCAATGCTGGCGTCGTAGGTAAACTGTTCGTTGGCCAGAAAGGCGTTGTTAATGGTGTTGGCCACGCTTGGGGCAAAGAAGGCTCCGACGTTGATAAACATGTAGAAGATGGAGAAGGCGACGTCGCGTTGTCCTTTATATTTTCCGGCTTCATAGAGGTTGCCTACGAGCGCTTGGAGGTTTCCTTTGAAAAATCCGGTGCCCAGCGAGATAAGGAACAGGGCGCCGAACATTATAATCTGCCCTGTGGCGTTGGCTTCCGACGGTAGCGCGAGCAGGAGGTAGCCAATGAAAAGTACGGCAATGCCGAGCAGGATTGTTTTTCCATAGCCTAATACTTTGTCGGCTATCAAGCCGCCCAGGAGCGGGAGGAAGTAGACCAGCCCTAAAAAGGTTCCGTAAATCAAACTGGCCGCCGATGAGGATAAGCCAAATTTAGCCTGCATGTATAATGTCAGGATGGCTAACATGGTGTAGTAGCCGAAGCGCTCTCCCATATTGGTCAGCGCGAGTACAAGTAGTCCCTTCGGATGATTTTTAAACATAGTGCGATAATTAAGTTTATAATTTAAGGAAACAAAGGTAAAAAAAAATCCATAATTGCAGAGAAACTTGTACCTTTGTAAGAAAAATTTTAACTGTCATTGTATATTGAAAGAAATCAGTTCGATTATGAAACAGACACTCTTTATTGTTTTAAGCGCCGCGGTCGTCCCGCTTTTGGCGCAGCCGTCGCAAGGCGGCGTTATTCCTCCGGGCGCCACCGTCTACGCGCTGCCTTCGACGACTGTCGAAATAGCGGTAGAAGCCGAACATGTCCGGTTTACCGCCGGCCCTTATGCCCGCTTTGCCTCAAAATATCTGGGGATCGACGCCGAGCAGGAGGATACGGAAACGTTCCGTATCAAAAGTATCACGTTGCAGGCGCTTGTCGAAGCCGACGTTTCGCAATTGTATTACTTAGAGGTTAAGGATAAAAAGACGGATGCGCGTTTTCTTCAGCTTTCCCGCAACGGGCTGCTTGTTTCGCCGGATCCGGCGGCGGCCGGGCCTCAGGCATTCCACTATGGCCGTGCCCCGCGCGGCACGTTCGACGATCGCGGGATCGCTCCCAATATAAGTAAAGAGCAGGTAACCCTGTATAAACCGACCCGAGCGACCGGCGGGTTCGAGAAAACCCCGGTGCAGCAAAGCCAACTGATAGAGAAAAATCCCGAACGCCGCGCCGAAGAAGCCGCTAACGTTATTTTCAATTTGCGGGAAAAACGGATAGCGCTTATTACCGGCGAGTCGGAAGGCGCGTTAAGCCACGACGGCCTACAGGCGGCCTTAAACGAAATCCGCCGGCTCGAGGAGGAATACCTCCGGCTGTTTTTAGGCCAAACGACGACCGACGTCCAATCGGCTGTTTTTTTTGTAACGCCCGTAGCGACGCAGCAAAAGCAGTTGTACGTGGCCTTCCGTCTTTCCGATACGGAAGGGCTGCTTTCGGCCGACAATGTGGCCGGGCGGCCTGTTACGCTCGAATTGACGGTCGATAGAAAAAGCGCCTCCACGCCTGCTGTCGCCCCCAGTACGGGCAACAGCAAGACGCCGTTCCTTGTTTACCGGATTCCCGAAACCGTGCAGGCACGCCTCAACGACGGGCAAACGAACCTGCTGCAAACACGATTGTCCGTCTATCAGCTTGGTACGATACTGACCGTCCGTTGATGGGTCGCCGCTATAATTCGGCTGCCGGATGGTATAAACAGCGATTTGGCGAGCGGGTGCAGAAAGTAACGATTAATGCCGGCTTCACCTGTCCCAACCGCGACGGGCGGGCCGGTACGGGTGGTTGCACGTTTTGTCTGAACGAGGCGTTCAATCCCTCGTATTGCCATCCCGAGAAGCCGATCGCGCAACAAATCGACGAAGGTATTGCGTTTCATGCCGTGCGGTACCGCCGCGCCGAAAAGTTTATCGCCTATTTTCAGGCCTATTCCAATACCTATGCGCCGCTCGCCGCGCTGGAGGAAATCTACCGGCAAGCCTTAGCGCATCCGAAAATCATCGGCCTTGTTGTAGGCACGCGCCCCGACTGCGTGGACGCCGAAATACTGGATTATTTTACCGCGCTGGCAGCCCGGGGCGTATTCGTACAAATTGAATATGGCGTGGAGTCGTGCTACGACCGTACCCTGCAACACGTCAACCGGGGACATACGTTTGCGCAGGCGCAGGACGCTATTGCTCAAACAGCCGCACGCGGTTTGTCGACCGCTGCGCATTTTATTTTCGGGCTCCCCGGCGAAACGCGCGACGAGATGCTTGCGTCGGCAGCCGTGATTTCCCGCCTTCCGTTGAGTTCAGCCAAATTCCACCAGTTGCAGCTTATCAAAGGGACGGTGATGGAGCAGGAATTTGCTCGCTATCCCGAACGTTTCGTTACGTTTACCCTGCCCGAGTACCTTGATTTTTTTATTGATTTTCTGGAGCGCCTGTCGCCGGCTATCATCATCGAACGTTTTATCGGCGAAACGCCCCCGCGTTTTGTTTCTCATACCGTCTGGGGATTGCTGCGCAATGTAGAAATCCTGCGCCTGCTGGAAAGACGGCTCGAAGAACGGGATACGTGGCAGGGACGCCTGTTCGCGGCTTGAATTGACCGCAATGCCCGCTTCTTATTGCCCGCCGGATCGCAAGGCTTGGTAGCGCTGGTAGGCCTCCGCCGCTTTATTTTTATCGTCCAAAATGCTGTACGTCCGCCATAAATTAGCCCATGCGAGCGTGTCCGAAGGGCTTATTTCCACAGCCCGCCGAAAGGTTTCGACGGCTTTTACCGGATTGCCCGTGTTGCCATACATGGCGCCCAAGTCAATAAGTCCGTTCGTTAAATCGGGCTTGAGCCTGACGGCTTCTTCAAAGTATGGAATAGCTTTCAGCATTTGTTCCGCGATCAACACACCGGTACGCGGGTCGCGGCTCAGTTCTTTTCCATAGATGGAGCCCAGCCAGTAATGCGGTTCGTAGCGCTCGGGGGCAATCCGCAGGGCGGTTTCCCATATTGAGATGCGCCGGGCGGGATCGGGGATGCGTTGCAGAAGCGCAACCAGCGGGTCGAAGGCAAAAGGCGTTTGCGGGTTGCGCCTCAGCAGTTGAAATAAGGCATTTATCGATTCATCGACCGGGTATTTGGCTATGCTGTCGGGATACATGCCGCCAAGGGTGCCGTTGGCCCACGAATAAAGCAGCAACGCATTTTCATAGACGGGATGTATCTTTATCGCTCGTTGGGAATAGTAATAGATTTGCCGTGTGATGGCTTCGCGGGCGCTGTCGGTTTCTGCGGTCTGGAACTTGATATTGTATACCCGCGCCGCATCGTAATTCGCTTTTGCGCTGCGAGGCGAGAGTTGCGCGTCGGTGGTAGAGAGGGTAAAGTCGTCGAACCAGATTTTGTTGCGGGAAATACTCTGGATCGAATAAAACAAAAGCACCACCGACAGAAAGCCTGTTACGCAAGAGCGGTAGGCGACGATATTCTTGATATACTTCGGCAGGTTGTTGACCAGCAAACAGGCTATCGCAATGCAGAAACCCACGCATGAAATAGATACAAAGCGTTCGTTCATTGAGGTGCCAATCATCACAAATACGTTGGACACAATGCTCAACGGCACGATATACCAGATAGCGGCATAGGCATATACATTCCGCCGCCGGGGCGCCATGCCCCACAGGATGAATACCAGCAAGGCCACATATACCAGCAATGACCCCCACACAGCCACATTGCCTATGCTGATGGCGTTAATGGCCGGATTGGGGTCGAGGCCCGAAGCCGTTACTTTCGGAATATGATAGGGGTAATAGTCGGTCGTCAGCGGATACGGGAAAATCAGCAGCCACAAGTAGCGCCCCAATACATAGACGATGCTTCCCCATTGCTCGAAGGGGCGCAACCCAAGAAACGGGTTGTTCATCAGCTCTGTCTCGGGCATCGGGCTCCACGTGATGACCGTCCCGCGTACCAGCAGGAAGACAAACCCGGCGGCAAAGGCCGGCAGGCAGGCAATCAAATTCTCTTTCAGTTTATACGGCGTAAAGAAATAAATGGTCAATGGAATGATGGCCCAAAACGTAATGGCGTTTTCTTTGGAAAAGGTGCCGCCAAGAAAACAGACAAAACTGAGCAGCAGAAATTTTATCTTGCGCGAGTCGAGCCAGCGAATGGCGTAATACAAGGCCATCAACGCGCCGAGAAACGTCATAATCTCATCGCGGCCTTTGATATTGGCCACGGCCTCGACGTGTACCGGATGGGCTATATAGAAGAGCGTAGCAATCACCGGCACATTCAGGAGGTATTTCCACCCGGCCATATCGCGCGCCGGAAACAGTCGCCACAGCAGCGCAAACAGGAAGCAGGCCGTCAAGGCATACAACAGCATATTGACAAAATGACTGGCGTAGGGCAACATGGTTTTCATGTACAGCGGCGCGTCGTCTTCATTCTGTTTAGGCGTCGGCTTGGCCACGATGACGACGTCTGCCTGCGTGGAGTCTACAATGCGTGCCATCATGTCCGGCACAAGGTACTCGCGCGGCACGCTATACTGCATAATTCGCTCGTCGAGCCTGTCGCGAATAATTTGTTTCACTTCGGCATTTACAAAACATTCGTATTCTACCGCCAGCAACGCCACCGACAACGGGCGGTAACGGCCGCCGGGCAGATTGGTTACCTGTTCGCCATAACGCCCGATGAACGTATCGTACTGGAAAATCTTCGGTATCCCGCTGACGCCCTGCTTGACAAACTCGTTTTGCGTAAGCACCATAGTATCGTCCAGCGCAAACTGGTTCGACATCGTATTGCCGTATAATGCAAAGCAAAAGGCAAGGATCGCCACGTACATCCATTTCGGGGAATGCACGGGCGTAAAAAGTTCCTGCCTTGCCGGTTTAAGCGACGGCTGCGGGGGCTGTTTACCGTTTCTTTCAGCGGATGACTGCGCTTTCAAAGAAGCCGGTCTTACCGGTTTGTTCGCGTGTCTGCGAGCCTGTTGCGACGTTCTTTTACTGTTTTTACTTACGGATGTTTGTGGTTTCATTATGCAGTGATGATTAAAAAACGGCACAAAAATACAAAAATCTTTTCATTTATCAGTCGAAGAGGCGACCGGACGCCGCCGCGTAATCGCCACTATAAGATGGCTGTTTACGCATAAGCACGGTAGCCGGGCAACAAACAGATAAAAAAAGTAAAAACGTTAAAAAGAAATACTATCTTTGTAGCCTTGAATCGCTATAAGCGAAAGCGAATAATAAATACAACAGTACACATTTAAATAGAAATAACATGAAACGACGGGAATTTATCAAAACAAGCGGTATGGTATTAGCCGGAGCGGCCTTGTTGCCTGACTTTTTACAGGGATGCGCACCGGGTACCAAAGAAGGAACGGCAGCTATGCTGGCGCATTTCGGCGTGTCGGAGAACGATCTGAAAAAGGTGATCGCCGTGGCGCTCGAAAAAGGCAGCGACTATGCCGACCTGTTCTTTGAGCATACTTTTTATAACTATCTCTCGTTGCAAGACGGAGCGGTTAACCGGGTGTATTCCAATATTGACTTTGGCGTGGGCGTGCGAGTAGTCAAAGGCGACCAGACGGGCTACGCCTATGTCGAAAGCACCACGCTGGACGACCTGCTGAAAGCCGCCCGCACCGCCTCGCGCATCGCCGACAGCCATGCGACGACGGCCGCCGCCAACGTGAGCGAACAGACGTTTACCAACTACTACCCGCTTGTCCGTTCGTGGGAAGAGGCGTCGGTGCAGGACAAGGCGCCCTACATACAGCAACTCAACGACCGCTGCCTCGAATTAGACAACCGCGTCATTAAAGTGCAGGCGGCGCAGACCGACAGCACCTCGTATATCCTCCTGTATAACTCCGAAGGCACGCTGTGCTGCGACTACAAGCCGATGGTAACGCTGAACGCCTACTGCATCATGGAAGACCACGGCAAGACGGAAAACTACTATGCCGGGCGCGCGTATCGCAAGGGCGTAGAATTTCTGACCGACGAGGTGATCGACAGCATTGCCCGCGAGGCCGTCGAAGGAGCGGCGCGGATGTTTACAGCCGTCAGGCCCAAAGGCGGCGAGCTGCCGGTGGTGATGGCGGCCGGCGGATCGGGCATCCTGCTGCATGAAGCCATCGGACATGCCTTTGAAGCCGACTTCAACCGAAAAAATATTTCCATCTTCTCCGACCTGCTGGGGAAAAAAGTCTGCGACGAACATATCAACGTGGTCGACGACGGTACGGTGGCCGGCAACCGGGGCGCCATCAACTTCGACGACGAAGGCGTCGCGAGCCAGAAGACCTACATCGTACGCAACGGAATCCTGACCAGCTACCTCCACGACCGCATCAGCGCACGGCACTACGGGCTCGCCTCTACCGGCAACGGACGGCGCGAATCGTTCCGCTTCGCCCCCATGCCCCGTATGCGGTGTACCTATATGGAAAACGGCAATCGCTCCGAAGAAGAAATCATTGCAAGCGTCACAAACGGCGTCTATGCCGAAAACTTCACCAACGGGCAGGTGCAAATCGGCGCCGGCGATTTCACATTTTTCGTCAAATCGGGATACCTCATTGAAAACGGAAAACTCACACGCCCCATCAAGGACATCAATATTATCGGCAACGGGCCGCGCGCGCTGGCCGACATAACCCTCGTGGGAAACAACCTGCAAATCGACAACGGCACCTGGACCTGCGGCAAAAACGGCCAAAGCATGCCGGTTACGCAAGGACTGCCCTCCGTGCTGGTCAAGAAACTCACCGTGGGCGGAGAATAGAACGCCGACCTGTACTATTACTGTCAATCATCCAATATCCATAGCATTATGATAACAAACGAACAGAAAAAACTGGCGCAGCAAATGAAAAACTACGCCCTGAAAAACGGCTGCTCAGCCTGCCGGATAGCCATTTATTCCGGGACGGAAAGCTCGTTTGAATTTCGCGATACCCAACTGGAACAACTCCAGCAATCGTCGCAAAACCAACTATCCGTTACCCTATTCGTCGACGGACGCTACGGCTCCTGCTCCACCAACCGGATGGAGCCGAACGAACTGAAAAAATTCATCCGAAACGCCATCGCCGCCACGCGATACTTAGCCGAAGACCCCCACCGAGCGCTGCCCGACCCCCACCGCTACTACAAAGGCCTCGACGCCCCCGACGACGCCTGCGACACCCAGTACGCCTCGCTCTCGCCCGACGCCAAACTGCAAACGGCCAAAGCGGCGGTCGACGAAATCTACCAGTCCGACCCCCATATTATTTCCGTCGTCGGCGCTTACGGCGACAGCCAGCAATTCCGCTACACAACCGACAGCCAGGGGTTCGAAGGCGAAAAAGCCCAAACCTCATTCTCCCTCAGCGTCGACGTGTCCCTCAAAGGCGAAGGCAACGCCCGCCCCGAATCATGGTGGTATCACAGCGCCCTGTTCTGGGAACAACTGCAAAAAGCAGGAATCGGAAAAAAAGCCCTCGAGCGCGCCCTGCGGAAACTCGGACAGGCCAAAATCAAATCGGGGAACTACCCCATGATCGTCGATAACATCAACAGCCAGCGCCTGCTCTCGCCCCTGATCAACGCCATGAACGGCGACGCACTCGCGCAAAAAAACTCCTTCCTGCTCGACAAACTGGAGCAGCCCATCGCCAGCGCCAAACTGACCGTGCGCGACGAACCCCACCTCCCAAAAGCCGCCGGAAGCCGATGGTTCGACTACGAAGGCGTGGCCACAAAACCCCGCCCCATCATTGAAAACGGAGTCCTCAAAACCTTCTTCATCGACACCTACAACGCCAACAGAATGCAAACAACCCCCACCATCAGCGGCGTCTCCATCCTCGACTTCAACCGGGGCGACAAAGACCTCGACGGGCTCGTCGCCTCCCTGCAAAAAGGCATTCTCGTTACCGGATTCAACGGCGGCAACTGCAACAGCACCACCGGCGACTTCTCGTTCGGCGTCGAAGGATTCCTCATCGAAAACGGACGCCCGGTAAAACCCATATCGGAAATGAACATCACCGGCAATATCCTGGCCCTGTGGGCGTCGCTCGTCGAAATCGGCAACGACCCCCGCGAATGGGCTTCGTGGCGAGTCCCCTCGCTGCTCTTCGACGAAGTAAGCTTCAGCGGCCTGTAGACCGGCCCGTCCGACGGCCACGAAACGCCTCCACCCCCGCCGGCGAGCGACCGCGGCGCTCTGCGGTCACTCGCTGAGTCATCCTTTCAGTACGCAGAACGACGTCGCGCAACACAGCGGCATACCGCCTCACCCGTAACGCATAACGCTTCAAGATCCGGGCGCAACCCTCCGTGTGTAGCGCCTCCTTTTCGGCGACGCCGGCGTGCCGCGAAGCGCAAAAATGGGAAAAAGACGCCGACATCTCGCGCGATTTTAAAAAAATCTCGCGCGAGAT
>JAIRMW010000057.1 GCA_031258415.1 Prevotellaceae bacterium
TTTTGCCTACCAGTTCAACCGGACGTTCTACAAGGACGTCTGCTGCCCGGCGCTCCGATAACGGACGACGGGCGGTCGTGCTGCCCGGCATCCCGCGGTCGTTGCAATCGTCGCGATCGTCTTCGGGCATACGCCGGTTAATCATCAAAAACTTCTTGGCGCCCTGCGACAGGGCTTTTTCGAGTACGCCGTGCGTTCCGGCAACCTTGCCGCGAGTTCCGGCAACCTTGCCGCATGTTGCGGCAACCTTGCCGCGAGTTCCGGCAACCTTGCCGCAAGTTCCGGCAACCTTGCCGTGCGTTCCGGCAACCTTGCCGCGAGTTCCGGCAACCTTGCCGCAAGTTCAGGCAACCTTGCCACAAGTTCCGGCAACCTTGCCGCATGTTCCGGCAACCTTGCCGCAACTTGTGGCAACCTTGCCGCAAGTTCCGGCAACCTTGCCGCGAGTTTCGGCAACCTTGCTAAAATTTCCGGCAGGGTTGTTGAAGATTTTGGCGCCCTGTGGCAGGGCTTTTTCGAGTACGGCGCATGTTGCGGCGGAGGCACCGCGCATTTCCCGTCAGGGAATGAATGGCCTGCGGGCAATGTGTACGTCCGCAGGCCCTTGTTCATTATTTGTTATTCATTGTTCATTAGTAAAAAAAACGTACCTTTACGCGCTGACGGGGTTTCCGTATTATTTATTTATTTATTTAGTAGCATTATTGACTATGATTTTTCGTTTTCTATTTCTATTCGGTTTTATGGCGGCGGCAGCGCCGGCCTTTTCGCAGTTCGCAGAACTCCCGCTTTGGCCTGCCGGAGCGCCTAACGATAACGGGATTACCGAGCCGGAGCAGGCGATTTCCAACGGACGGGTATCGCAGGTGTCGCAACCGGCGCTGTATGTCTATCTTCCTGCCGGCGCCGGGACGCCGACGGCGGCGGTGGTCATTTGCCCCGGCGGGGGATATTCGCGACTGGCGATGGCGCACGAGGGACACGAGTTTGCCCGGTGGCTGAGCGAGCAGGGCATAGCCGCGATCGTCCTGAAATATCGGATGCCCAATGGCCGCCACGACGTTCCGCTGAGCGACGCACAGCAAGCGCTGCGGGTGGCGAGGGAGCATAGCCGGGCGTGGAATATTGCGCCGGCTAAAATCGGTATTGCCGGCTTTTCGGCCGGCGGGCATTTAGCTTCGACGGCGGCTACGCATTTTAGCGACAGCCTTTCCCGTCCTGCGTTCGCTGTGCTTTTCTATCCGGTTATTACGATGGACAGCCTCACGCACGCCGGTTCGCGCCGGCAACTGATCGGCGAGTCGCCTTCGCGCGAGCGGCAGGAGTACTATAGCAACGAGACGCGGGTAACGCCCGCTACGCCCCCTACCCTGCTGCTGCTCAGCGATGACGATACGACGGTCGATCCGCTTAACAGCGCGGCGTTTTACGAGGCGCTGAAGGCGCATCACGTGCCGGCTGCCATGTATATTTTCCCCAGCGGGGGGCATGGATGGGGCATGCACGCTCATTTCGCCTATCATGCCGTATGGAAGGAGTTGTTGAAAAACTGGCTGCAGGAGCACATTCTGTAAATCGCCGGCGGACGTCGCCGACGCGGCGCGCTAAATCCGTGCGGTAAAATCCTGTGAGATATTCGGGTTTTCGACGTCCTGCTCGGGAACGTGCCGGCGGTGGATGACGTCTTTTTTCATCCATTTTCCCGATCGGTAGTACATATAAGCGCCGGCGAGCCCGACCGCCCATCCCGCTACAATAGACCACCAGACGCCCGCCGCGCCCAGCGCCGTTTCGGAGAGCAGCCAAGCTACCGGCACGCGGACGAACCAGAGGCCAAACAGCGTAATAAACATCGGGATCAGCGTAGCGCCCGCCCCCCGCATGACGCCGTTGAGGGTAAACATGGTGCAAAAGAGGAAGTAAAACGAGCAGATAATAATGAGGTATTCTTTTCCGATGCGGACGACTTCGGCGCTGTTTTCGACCGAGGCGTCGACAAAAAGCCGCATGATCTGCTCTCCGAAAAAGACCATCAGCAGACTGGCGCCTACGCAAACCGCGTTCGACATGATGAGCGTAGAGCGCAACCCCCGCCTGATGCGGTCGTAGCGCCCGGCCCCGATGTTTTGCCCGACAAAACCCGATAGCGCCGCCGCAAAATTCATGGCCGGCATGGCCACAAACATATCAGCCCGCCCGGCCGCCGTGTAAGCGGCAATGGTTTCGACGCTAAACCGGTTGACAATAACCATCAGCGCCAGCCCGCC
The DNA here is from genome assembly GCA_031258415.1 of Prevotellaceae bacterium. Classification (GTDB taxonomy): domain Bacteria; phylum Bacteroidota; class Bacteroidia; order Bacteroidales; family UBA932; genus JAIRKX01. The sequence goes on from JAIRMW010000057.1 coordinate 2,268, forward strand.
CAATCCGACAAATGTCTGCTGTACGCCCGAGGGCAACCCGATGCGTAGGGCTTCGCGAAAGATCGTTTTGTCGAATGTCAGATTACGCAACGAGAGGCGCACCAGACTGCGTATGCGGTGGAGGTAGAGCAGCGTCGCCCACCACGACAGCAGGGTCGCAATAGCCGTAGCCCACGCCGCGCCCTTGACGCCCCACCCAAATTCGGCGACAAAGAGGTAGTCCAGTCCGGCGTTGAGCACCGCCGAGAGGATCAGAAAATAAAGCGGCGTTTTCGAGTTGCCGACGCCGCGCAATACCGAGGCTACGCCATGGTAGCAGAACATGGAGACGCTCGTGGTAAGCATCAAGGTGGAAAAATAGTCGGACGCCGCCGGGATGATCTGCTCCGGCAGGCCGATAAGCACGAACACCGCGTCGCTGAAGTACCAGCCGGCAATGCCGACTATCAGTCCCGAGATAAATAATGTAATCGACATCGTGTCGGACGACCGGCGTACGCTGTCGTATTGTTTTGCGCCAAAATACTGCGATACGACTACCGACCCGCCAATGGTGATGCCTATCACCATGGCGCTGATGGAAAAAATAATGGGGAACGAGGCGCCTACCGCCGCCAGCGCTTCCGCTCCGAGATACTGCCCGACGACGATGCTGTCGACCATGTTGTAGAGTTGTTGAAAAATATTGCCAATCAACATGGGCATGGCAAACTTGAAAATAACCGATATTTCTTTTCCTTGTGTGAGATCCTGCATAGTTGGAGAGCAAAATTACATGAAAAACCTTGGTTTTCCAAGCGCGGGCAATGAAAAAGTTTTTGGGCGGGGAAGGCGGGCAATAAAAAAGCCGGACATGCATCCGGCTCTCTTTTTTAACGACAAGACGTGTTATTCTGCTACTTTCTCAGTGGGTTCGTCACACTTTTTTTCTTCTTTAACTTCGCTTTTTTCTTTACATGCGGCCGTGCTGTCTTTTTTACAGCAGGCTTTACCTTCTCCTTTCTTGCAGCAGGCGTCTTTTACGACGATTTCGGTAGCGGCAATCGAGTATTTATACAGAGGCCCTCCGTTTGCTTCGATGGCAGCTTTGACTTTTTCTGCTTTGGCTTCCAGCTTAGCTTTTTCCGTAGAGTCTTGAGCCGCTTCGGCCTGTGCAACTAAATCCGCTACAAACTGATCGTCGATGGTCGTTGCGCTAACAACGCCCTTGACTTCCAGTTTAGCGCCTTTCAAATTTTCGGGAACCGCAACGCCTTCGGCAGGCACAATCGTAATCACGTTCTTTTCGCATCCCGCTAACAGCAACGCTCCCGAACAACATATACCGGCTTGACCCGAAATCACCACTTCGGAGCCAACCACAGGATTTTCATAGAATTTATCTACGGTAATCCCGACTTCTTTCGTACCGCATGATGCTAATGCAAAAGCAAAAGCGGCCATAGTAAAAATCTTTTTCATTGATTGAATTTTTTTGTTTGTGTTTTTATTCTTTTTATTTGCGCACAAAGGTACAATATATTTGCTGTTAGTTATAAATGGCGCTGTCATATTAATATTAAATAAACATTAAATATCATCTTTTCGGGCAATGATATTCACTTCCCGTTCCAGACGCACGCCGAATTTATCGTATACGGATTGTTGAATAGCCGCCGCCAATGCTACAATATCATTTCCCGTACCGCCTCCATAATGAACCAGTACTAAGGCTTGCTGCGCATGTACGCCGACATTCCCCATCCGCCGGCCTTTCCATCCGGCCAACTCTATTAAGCGGCCAGCCGGCAGTTTTACGAACGTATCGTCGACCGGATAGACGACGAGTTGCGGGTCGGTAGCGGCTATGCGTTCTGCCGTTTCCCTACGCACGACCGGGTTTTTAAAAAAACTGCCGGCATTGCCTGTTTCCGCCGGATCGGGTAGCTTCTTCCGCCGAATCGCAATAATCGCCTGCCGCACCGTCTGTATCGAACGCTCCGAATAGTTCTTCAGCTCGCCGGCGATCGTACCATAACGGGTCTGCAAAACCGGCTTTTTCCATAACCGGAAAACGACATGCGTAACGACCGTTTTGTTTTTCCATTCGCGTTTAAAAATGCTATCGCGATACCCAAACGCACATTCGGCGTTGGAAAACACCCGCCGTTCGCCCGTGTCGATCATCATACATTCGACCTGATGAATAGTGTCTTTCGCTTCCACGCCATAGGCGCCGATATTCTGTACCGGCGATGCGCCCGCATGACCGGGAATGAGCGATAAGTTTTCTACGCCGCCCCAATTATGCCGCACGGCGCAGGCCACAAAATCGTCCCACACCACTCCGGCTCCCGCACGCAGGTAGACAAACTCCGCATCTTCCGCCTGTTTTTCAATGCCGGTCATTTGCGGATGGATGACAAGCCCCTCGAAATCGTCGCAAAACACGATATTGCTGCCGCCGCCCAAAACCAGTAAGGGCATGGCGCGATAACGGTTGTCGGAAAGTAAAACACGCAGGTCGTCCGTGGTATTTACCGCCGCAAATAGCCTTGCATGAACGTCAAAACCAAAGGTATTGCACTGTTTTAACGGATAATGGGAATAGACGTCCATCGTACTACAAGCAGCATTTTGGGCGTTTGTTATATCTCGTCAATCTTCGCCGGGTCGTCTACAGGCTCCGCCGACAGCGCTGTGTTGCCTGCTCTTTTGGCAAGTTGACGGAAAACGACGCCCCAAAGGATCATCGCCACAGCGAATAACAATGCAAGCAGGTCGGTGGTCAATTGTTCGCGGGTAATGTAGCCGGCGATAATTTTATCGGGATTTTGTCCGGTTATTTTTGCTTCGACCTGTGCAGGGGTAGGAATATCGAACCGGCTATATTTGGCAAGTACCGTCGCTTCGTGCAGGATCAGCAGCCCCGGGTTTGAACGCACCATGGAGAGCAGAGGTTTTTCGTCGGTTGTGAAAAAGGGATACATAGCCCCTGTTTTCACAGCAAACCGTTCGTTCTGCGAATAGTCCGATCCTGACAGTGCGAGGAAGTGCCGGTCGTCGCGCATCAGGCAATAGTCGGCCAGCGCGTTAATTCTATCTGCCTGCGCGGTCGAGGCCTGTTCGACATGCGGCATAATCAAAAGAAACGTATATCCCGGCAGATTGAGGATAGAGTCGGTTACGTAGTCGCCTCCGTCCGGCGGCGTAATGGTAAAGTCGTGTATTGGCGGTTCGTAGCCTTTCTTTTTGAGTATTGATTGCGTACTGACGAATACCCAGCTACTATCCTGCCACGGCATCGTCTCTTTGGAAAACGACCGGACTTTGCCCTCTTTCTCATAGCGGTAAACCACCTCCCATTCATCCTGCGCCGCATTTTCGGGATAGGACATGTCGTCCGAAATATTCACACCCACCTTGTAGGCCATAAAATCAATCAGCGGCAAATGACGATAGCAGTAGACAGACAACAGGACAGGCAAGGCCGCCAGTATGCCGACCGTAATCCATTCCGCACGGCACGAAGCAAACGAGCGGTAGCGCTTGCGCTGCAAAAAGAGCACAATCACAAACGGCAGAATAATCAGATTTTTGAAAAATGTTTGCCAGTTGGTCATTTTAATCGCATTGCCGAAGCATCCGCAATCGGTTACCAGATTGGTTAGCGCCAAAATAAAGGTGAGTATCGTAAAAAAGATCATGAAGGCCATAGCCGCCCATGCCGTTTCTTTCATCCGAATCCCCATGAGGGCGCAACAGCCGATCAGCAATTCTGCGGTAGAAGCGAGATAAGCCACCAGAAACGGCGCCCACGGAATAAAGAAATCCAGCCGAAACGCCGAAAAGTATTCCGAAAAAATAATCTGAGAACCAACCGGGTCAATGGCCTTTACATAGCCCGAAAAAATAAACAGCACCCCAATCAGTACACGGCAAATAATTCGAAGTATTTTCATATCCCTTTCAATTTAATTTGAGGGACAAAATTACAGGAAAAACCCCGATTTTCCAAGCGCGTGCAATTAAAAACAGCGTTCGCAGGCATTTTGGCGACTGCCGCAGGGCGCTTGAAGCACAACGGGGGCTTATTGTTTTTTAAGTCGGGGGGCATCAATGCCCCCCAGTCAATGATCCGAAAAAAGTATGTGGACTTGACAGGTGCAAAACGTCAGGCACATTCCGCTTGTTGGCCATTATTTTTTCAATGACTGCAATTATTTATTAAAATTAAGCACGAAACAGGATATTAGGGTGTACCGGAATTAAATTCCACGAGTTTTGTCCAATCAATCAGCCCTGAATCATCACAAAAATCGTTGGTGAATTCTTTGGTGAATTTATTAACCATTTTCGCGTATGATTCTATGAAGGCGTCATTTTTTTCTTTCGCCTTATGTCCAAGCGGCTCAATAATATCTGTGAATAGAGTTGCTTCTCCGGATATGAATTGCCAAAATTTCTGTCCGCAATATTTAAAATAGGTTCCTTTATCTGGATGCCTGTCTACTCCGTAGCAACAGCCGTTAACGGCTGTTATAATAATTCCCGAATTACTTGTACGTAATGTCCGAATTGCGGTGATAAAATCACTTTTCATTTTTGCAACTTGTCCGCTGTTTCCCCAATTTGGACCTGATTTTATAGAAACGATGTAACGGGTATTATCTTTATCAAACTCAAGGTCAATGCCAGTTATTCCCGATTTCCAGCCACCATAGGTTTTATAGTTAATAAAAATGGCTAAGCCTTCGAGCCAGTCGCCAAATATTGTTTCTTCGTTGGAGGAAATAAATGCATCTGAAAGTCCTTTTATAATCTGCTCTGCCGTAAGCACGTATTTGGCTTTAAAAAGATAGGGGTTTTTCTTTTTAAGCACTGTTTTAAGTTTTAGTCTGTTCAGGGCGTCTATTCTTTTTTGGTGAAAAACGCCGATATTCTCTTCAACGTACTGCGTAATGTTCTCGATTTTCAAGGGTGCCATAATCTGTATTTTCAAACAATGTAAGTGGTATGGGTTCAAGTTGTTTTTTTACCATTTCGCAGTATTCGGGCAAGATTTCTATCCCGATCGAATGGCGGTTCATACGCTGAGCGACCAGATTAGTTGTTCCGGACCCCATGAATGGGTCCAGTACGGTGTCGCCTTCTTTGGTAAAAAGCCGGATAAACCATTCGGGCAACCCTTCCGGGAATGCAGCGCTGTGATTTTTATTGCTACATTCGGTCGCCAAATGCAGCACATTAGTTGGGTAGGCTTTTTCACGGTCAAGCCAATTGGATATGTTTTTTCCAAAACCGCTTCCTACTTTGGAGTTATCTCTGATTTTATCTGTTTCACTCAACTTTTTTAAGCGTTCCTTTGCCCAATTTCCCATTGGAACCATCACGGCTTCCTGATACATGGCAAACGCTTTTTGTTTGTTGAATTGAAGGAGTCTTTCCCATGCATCACGAAACCGGTTGGGCCATTTTCCCGGATAACAATTTTTCTTCGACCAAATAAATTCTTCCGTCCAAAGCCATCCCTGTTTCCGCATTTCGATAATGAGTTCCATTACATAAGTGCTGCGCTCGCCATCAACGACTTTTTCCTTAATGTTCAATATAAAAGTACCTGTTGGCTTCAACACCCTCAAAAGTTCTCCGGAGATGGGTAGAAACCATTGAACATATTTATCCGCGCTAATGCCTCCATACGTATTTTTTCGCTGATCGGCATAAGGCGGCGAGGTGAAAATCAAATCAATCGAATTGTCGGAAAATGCTTTTAAAACCTCTTTGCAATCTCCGGGTAATATGTTTGTTGTTATTCCCATTTGCGGCGTTTAATTTGAGGGACAAAATTACAGGAAAAACCCCGATTTTCCAAGCGCGTGCAATTAAAAACAGCGTTCGCAGGCATTTTGGCGGCTGCCGCAGGGCGCTTGAAGCACAACGGATATTTTATTCCCTGTCCTCAAGCGACGGCGCGGCAAATCTTAACTCGCATCGATCAGCGCGACTAATTCGGCCAGCGTGCGGGCGGCGCTCAGGGGGCAGCGCCAATAGATACGCGAGGTGCGCTCGAAAGTCCATGTCGGGGGATTAAGCGTCTGGCTGTATTCGACAAGTTTTGTTTTTGTATTCCATCCGAAGAACAGAGGCCTGTCGTATTTTTGCGAGTGAATGATCTGGTGGAGTTGCGACGGATCGTCGAGCAATATTTTTTGGAGGGTTTCAAAGGTCTCATAGCCCCTTTGGTAGGGTTTGGCATAGAAATAAATTTGCACATGGATGTCGCTTTCGATGTCGGCAGGCTGTATCCACGACTGGCCGTTGTCGAGGCTGGCGGTAATTTTTATATCCCGTTGCCGGACGAGGCTCTCGCGGTTTTCGCCATGAGGCGGGATCGACGATTTCACTTCTATTTTCAGACCTTGGCGTCCGGCTTTAAAATCCCATCCGGGGTCGGGCCAGTGGAACTGGTCGTCGCGCACCTCGTCGTAGTCTATGATCGGTTGGATACACTGGCTTCGCAATTGCGACAGCAGGGCGTTTTTAGCCAGATCGCCCATATACAGGTTATCGAGCAGTCCGACGGGCGTGCGGCCATACATCAGCGACGGATTTGTAAACAGGTACTTCCGTATGACATTTGCCGAAGTCTTGGCGACTATCTCCGGGGAAACAGGCAAGGTCAGAACGTCGGCGGCGGTCATGGCGCGAGGGAATAAAAAGCCTGTGACAGCAGGCGGTCGCGGGGGCAGGCGTCCGCACGGGGCGTTTCCCGAAGGTCATCGCCGGGGGGCAGTTCCATATAGACAAAGCCGCCGCCGCCCTGCCAGCCTGTTTCGGGCGAAACGCCGCCCTGTTCGCCGTCGATCACTTTCTGCAAGCGTTGGGCGGCGACCTCTTCGATATAGTCCATTTGCTCGATGCCGATATACCGGCGGTTGAGTTTGTGCGCCACCGCGGCGGTGGTCCCGCTGCCAAGAAAGAAATCGAGCACCCGGTCGTGTTCGTCGGTAGCCAATTCGATGATACGCTTGAGCAGCCGTTCGGGTTTGGGGGTAGCAAACACATACCGCCCGAAGAGTTTTATTATTTCGTTCCGCGAAATTTGATTGTGTCCCACCTCGTCATACGTCCAGATACTTTTACATACAATGCCCTGCCTGACTTCGCTCAGGAACTGTTTCAACTGCGGTTTGCTGTCGCCTCGCGGGCCGAACCAGATGCGATTGTCGGCACATTTTTTCAGAAAATTGACTTTCGACGTTTGCCAGCAGCTGCCCGACGGCGGGTAGACTATTTTTCCCGACGGCGTTTCAATCGGGTAATCGTAGTCGCTCGAGTAGGTTTTGACGGAAAAACCGCCCGGTTTCCATACGCCGCGCGGATCGTTATCGGGGTTGGCGTAGCGCCGGTTCATCGTCTCGGAGCGGGGCAGCAGGTGGGGGCGGAACAGCGATTTATTTTTGGCAAACACCAGAATATGGTCATGGACGTCGCTAAACCATTTAGCGTCGTTGGCCGGCGAGTATTTCTTTTGCCAGATAAAGTTGATGACAAAGTTCTCTCGACCGAAAATTTCGTCGCACAGGATTTTGAGGTAATGGCTTTCGCGGTCGTCTATATTGATCCAGAGGCTGCCGTCGTCGGTTAGAAAATGTCTGGCGACGGTCAGGCGGCGGCGCATAAAGTCGAGCCACGCGGCATGTGTAAACTGGTCGTTGTAGTTAAACTTATCGTTGCCCGTATTATAGGGCGGGTCGATGTAAATCAGCTTGCAGGCGCGTCCGTATACCTTTTCGATGGCTTGCAGAACGAAGAGATTATCGCCCTTAATCAGCCAGTTGTCGTCATACGAAAACGGCTGTCCGGCGGCGGGCGTGCCGTACGATTGAAAACCGGTGAACAGCGGATCGGTCATCTGTCCGGCAGGCTTGACCGGGCGGGCTGCGAGAGCCAGTCGCTCAGACAGGCGTACAGCGGTTGCAGCGGCAATCCCATAACGTTAAAATAAGACCCTTCGATCCGTTCGATCCCGACAAAGCCGAGCCATTCCTGTGCGCCATACGCGCCGGCTTTATCATACGGCTGGTAGCGATCGAGGTAGAAGGCGATCTCCGACGGCGAAAGGCGACGGAAGACGACGGTCGTCTGTGCGGTGAACGACCGGTGTGCGATGGCCGACCGGAGGTATACGCCGGTGAGCACTTCGTGGCGGCGGCCCGACAGCAGTTGCAGCATACGCCGGGCGGCGGCCCTGTCGGCGGGCTTACCGAGCAACTGCCCCTCGCAGATCACCACCGTATCGGCGGTAATCACTATTTCGCCCGCGGCAGGCGGGCGAAAAGCCAACGATTTCAGGCGTGCCAAATACGCCGGAGCCTCGTCGGGGAGCATCCCGGGCGGAAGGATTTCCTCGACCTCGCCGGCCTGTTCTATGTGAAACGGAAGATCCAGCCCGGCCATCAATTGCCGCCGACGCGGCGAGCCCGAGGCGAGGATAAGACGGACGCCGGCCTGCTGCATGGCGGCCGACAGGGCGGCGGGGTCAAAGCTGCGCATCTATAAGGTAGTGATTACGGTCGCCGCCGGTACGCGCCACAAGCTCGGCCACAAACCCCGACAGAAACAGCTGGACGCCCACGATCAACGCCACCAGCGCCAGATAGAACAGCGGCTGATCGGTAACGGAGCGGAACTCGCCGCCATGACTTTGAGCCACTAACTTGTCGATAATCAGCCAGCACGCGATGACGCCGCCCGCTAAAAACATGATCGTCCCCGCGACGCCGAAAAAGTGCATCGGCTGCTTCCCGAATTTCCCGATAACCACCACGCTCAGCAAGTCTAAGAACCCGTTGATAAAGCGCGAAACGCCAAATTTCGTAACGCCGTATTTTCGCGCCTGATGCGCCACCACCTGCTCGCCGATACGCTGAAAGCCCGCTTGCTTGGCCAGCACGGGAATATAGCGGTGCATCTCGCCATAAACCTCGATACTCTTCACCACATTCCGTCTATACGCCTTCAGCCCGCAGTTAAAATCGTGCAGGCGGATACCCGTAAAAGCGCGGGCGGTAGCATTAAACAATTTACTGGGGAGCGTTTTCGACAGCGGGTCGTAGCGTTTCTTTTTCCAACCCGAAAGCACGTCCAACTGCTCGTCGACCAGCCGCCGGTAGAGGCCGGGGATTTCGTCCGGGCTATCCTGAAGATCGGCGTCCATCGTAATCACCACCGAGCCTCGCGATTCCGCAAAACCGCAGTACAGCGCCGCCGACTTCCCATAATTGCGCCGGAACCGGATCCCGCGAACATACGGATAGGCCGCCGCCAGCGACTCGATCGCCTGCCACGAACCGTCGCGGCTCCCGTCGTCCACAAAAATAATTTCAAACGAATACGGCTCCCGCCGCATCACCCGCGAAATCCACGACGCCAACTCGCCCAGCGACTCCTCCTCGTTGAACAGCGGTATAACGATCGAAATATCCATCGTCCCGGACACTACTCGGCGCTAAACGGCGGGCGCGTTTGCTTCACAAAATTCCCCATCACAAGAGAATAAAGCAGCCCGATGAACGTAAAATAAAACAAGTAGGATATAAAAAAGACATACGGCAGGAACGGGCGGAACTCCACGACAGCCTCAGCCGTATCCGCCATCCCCAGCTGCTCGTAAAGACCGACCATCTGATCCAGCAACGCATCGACCACCCCGGGACTGAGAAGCGTAATGTACAGCACAAAAAGCACGCCGCAAACAAACCCCGAAAACAGCCCCGTCAGCGTCCCGTACCCCACCGCCGAGCCATACGTAAAACGGTCGGCGTGCAGCGACTGCCGCTTAAGCAGGTACCAGAAAAGCCCCACCGTAACGCCCGTCTGTAGCAGCCACACCAACACCGCCAGCATACCCGACGGGCGGCCGACAAGAAGAAACACCGCCGACACGACCCCTAAAAGCAGCCCGTCGAGCGCCACAGTACTAATCATTGATTTTTTCATCGAACTAAGAATGTATTAAAAAAATAGAATTTCCCTGTACCCCCCGCACAACCCGTTACGAACAACCGAACAGCGATCAATGCCACACACGCGCCCGAAACGACGCGCCACATCCGGCGGGCGGAATAACCGGTCTGCACGATCCGCGCAACTATGGGATCGACGTATACTCGATAGCACTCCACGGCCCCTTTTCGCCCCGCGTATTTTCCCAACGCAGCGCAAAATAAAGCGTACGACCGCGATCCGGCCCCTCGAACGTCAGGCGCAGCGGCGTATGCGTATCGAACGTCGAATGCGTCAGCAGCCGCCAGTCGTTCGTAGGCTCCTCGAGGAGCGCCCAAGCCGCTTCCACCCCGTGCACGCCGACAGGCTTCGCCCGGTGTTCGCTCTCCGAATCGCTAAAATGAATTTCGACCACCGCCGGCGACGGCAGCACCACCCGCGACTTCGGAACCGTCGTCGGCACCGGCGCCGGATGCCGTTCCGACGACTGAATAGCAATACCCATCGCTTCCAGATCGCTGTCCGCCACGTAGAGGCTGCTCTGGAGGATTTTCACCAACTTGCGCAGCGGCGCCTCATACTCCTCTCGTCTCTTCTGCTTGATAAACGTAATCTCCTTCGTCCGCGTCATCGGGTTTTCATAATTGCCCCACGCCGTTTCCCACGCCGCCTTTTTGGGGAGCAGCTCATTATCAAGCCACGTCCCATCGAGGTTCCATTCGTTACGCTTCGTCGACGCCGTCGTCGCGATAACATTCTGTGCCACGTTAAAATCTACGTCTTTTTCGGGAATTGAGCGTTGTCTTGTATCCATGATGTTGTATATTTAAAAAAGTTAGTAATTAAATGAAATAAATGAATGAAATGAATTAAATGAATTAAAAAATGAAATACTTGCTCGTTGCGCCGTGCTGCCGTACCGTACCGCCGGCTCATCCGCTCGAGCGAATCGCTCATCCGCTTGAGCGGATCGGTCGTCCGCTTGAGCGGATCGGTCGTCCGCTTGAGCGGATCGCTCATCCGCTTGAGCGGATCGCTCATCCGCTTGAGCGGATCGGTCGTCCGCTTGAGCGAATCGGTCGTCCGCT
>JAIRMW010000098.1 GCA_031258415.1 Prevotellaceae bacterium
TTCAATCCCCTGTCGTACGGCGTAAAAATCGTCAGGATGATTATCCTGAAAGGCTCCGGCTTCGCCGACATCCGGCGCGAGTTCTATGCGCTGCTCCTCTACGGCCTGGCCGCCATGAGCATGGCCGTGGCCGCCTACCGGAAAACGACGTAGCGGGAATTAAGCGGCTAATTAATTCGCCGTGCGGCTACACAAACGTTTCCTCGTCCCATCCCAACTTTACCAGTTCGATTTTGGATGGGTCGGCTACGCCCAGATGGTAGCGGGTTTCTGCCAATTCAATATGCTTGGCCGGGGGATTCAGCGGACGGTCTTCCTGAAAAAAGGCATTGCGCTTACCTTGTATGATACGTAGGCCAACCGAATCGACGGCCACCGGGTCGAATCCGGCAATTAACCCGCTGTACGTCCACATGTATTCTTCCGAAGCGTCCTGCGCTGTCCGGTGGTGGAACAGCGGCTTGAACAGAACCAAAATGTGCAGGCGGGTCTTGCCTTTTACTATCGGTAGGTCGTATAGCGTCGCCAGGCTGGCGCACGAGTCGTCGTGATAGGAGGACGGCTGCGGGGAAAACATGATGTAGTTCTTGATGCAACTGCCTACGCCCGACCAAGCGTGCGTCCGCATGGGACGGACATTAATCAGGGCCGTTGACTTTTGGAAAATGGGGTCGTTTTTGACGCCCCGGTCATTGACGCTCAGGTTTTCGTCACTGACGCCGGCCTGAAGCACCCGCTCTTTCAACAGGGTGTTCATTATTTCCGGCGTGGGAAACTTGTTCCATACGTTGGTCTTGACGCCCACGATGTCGGTTGGTTTGACGATGGAAGCCCACGCTTCGCGCGCATCCTTTTTGCCGGTGAGGGTGGTTACGGCTTCGTCCAGCATTTGTGCCGCTATAGCCGGGTCGGGCTGGTCGCCGCCGCCGAACAACTGCCGGTTACGTATCAAAACCACCTTACTTTTGGCGGCGTCGGCCCACGCCCATGCCGACAGCGGACGGCTCAAGAATACGGTGCTTCCCACAGCCATGAGCGCTGTACGCTTCAATAAATCGCGACGGGTAATAAACTTTTCCATAGCTTACATATGGTTAATGGTTAATATATACAATTTTTCCGTTTCTTCCCGCGAGTTTCCGTTAAAAATAGCGCCCAGCCTGTTTCCTTTCGTCCATGTCGTAAACCACGTTTTGTCTTCCAGCCGGATGAACGGCTGTGCTGCCGTCAGCTCGGGCGCGTAGTTTTCTTTCAACTTTTGATAGGCGCTCGCAGCCTTTTCCCCGTCGGGGTATTCGACGATTAGCAGATAATTGCGGGCGTTGGCGTCGCCGTATTTGGCGAGTACCGCATCCGTTTGGTCGTCCAAGTCGATAAGGTTGTGGTTGGCGATGAAGAAGTAGGCGTTCAGCCAGATGTAATGATGAAAATACAGAAATCCGCCTTCGGCCAAGCCTTCTTCCGGCAATAAAGCCACAACCGGCGGGCGTTGGCCGGTGGCTGGAATGGCTTTGTCAATCACTTCCGCCAGATGTTTTATCGCGGCTTCGCTTTCGGGCGTCACCGACTGCGCATAAACCGTTACAAAGTAGCAGCCTTTCCAAAACAGGATAAAATCGTGAAAGGACTGCGACCCCTGTCCGTAAACCCGTTCTTCCCTGTCGCGGCTTTGCGTGTAAACGCCAAAGGCATTTTTCGGCGTGGTCATTTCGTAGATTTCGACGGTCAGTTGGGGAATGCCATCGCCGTTGTATTTGCAGCCGGTCATGCGCGTCAGGCCGTACGACAAGTACAATTCCGCGCCACCATTGATGTAGTCATACAAGTCTTCTCCGCTGTAGTTCAGCCTGTCGGTTATCCGGTACGACATAAAGCGTTCGGGCAATCGACCGGCCGGAAAATCCTCCTGAACAGATGCCAACAAGTGAAAAGCACTCATCATCGATAATAGTAAACATCGTATGCGCATAGTGCAAACAATTTCGTTTCCAACGACAAATGTACGAAAAATATTCTATTCCTCGGGATTTTAAAATAAGTCACGGTGTGTGCCGGTAGCAACCAATTCCAGCGTATTTGCCTGTTCGTTTATCCGGTATATCAATAACCAGTCGAGTTTTATATGACATTCCCGGCAGTCTGCATATCTTCCCTGCAACCGATGGTTTTTATGCTTAGGGCTAATAATTCGTTGTTAACCCCCTTTAAATTTGTTATTAACTTTTCAATGGCCGGTAAAATTGTCTGATTATCAAATGTTATGCTCATTGTTACCATCGCCTGTACTGTTTTCCTAAAATATACGCAAATTATTCAATTTTCCAAAATGTGCAGCACCGTCCACCTTACAGACAAGAACACGCCCCGAGGGTTTCAGGATAATCGCTGAAATTAACCGCATATCATTTTTTTAAATATCAAAAAAAAACTTATCTTTGCGTTCCAAATTATTGGAATAATTACGTCTAAACTTTAAAATTTATGCAAAGTAAAGGAATTATACGTTTGGTTGCCATTGTCATAGGTGTGGCCTGTGTGTATCAACTGGCATTTACGTGGGTTACGCGCAATCAGGAAAGCAAGGCTAAGGACTATGCCGAGGCCACGGTGGCAGCGGCTGCGCAAAATCCCGATTTCTCGGCCGACGACCCGCTGAATAGAACATTCCGCTTAGATTCCCTGTATCGCGCAAGCGAAAAGCGCTACCTCGACTCCATCGCCGCCGAAAAAGTATTCTTCGGATTTACTTATAAAGACTGTAAAGAGAAAGAATTGAACCTGGGGCTCGACCTGAAAGGCGGGATGAACGTGACGCTGGAAGTGTCGGTGATTGACATCGTGCGGTCGATGGCGAACTATAGCGCCTCGCCGCAGTTTAACGAAGCGGTGACGCTGGCGCGGAAAAACCAGGCCTCGAGTCGCGCCGACTTCGTAACGCTATTCGGCGAAGCGTGGGAAAGCGTGGCGCCCGGCCAACGCCTGTCGGTCATTTTCGGCACGTATGAGCTGCGCGACCGCATCAAGCCCGAAACCACCAACGCCGAGGTGTTGAATATCATCAGGGAAAACGCCGAGAGCGCCATCGCCAATTCCTTTAACGTGTTGCGCAACCGTATCGACCGGTTCGGGGTGACGCAGCCGAATATCCAGCGGCTGGGCAGCAGCGGGCGCATTTTGGTGGAGCTGCCGGGTGTGAAAGAACCCGACCGCGTGCGCAAACTCTTGCAGGGAACCGCCTCGCTGGAGTTTTGGGA
>JAIRMW010000033.1 GCA_031258415.1 Prevotellaceae bacterium
TTCGTGCCACGTGCAGGGCAAAATAGCCGATTCCTCTTCGGGACGCAGCACGGAGAAAAATTCGACCGGCATGTGGTACTGGTTAGTCCGTCCGACCGGCACGATAATATGCCCCATGCGCAGGTTGGCGTACGGGGCAAACGATTTTTCAATCCAGCATTGTTCGATGGCCACTTCGCCGCCTTTTTCTATTTCGGTTTCGTATTCTTCGGCTTCGGTTCGTTCGATTTCGTAGGTCGCGCCGGCGCCGCCGTGTTCAAATTCGATTTCGCTGCCCAGCTTCCAGCCGCGCCCGAAGTCGTAGCCCATATATACGACGACATGGGGCAGATCGAACCGCCCGTGGGCGGCGTTGGCGTAGCGGTCGGGGTAGGAATAGCGCGACGGGCTGTCGCTGTAGAACAGGCGCTGCATCACGGCCTCGCCGTAGCCGCCGATTTGCAGCCGGCGGGGTTTCGTATCCGCGTCGGGGCTGGCGGCCATGCTGCCGGGCTGTGCCGGCGCTTCGGCGGCGGCCTGTGCCGCGGCCTGCCACGACAGGCAGGCGCCAAGAAGCGATAGTAAAAAGAAGCGCCACGGAGGGCTGTTAGTTGGTCGGTTCATCGTATTCCTGTTTCAGGCCTCAAAGGTAGCGCTTTATTTACCTATGCGGCAATCCCCAATGATGGGGATTTTATACCGGGCGTTTACCACCATTAGGGGAGTGAAAAGCGTTCCGTGCGGATACGCGAGCGGGGAAACGGGGTCTTACAGAGCCGGCGGGCTTGCGGCGGGGTCGTCCGGCGGCGGGATCGTTTCAAAGAATTTTTTCACAAAGAGGGTCTGTTTGCTGACGACTTCCGGCGGCGACGGCGGCGGCGGCGTATGGTTCTGTTCTTTGATCCGATAAATGCCCGAACGGATCAGGGCGTTTTTCAGCACGGGGATTTGTTCCAGATCAACGTCGTAAAGGAACTGTAGCGAATCCATTCCCAGATAGGTAATGTCTTTGGTGGAGAGATGCAGGATTTCCTGTAGGCGTTTTCCTTCGGGGGTCTGGAAGCTGGTAACCGGCAGGAAGGAAAGGATAAACAGTTTGTCGTGCTGAATGATGAACGGAAAATAGCCATAGACGTCGCCCGAGAAGATGGAGGCGACGAAGAGCGGCTGCTCGTCGGGTCCCCGTACGATGCGCGGCGAGAGGAGCAGCGAGGTGTAGAGGAGCATCATCCGGTTGACGGGCGTGAGGATGCGCAGCCGTTCCTTCATCCGGCATACGGCGTGCGACTGGATATAGATCGAAAGCGTCCGGTCGTCGTGCGGGGCGCAGGTCGGAAAGATGGCGCTGTATCTGATCGCCGCCCGGTATATTTCCTCCGACTGCATCGGTCCCATGCAAACGCGGTAGGCCTTGCGCCATTTGCCGAAGTGCTGGAACATCGCCGACTCGGGGACGACCGACGTCAGGATGATCGACATGTAGACGGCGTCGGACTGGCCGTATTCAAACTGCCCCCGGAAGCCGTACAGTCGAAACTGCACCTGCGAGATCGACATCAGCTGGTAGAGGATCGCCCGGATGATCTGTTCGGTTAAGCCCTTTTCAAGCAGTTGCGACTGCTCGACCGTCCTGATGGCCTCCTTGACGGCCTGCTCTTCGCCGCGCACGATGTTCGTCCGCGCGAGATAGAGCCGCAGCCCCTCGATAAACGCGATGCCATAGCTTGCCATGTCGGCCAGCGAAAGCCCGATTTCTTCGTTGTTCTTCACGCAGGTCGTTTCAAACTGCGAAAAGAGCGTCGAGTGGATATAGCGCAGGTAGGCGCGCGGCACCCGCGAACCTTTCTTGATCACCACGTGCGGCTTTTCGCACGGCGTATTGAGGATCGTATGCAGTTGGGTTTTAGTCAGGCGGTCGAGGAACGAGCCGTCGGCGCCGGCTAACCGGAGGAGCTTGCGGCCTACGGTTTCCATGTGCCGGAGGTAGGTCTGCGAATGCCGCCGGAAGAACGGCATCCCCGGAGGCGCCGGGCGCGACGGGCGCTTCTTGTGTTTGCGGGGGTGTTTACTTTTAGGCATCCTGTTCTCGTTTTATATTCGCACGCGGTCGGTCGCGCCGGTCGGTCGCGCCGGCGGCTACCGGGACGGACGGCCTTCGATCCATGCGATGATTTCTTCCTCGTTCGGGGCGACGCGCGGCGCAATCGATTTGACCCACCGGCCGTGCTCGTCGATCAGAAATTTATGGAAATTCCATTCGACCTCGGCGTCGTCCTGCCCGTTGGCCGCTTTCGACGTAAGCCAGCGGTAGAGCGGCGCCATATCGTCGCCCGCTACCGATATTTTCGCCATCACCGGAAACGTAACGCCATAGCGGGCGGTGCAAAAGGCCTTGATCTCCGCATCCGTGCCCGGCTCCTGCCCGCCGAAATTATTTGCCGGAAAGGCAATAATCGTAAACTGCCGGTCTTTATACGTATCGTACAACGCCTGTAGCTGTTCGTACTGCGGCGTCAGCCCGCATTGCGACGCGACGTTCACGACCAGCGTTTTTTTCCCTTTTAATTGCGACAGGGCGAAATCGTCGCCGTCGATCGTTTTGACCGTATAGCGGTAAAAGCCGCTGTCGGGTGCGCCGCACGCCAGCAGGACGGCCGCCAAAGAAAGAAGTCTGTATTTTTTCATCTCCATTTATTTTAATCGTTCTGCAAAGATACTGTTTTTACTGAAAAATGGGATATTCGATACTCGATACTCGATACTCGATATTCGATATTCGACGTGCGACGTGCGACGTGCGACGTGCAAGCCGCGTAAAAACGTCCTGCACGAACGGAATGGCCGCCTTCAAGGTTCCACGTTCCACGCCGAAGGCCCATTGTTCAGTATTTATTCGGTATGGAAATGAACCGCGTCGGGGCGTTGGAGCACACGTTCGTGAAACGTCCTACTCTTTCATTTTTAATGGATAATAAATATAGTATCTTCGTGCTGTACGGTTCGCAGGCCGCCTTTTTTCGCCAAAAAGACGAACAACTTTGGCGCAAAGTTGTTCGTCTTTACGCCAAAGGCAAACGCCTTTTCGCCAAAGGCAAACCATTTTTCGCCAAAGGCGAACCATTTTGCGCCAAAGGCGAACGCCTTTTCGCCAAAGGCGAACCATTTTGCGCTAAAGTTGTTCCACTTTGCGCCAAAGGTGGACAACAATTTCGGATTATTTTCCACGTTCCACTCCGAAGGGTGGCATTTCCGGCTACGGTTTTTTTGTGGCGGCGGATTTGGCGGTTGGGTCGTCGGTTTTTTCCGACGCCGTATAGCCTGTTTTTTCGATGGCTTTTTGCAGCGCTTCTTTCGTTGTTTTGTCCGTGCGGAACTTGAGCCAGACTTCTTTCTTTTCCAGCGAAACCTTCATATCCACTACGCCCTTTTCGTGGGGCAGCGCATTTTCGATTTTCTTTTTGCAGTGGTCGCAGTGCATATTGACTGCGAACGTCACTTCCGCTTCGTTCTTTTTTGGTTGCGCCTGTGCGTCGGCCAGTCCGGCCGTTAAAAGCAGGCTACAGAGGAGGCATGTAAGTGTTTTTTTCATACGACTGATTTTTTTTAGTAAATAAATTTTATTTGGTTGTGTACTTGTGTGTCTTTTCCGGTTCTTTTTTCGCATTATGTAAAGAGGGTAAACCGCAGGCCGGCGTATAGTCGGCGTTCCATCAGCGGCCCCCAGACGACGGAGGAGTTGAATCCGGCGTCGTAGGGGGCGGCGGCCCCCAGTATCGGGTCGGGCTGCGTATAGTTGAAGAGGTTTTCGCAGCCGACGTACAGGTCGAGGTTGCGGAATTTTCGCGTGATCTGTGCGAAAAACAGGGGATATACCGGCGAGTAGCGCCGGCCGTCGGCGACGGCAAAATCGGGTAGCCGGGTTTGGCCGTTCCATTGGGCGGTGAAATCGAATGTCCAGATATTCATCCGCGTGGCATATTGCAGGTTGACGACGGCCTTAAAGCGATCGTTGAGCGGGCGTTCGCGAAGGCCGCGGGCGCGGTAGGCGGTCTGCGCGTCGGTGTAGCGGAAGGTAGCCATGATCGTAAAGCGTTCTACCGGCGTCGTACTGAAATCGATCTGGTAGGTATTGGAGAACGACTGCCCGTCGAGGTTGTAGAAGAGTACGCGGGCGAGGTCGTTTTCCTGATCGGCGATGATCTGGTTGGTAAACTGCGTACGGAAGAAATCAACGCCCAGCGAGGCGCGGTCGTCCTGCCAAAGGGAAAAATACCATGCGGCGCTGCCGCCATAAGTCCATGCGTCTTCGAGGTCGAGCGGTTCGTCGATCGCAATTTGCCGTCCGGTAGCCATGACGCCGATGTGGTCGGTGATGACGTTGGGCGTTCGGAAGCCGCGGCCGCCCGACGCACGCAGGGTGAGGTGGTCGGCGACGGCGTATTTCAGCGTGGCGCGCGGCGTGATCATCCATTGGAAAAGCGAATGGTAGTCGGCGCGCAGGCCTGCGACCAGCACCAGTTGATCGCCGTACGAGAAGGTATATTCGCCGAACAGTCCGCCGACGGTTTCGTCCCTGTCGAGGTTGGTATAGGCCGTTTGCAGCCCTCGTCCCGACACAGGCCGCCATACATCCTGCAGCCCCTGCCGGTAGACGTCCCAACGGAGGCCGGCGCCGATCATATAGTCGTGTCCCGGGCCGAATGCGGATTGAAACAGGGCGTTCAGGTTGGCCGTATGCTCCGTGCCGTCGAAGGTTTTCAGTCCGAAGAACGATCGCAGGTCGTGAAACGTATAGTCGGCAATCAACGCCATGTTGGTAACAGCCTCGCCGGCGGCGACGTCCGGGGCGTTATCCCGGCCGGCGGGCGCCGGCGCCCGCCGGCCCAGCGGGAGGCCTATTTTTATATAGGCGTTGATATGCGTATTTTCAATCCCCGTGCCGTACTGCGAGGTATCGCGCGGGCGGGAGGCGTCGAAATCCATTTGTCCGCCGTCGCGTTTTTCGTAGAGACCTTTGAGGCCGAAGCGGAGCATCGTACCGTTGTCGGCGACGTAGAGCCAGCGGTTGGCGAGATTGATTTGTTTTTTCGCCGGCTCGTCCATAAAGCCGTCGCCGTTGCCGTCGGTTTTCATCGGGTCGACAGAGCCATGCGCCAGCAGCGTCGTAAAGAGTTTGCCGGACAGCGGCTGCGAGGAGGCGACATTGAGTTCCGTCCGCCCGAAGCGGTCGAGGTAGAGGTTGAGGAAGAGGGGTTCGGGGGTCGTCGGTTTGCGGTATTCGAGGTTGATTTGCCCGGTACTATTTTCATAGCCCTGCAATACCGATCCGACGCCTTTGGCCACCTGAATGCTTTCGAGCCATGCGCCGGGCGTAAAACTCAATCCGAAGGGCGTGGCGAGTCCGCGCATGTCGGCGCGATTTTCTTCCAGCATTTGCGTATAGACGCCCGAGAGCCCAAGCAGCCGGATTTGCCGGGCGCCGCTCACCGCGTCGCTGTAGCCGACGCTGATGCTCGCCGAGTTTTCAAAGCTTTCGCCGATATTGCAGCAGGCCATTTTTTGCAGGCCTGCGGCGGTGATCACTTCCGTTTTCAACTGAGTCAGGCGGGCATTGTAGAGGGCGGCCTGCCGTCCGGTAACCTGCACCTCGTCGAGCGCCGCGCCTTCGTGCAAAAGCAGTTCGACGAAGGCGGTGTCGTCGGCCACGCTGCGCATGTCGCTGCTGTAGCCTACAAACGACGCCATCAGCGTAGCCGGCCATGCCGCCGGCCGGGGAATAGAGAAACGTCCGTGCTCGTCGGTAGCCACGGCGCTGTGTGCGCCATGCTCGCCGTGCCAGTGTACGGACGCATAGGAAAGAGGCGTTTTGTCTCCTGTCGGAGATACGCCGTACACGACGCCGCGCACGTTTTGCGCCGGCAGTGTACAGAGGGATAAACTCCCTGCAAGGATAAGAACGATTTTTTTCATGAGAATAATATGTTTAAAATGAACCTGTAAAAAAGAACCTGTCGACAGGCGCGGACGCGGCCGGCTGTCTATCCGTTTTACCGGGATCATTATAAACGCCATTGCGACGCGAAGGCCAGACGGGCCGACGTGTCGCAATGCAGGAGTGGGGGCGCGTGGACAAGCCCGCTCGCTACGGACGCCGCCACGCCGTAAACCTCCGTAAAGGCCGGTTGCGACAGCGGGCAAAGCGTAAAAAAGGGAGATGCGATTTTAGAAAAAGACGGGACAATGTTCTGGTCGATCTGTAACAGCCTGACGACCGTCGGACAGCAACGTCCGTCGGCGTCGTCGGCCGCCGGGCTGTCTTGATACGGCTGCGCCGGAGAATGGCCGCAACGTCCGTCGGCGTCGTCGGCCGGCTGTTCGTGTCCGCAGCAGGCGCCGGGGCGTCGCTCGTCTGCCGGCAGCCGGCAACCTTCGCAGCCGTGGCAGGCGCCGAGGGACGACGCCGTCGGGCGGTCGTGCGCACAGCGACAGTATTGCACGCTAAATCCCGCCATACTTACCGTATAAACGACCGCCAGCACACCGGCGCATAGATATTGGAAAATTGTCTTCATATCGAGGCGCAAAGGTAACGATTTTTTTTAATGAAAAATGAATAATGAATAATGAGCAATGGATGGGCGGCGAGCGCTCCTTTTTGTTTTTAAATCTTTTTAAAATATTCTTTGTTATTTTAAAATATTTTATTTGTTATTAAATTTTTTTAAAAAATTAATGAAATGTATTTGAATACCTTAAATGGTTTTGCGGTCGATTTCGGAGCAAAATGTACCCCCTAAACAGTGCGCTGTTCGGTTCCCCACACACTGTGGGAGTCGAACAGTGCGCTGTTTGGTTTCCCACACACTGTGGGAGATGAAACAGTGCGCTGTTTGGTCTCCTGCCCATGTCGGCGGATGAAACAGTGCGCTGTTTGGTTTCCCACACACTGTGGGAGACGAAACAGTGCGCTGTTTGGTTTGCCACACACTGTGGGAGATGAAACAGTGCGCTGTGTGGGGGTCGATTTTTGATTTTCGATTTTCGATGCTCGATGTTTCGAGCAGGCTAAAAGCCTGAAAGCCTTTTAGCCTTTAAGTCTTTTAGCCCAAAATACACAACATCGAACGTCGAGCGTCGAGCATCGCATGGCTCATTGTGCTACGCTGAAGGTTCGCGAGAGGGTCGTTCCTTCGTTATCGACAAGGGTAACGACATGGCGGCCGGTGTCGGGGATGGCGGGCATTTGGTGGGGGTAGCGGGTGGCGCCGATGTAGGCTTTGTCGAGATGCCAGTAGATGGTGGCGTCGGGGCGTCGGTGGG
This sequence comes from Prevotellaceae bacterium, assembly GCA_031258415.1. Lineage (GTDB taxonomy): Bacteria > Bacteroidota > Bacteroidia > Bacteroidales > UBA932 > JAIRKX01. Next base: position 7,300 of record JAIRMW010000033.1, read on the forward strand.
CGGCCTGCATGATCAGGCGACCGATGCGTCCGTCCATTTGCCGGGCGAGGACGATGCGGAATCCGTTTTGCGGGTATAGCAGGTCCATTGGCGGCTGCGCGTCGAGACGGAGGCAGTGCGGGTGTCGGGGCGGCAGGGGGGTATAGTTGGCATGTTTTGTTTTATAAAAGAGTTCCTGCGCCGGCGGCAGTGCGAACCATGGTTTGGCGACGATGCGGTGCGGGTCTTCGCAGTCGCTGGTTACGCGGTAGCGTTCCGTATGGTCGAGATGGACGAGGCGGTGATAGGGACAGGGTCGGGAGTCGAGGCCGGCGTTGGCTATCCATACGGAGTCGGGCGTTCCGCAGAGGTCGGTAGCACGGTGTCCGCTTTGCCGGCAGAGGGCTACGCGGGTCATTTCGTCGTAGGGCTGGGCGAACCATGAGGTCGCCGGGAGGAGGGCGAAGAGGTCGAAGAGCGCCGGCGCCGCGGCCTGAACGCCGGTGAGCGCCGGCCGGCCTTCGCCGGTGGCATTGCCTACCCAGACGCCGACGGTATATTGCGGAGTCGTTCCGATAGCCCAGGCGTCGCGGTTTCCGAAGCTTGTACCGGTTTTCCATGCTATTCGCCGCGAGGAGGGGAAGCGTTGCCATTGGGCTTCGCCTTCCGGCCGGTCGGCTTCGGAGAGGGACATCAGTATTTGCCAGCAGGCGGCGGCGTTCAACAGTCCGGCAGGTTGCAGGGGGTCGGCAGGCGGCGGGGGATCGTCGGCGAGCAGGCGGGGCTGCGCCCAATCGCCGGCGCTATAGCGACCGCTGCGGCCGGCAAAGCGGTTGACGGTACGCGCCATGGCGGCGTAGGCGTTGGCGGTTTCCCAGAGGGTTACTTCCGCGCCGCCCAGAATGAGCGAGAGGCCGTAATGGTCGGGCGAGGCGTTGAGGGTTGTGAAGCCCATCCGTTGCAGCAGCGCCTGAAAGCGGGCGACGCCGTATTCCTGTAGAAGCAGTACGGCCGGGATGTTCAGCGAGCGCTCCAGCGCCCGGTGGGCTTCGACGGCTCCGTCGTATGATTTCAGGTAGTTTTGCGGCGCAAAACCGTTGATGTAGGTTGGCACGTCGGGCAGCAGCATGGCGGGCAGCAGGGCGCCTTCGTCGAGCATGGCGGCGTACAGGAAGGGTTTCAGAATGCTTCCGGTGCTTCGCGCGGCCATCGTTATATCGACCTGTTCGCCTTGCCGTGCGTCGGGTTCCGCCGGTGCATTTCCTATGTAAGCCAGCACGCGGCCGGTTTCGTTTTCGAGGATGATCGCGGCCATATTGTGCACCTTATTGCCGCGCTGCCGTCGCGCGTGCCGCGCTATTGTTTCATTGCTCCGCTGCTGCAGGGCGTACAGCGTCGAGGTACGATATATTTTTCCTTCGCCCGTTTGGGCTAATCGCTCTAAGAGGTGCGGCGCGTCGGAGGGCAGCGGCAAGGGTTTTTCGGGCAGGGGTTCGGCCTGAGCCAGCGGCAGGTCGTCGGGCGAGAGGTAGCCCTGTCGGCTTATTTGCGCCAGCAGGCTGTTTCGTTTTTGTAGCAGTTGCGTGCGGTTCCGTCCCGGATGGATCAGCGCCGGCGCATTGGGCAGGACGGCCAGCATCGCGGCTTCGGCCCACGACAGGGCGTCGGGCGGGCGGCCAAAATAGCGCCATGCCGCGGCGTTGAGGCCGACGACGTTTCCCCCAAACGGGGCATGACCGGCGTATAGTTGCAGGATTTCGGCTTTGGAATAGCGGCATTCGAGCCGCCATGCCAACAGGGCTTCGATGGCTTTTTCGAGTAGCGTCCGGCGGCGGTTTCCGCGCATCAGCCGTACGGTTTGCATGGTGATGGTGCTGCCGCCTTCTACGATGCGGCCACGCGCGATGTTCGTCCGTACGGCCCGGGCAATGGCTAAGGGGTCAATTCCCGAATGGGAATAAAAACGTTTATCTTCGAAGGCGACGAGGCATTGGATGTAGTTAAAGGGCAGCTGCCCGTCGACGGGGAAGCGCCATTGCCCGTCGGCGGCAATCTTCGCCCCCATCAGGTGGCCGTCGGCGCTTACGATGAGGGTCGACGCCGGCTGTTCCTTAAACGTCGTCGGCAGGCAAAGGAAGCCGACGACGAGGAGCAGGAAGAGGGCTGCGGGCAGCAGGAAAAAAGGGCGGGATCGGTGGTTCATTTTTTTATTGTACAGGCGTAAAACCCGCCCCTTGTTCGGTGTTCATTAAAAAACGACGACCTGTTTTCCTACGGTATTTGCGCTGATGCTTGCGTCGTACATGGCTTCGCACGATACGGCCGGCAGATAGTACCGGCCGGTATAGGCCGCACGCAGGTTTACCCGTACGGTGAGCGACTGTCCCTCGTGCAGGTCGAAATACGTCAGCACGCGGTCGTCGCGGATGTCGCGATTGGCGATGTGGTCGGACGCAGGGATGTCGTCCATGCGGTTGTCGGTAATCTCCCATCCCGAGGGGAGTATTTGCGTCAATGCCAAATTCACATAGTCTCCGCGCTGGCCGGGGTTCTTAACCCGCACTTCCGCCATAAAGTCTGTTCCCTGCGCAAGGCGTGTAACGTCTAATTCCGTGCCGTCGGGCTTGAGGTAGCGGACGGCGACGCTCAAGTCGTGTTCGGCGGCCTTTTCCTTGCCGGACGCAGGAATGCCGCGTACGCTTAAACGGACAAACAGGGCATTGTCGCCCCGGTTGTCGATTTTCACGGAGGCGGTCGTGCCTCGCTGTTCGTTGAGGTCGATTTGCCAAAGCGATTTGTTCGATTTCACCGTGGTCTGTTTGCCGTTTCCGGTCTGGTAGGCGAATTCCAGATCGCCCTTTTCGTCGAGCGCATACTTGGAGAGCGCCAGCAGGCAATAGGCGGTGGTTTGCGTACTCATCCAGCGGGCTGTGTTCATCGCGTCGGAGAGGCGTTTAGCCATTCGGAAGGCGTTTTCTTTCGCGCCCAACAGGGTGAGGACGTCTAATATGATAGCCTCGTCGCGGTCGGCAGAGCCGTAGGTGTCCGACGTGCCCCGGTAGGTATCGTTGGCGTCGGCCGGCAGGTCGTTTACGAGTTTCAGGGCGGCTTCCTTCTGTCCGGCGAGCACATAGGCTCCCGCCAGCATCCATTTGGCCTGCGCCGAAAGGTCGGCGCGTTCCTTCAGGCGGTTCATGGCGCTCAGCTCTTCCTTTCCGGCCAGCGCAAGGACGTACAGGCGGTAAGCCTGAATCAAATCGTTCTGCGAATAATAATAGCGGTCGTTTTGCGCCGATGCGTTCCAGTTGCGGGCGGCTTTCTGCTGGTACGACAGCCAGTTTTCCTTCAGGTTGCCGGGGAGGCTGTACCCTTTGCGTTCGGCTTCGAGGAGGAAATGACCGGCGTAGTTATTCGTCCATTCGCACGTATAGCCGGCGCCGCCCGGCCAGTAGCTGAGGCTGCCGTCCTGTTTTACAAAATACGACAGGCGTAGCAGCGCGGCTTTGACGTTGTGGGCGGCGCGTTCCTTTTCGCTGTCGCTCATATCGACTACTGCGGGGAGGAAGAGTTGCGGAAAAGCGCCGGACGTTGTTTGCTCTAAGCAGCCGTGCGGATATTGCAGCAGGTATTGCAGGCGCATCCCCAAATTGAGCGGGGGGATGCTCGAGGCCTCGAGTTGCGCGAAGTTGGTACCTTCGATTCCCGGCAGCGCCACGTTGAGCGTTGCCGACTGCCGACCGTTTAGCAGGATGTGTTCGGCCGTAACGACCGATGGGTTGGCGGCGCGTACATTGATTTCGATTTCGTTTTCGGCGCGTTCGTTGCCCGATGTGGCGATGACTTTCACCCGCGCCACGCCTAATTTATTTTTGACGCGCAGCCGGAATTTCACCAACTCGTCGCCGGGTTGGGCAAACGCGAGCGAACGGGCGGCGCCGTCGATCGGCTCGAACAGCTCGCCGGGGATCAAGGTGATCTTGACGTTTTTCACCTGCGGTTCCATAGCGAAGATGGCGGCGGGTAGGGTTAGTTCCTCGCCCGGCCCCACGACGCGCGGCAAGGTCGCCTGCACCATCAACGGGCTGCGGACGGGCGTCGTCGTCTCCGCCTTGCCGTAGGCGGTACCGTTGCCCGCCACGACCATCGCCCGTACCGCCCCGACGTAGTTGGAAATCGTAAAGCGATGCTCGCCGGTTTTTCCGTTTTTCAGCGTGAAGGGGCCGACAAATTTCACCACCGGTTTAAAGCGATTGGCTTTGTCGTTGCCTTTGGCGCTCTGTTCGAGGAGGCCGTCGCCGCCGATGGCAAACAGTTGTTCGATCTTCCCGCCATAAGCGCCCATCACGGCATTATACAAGTCCCATGTCAGCACGCCCAATGCTTCGCGCTGGAAGAAGTGTTCCCACAAATCGGGCGTTTTGAAGCGCGTCAGATCCAGCAGGCCTTCGTCGACGATAGCCAGCGTGTAGGTCATTTCTTTGCCGTCGGCTTCCGATACGCTGACGCTAAACGGCTGCGCCGGACGAATGATGTCGGGCATTTTGAGCGTCGGCCGGATGCGCGTGGCCGGGTTTTCGACCATCAGCGGGATGACGCCGTACAGGCGCATGGGCAAATCGTTGTTCGTTTGCCGGTGAGGTTGCAGCAACGTAACGGAAATATAGGCGTTGGGGCACATCTCGGCGGTGGTGGGGATGGTTATCGCGGTTTCCGAGTCTTTGCAGTCAATGCGGAGGGAACTCATTACGCGCGATCCGTTTTCGACGGTTACGATAGCCTGTGCCCCTTTGTTCGACGGGATGGTTACCACGGCTTTTTCGCCGACAAGGTATTTGTCTTTGTCGGTTTGGAACGCGAGGATCGCCGCCCCGGCGTTGCCGTTATCCTCCCCGCGTCCGTAGCCCCACCAGTCGATATAGGCCTTGCCGGTGGTGCTGTGGCCGCTTTCGGGGTCGGTAACCCGCACCAGCAGCAGGCCCCATTCGGGGTATTCTAATTTATAGGTAAACGATCCTCTGCCGCTGGCGTCGGTATGGACTTTAGTGGCAAACAGGCGGTCGTTGTACAGGCGGTACGAGTAGTTGGCCAGATTGCCGTCGGACGAAAACCACCACCAGTTCCATTCGTTTCGGAAGATTTCCACCTCTAATTTCCGGCGCAGGGGACGCCCCGCCGCATCGAGCGCAACCACTTCAAACAGCTGGTCGGTATTTGCCTCTAAGCGGTTGTAGTAGCCGACGCCCGCCGGCATTTTCAGTCCGACGTAGGCGTCGTAGGGCGACACCTCGACCGAAAAATGGTCGGCGCTATACTCGCCGCCTTCTTCAAACACCCGCACGGCAATAGCCGCCCGCAGTTTGCCTGCCGCCTGCCGGTGGGTCTCCACCGGGATACGGAAGCGCAGGACGCCGTTTTCGTCCAGACGGCCGCGATGCGACTCGTCGTCGCTGCCCGGAAACTCTTTGGTCAGATCATCGAAGCGGTAGTCCGAATAGTTTTTAAACGTCGTACGCACCGGCGCCAGATGCACGGAAATATCGGCTTCGTTGCCGGCGGTTGGGGCGCCGTGCAGCCACCGTGCCGCGATCGTGCCGCTGACCGCCTGCCCGCTGGCCACCGGATCGTGGTCTAATTTCGTGTCTATCTTCAGGCGGTTGGGCTTGATGGTCGCCACCCGAAGGGTTTTAACGAACGTTACGCCGCCCACCTTGACGCTGGCATTCCAGTTGCCTGTAGGCGCTTCGGGGTCGGTGGGGCAACTAAACGTATAGAAGCCGTTCGACCCTTCGGTGCGCACCTGTTTGCTCACTAACTGATGGACGGCGTTGTACAGTTCAAACGTTACGGGATGCGCGGCCGGCAACGTATGCGTTCGGTCTTCCAGCACAAAGGTGAGAAACAGGGTATCGCCGGGGCGCCATACCCCGCGTTCCCCGTAGATATAGCCTTTCAGTCCCCGTTCCACGCTCGTCCCCGATACATCGAAGGTGCTCAACGATAACGACTGTCCGGGGTCTACGCGCAGGTAGCTTTTCTGCAACCCCTGTTGCGCCACGATCACATAAGGCCGCTCCGTAAACGAAACCCGCGCGACGCCATGACCGTCCGACAACGCCTCGCCCGCAGGCTGCTGCTGGTAATTATAAGCTGTTACCCGGACGCCACTCATCGGCTGCGCCGTAACCAGATTGGATACGAACACATGGTATTGCCCGTCATGGCCGAGCTTCGCCACCAGCCCGATGTCGGTAGCCAGTATATTTTGCAACACAAACCGGCTGTTGTTGTAATACGAACGATAGCAAGGGTTCTCGGAGCCGTAGTAGAAATAATAGTCATCGTCGTCGTAATAATAATCGCCGTCGGCTTCGGCCTGATCGTCGGCAAGCGGCGTTTCGCCGTCGTCGTCCGGCTCGCTGCCCGGACAGTCGCCATAGAGCGAATAGCGCTGCGAAAAGGCAATCTTAACCGTATACAGCGCCCCGGGTTCGGGCGATATGATCGACGACATATCGATCGAAAACGTATTCCACTGCTGCAAATCCAGCGACTTGTTCTCGTCTAACCGGATGGTTTTCCGGGCCACCGGCTTCGCCACACGGCGCAACTCGTGGCGGCTGTCGATCGTATTGACCTGCAAAAACTGTAGCATATTCGTTTCATACGTGCGGTAGACCAGCACATCGACCGCCCGCAGGCTCGCCGCCTGAAACGGTAGCGTCAGCCCCGACGAGTTCGGCATGATCACCCCCTTGCCTACCGCCCGTACCAACGGTTTGAGCGCTTCAAAAACCAGTTCCTTTCGGTAGTCGTCGGCCAGCTTCGCCCCGCTTTTGGCACGCAGGCCTTCCCGGATAGTCAGCATAATCGGCGACGACGGCTTGTGAGGTAACTGAATCTCCAGCTTGTTGGACGAGGCCATAAAACGCAGCGAACTCAAAGACCCCGCCTGCACATACGAAGCAAACTTCTGTCGAGCGTCTAACGGCTGGGAAAACAGGCATTCGATACTGTTATTATCGGCATTCACCCGCACATCCAACAACTGGAACACGCCTTTCTGCGGAACCGTTACCGTATCCGTCGTCCGGAAATCGTAGCCTATCGCCTTGCCCGACCACCGCAGAAGCACCGGATAGGGAGCCTCGCGTGCCGGCAGGCTGTCGATCGTAAAATCATAATAGCCCGACTCGCCATGCCGCCAGCGTACCGTCGTCGGGCGCCCATCGACGTCGACCTCCAGAAGCCGCTCGACCTGCCCGTCGTCTATCACATCGGCCGGCTGCACGAAACCCTGTAGGACGTAGCACTCGGGCGCGTTATCGTCGTAGAGCTTCAACCCCTCGATATGGTAGCGGAACGACGGCTGGATCGTAGTAAACGAAAACCGGAACGTCTTATCGGCGCCCTTCGCTTCCGCAAACAGGCGCCCTACGGCAAACCGAACCCGGTATTCCGTGCCGCTCTTCAGCCGTTTTGCCGGACGGAACCCCACCGTATGATCATCGACCCAGAAAGCCTCGCCGGCGACCGACGGCGAAAACGTAAAAAGGCCCCGGAGCTGTTCCGGCGTCCGTTCGTCGACGGCGCAGGCCTGCGCCAGCCGTACTTTGATCACCGCCTCGACCGACGTCGCGCCGCCCGTACAGGCCACGATCCACGGATTAGGCGTTTCCCGCGCAGAGTCCGGACGCTCGCCGCACCCCGCCCATAGCAGCCACGTTGCCACGCCCGCCACCAGTAAAAAGAGTTTTTTCATATACGTATATTTTTTACTAAATAGAATAACAAAATTTAAAAACAAAGGTAAATGATTTTTTTGAATGCGCGATGCGCGATCCTCGACTTTCGACGCTCGATGCTCGATCCTCGACTTTCCGGTGTCATGTCCTGAAAAAAGCTGACGGGACGCCACTCTTTTTAGTTGATAATAAATATATTATATTTGTTCTATTGAATTCGTAAGGGGGCGTTTTTTTCCCCATTACCGGACAGTAATGGCGCATTACTGTCCGGTTTTGCGCCATTACCGGACAGTAATGCGTCATTACTGTCCGGTTTTGCGCCATTACTGAACAGTAATGCGTCATTACTGTCCGGCTTTGCGCCATTACCGGACAGTAATGCGCCATTACTGTCCGGTAAATGGGGGATGAATGGCGGGCAACGGGACGGGGGCGTGTCGTTTTCTATTGATATGAATGGCCTGCGGCGGGGCGCATTTTCCGACAGGGGATGAACGGCGGGCGGCCAATGGGTCGTTATTCATACGGACACATGGCGTACGCCCCTACATTAACTCCATTAACTACTCTAACTCCACTGTTCATTATTCATTATTAAAAGAGGGTTTCATTCCTAAGTTGTGGAAGGTAAAGGCCCACATGTCGGTGTACTCTTCGATGGCCTTGCTGGTGGAGGAGGAGCCGTGTCCCGACATGGTTTCAATGCGAATTAACACCGGGTTGGAGCCTGCCTGCGCCGCCTGTAGCGTGGCGGCAAACTTGAACGAATGAGCGGGGACGACGCGGTCGTCGTGATCGGCGGTGGTGATCAGGGTAGCGGGGTAGCTGACGCCGGGTTTGATATTGTGGAGGGGCGAGTAGTTCAGCAGGTAGCGGAACTGCTCTTCGCTTTCCTCGCTCGAGCCGTAGTCGTCGACCCATCCCCATCCGACGGTAAACTTGTGGAAGCGCAACATGTCCATGACGCCAACCGCCGGCAGGGCGACCTTGAATAGCTCGGGGCGTTGTGTGATGCAGGCGCCTACGAGTAGTCCGCCGTTCGAGCCGCCCCGGATGGCTAATTTGCCGGGGGAGGTATAGCCTTCCTTTATGAGGTATTCGGCGGCTGCGATGAAGTCGTCGAAGACGTTTTGTTTTTGGAGTTTGGTGCCGGCCTTGTGCCATTCGCTGCCAAACTCGCCGCCGCCGCGAAGGTTGGCCACGGCGTATATGCCTCCGTTTTCCAGAAAGAGGAGGTTGGCGATGCTGAAGGCGGGCGTGAGGCTGTTGTTGAAGCCGCCGTATCCGTAGAGCAGCGCCGGGTTTTTCCCATTGCGTGGCGTCCCTTCCTTGTAGACGATGAACATCGGGACGCTGGTGCTATCGCGGCTGGTGAACCAGACCTGCTCGGTGATGTAGCGGCTCAGTTTGACCGCCAGCCGGGTTTCCCTGTAAATTTCGGGGGCCGGGGCGAGGATATTGTCGATGCGGAAAATGGTGGGGGGCGTGGCGTACGACGAGAAGGAGTAGAAGACCTCGTTGCTTTCCTTTGTGCTGGTCAATCCGCCGATGCTGCCGATGCCCGGCAGCGGGAGTTCGGTTTTATGGAGTCCGTTGCGGTCGAAGATGAACACCTGCGAAGAGGCGTTGTGCAGGTAGCCGGCGACGATTCTGTCGCCTGCTACGGTTGCCCATTCCAGCACGTCGTCGCTTTCGGGAATGACGGTTTCCCATAGCGGTCGTCCGGCGCGGAGGCGTACTTTCATCAGTTTATAGCGCGGGGCGTTCTGGTTGGTGAGGATATAGAGGTCGTCGCCGAAATTGTCTATCAGGTGAAATTCGTATTCAAAGTTCGCCGGGGTGATCTGTACAAAGGGGGCTTGGGGGACGTCGAGTTTTTTAACCGCAAGCGTATTTCCGCCGGTGCCGTCCGATACGCTAAGGAGGAGGAAGCGTTCGTCGTCGGTGGTGAGCGCCGAATGATAGCGCAGGGGGTTTTGGGGGTCGCCGTATACGAGTTCGTCGGCCTCCTGAGGCGTACCGAGCTTATGGAAATAAATTTTATTAAACTGGTTCTGTTCCGAGAGTGCACTCCCCTGTGGGGCGTCGTAGGCGCTGTAGTAGAATCCGTCGCCGCGCCATGCGATAGCAGAGAACTTGATCCAGCGGACGACGTCGGGCAGGTCGCGACCGTCGACGTCCCTAATGCGGATTTCCTTCCAGTCGGAGCCGCCGGACGAGAGGGTGTAGGCGACGTATTTATAGTCGTGCGATACGCTGATGCCGCCGACGCGGGTGGTGCCGTCGTCCGATAGGGTGTTGGGGTCGAGGAAGACGCGCGGCTCGCCCGCGAGGCTATCCATCGTATAGAGTACCGACTGGTTTTGCAGCCCGTCGTTTTTATAGACGAAGTAGCGGTTTCCATACTTCGAAGGCACGCCTTCTTTCGGGTAGTTCCATATCGCGGTGAGGGCTTCGCGGATCGTTTCGCGGAACGGGATTTTCTCAAGGTAGCCGAACGTCACTTCGTTCTCCGCCTGCACCCACGCGGCGGTGGCTTCCGAGCGGTCGTCTTCGAGCCAGCGGTAGGGATCGGGCACGTCGACGCCGAAATAGACGTCGACGTGGTCGGTTTTGGCGGTCTCGGGATAGTTTAGCGCCGGCTGCGGCGCACAATTCATGGCCATAAAGGAAAGAATAAAAAGAAAACAGATGATTTGCAGTTGCTTCATAAAATGTAAAATGTGATAGAGGATAAATACTGTGGTTTCCCCTGCAAATTTAGAAAATAATTTTGTATTTTTGCTCCCCTGTAAAATGAAGAGGATATGAAACTAATCATTCGCATTGCCTGCTCCCTGCTGCCGCTGGCCTTGTTGAGCGCCTGCACGACCGATTTCAGCGGAGTGCGCGTAGACGATTTCCGGGTCGACAGCCTGCGCATGGCCAGTATGTCGACCATACGCATTCACGCGTCGCTGAAAATAACGAACCCGACCCGGCAGGCCATCCTGCTCCGGACGGCCGACTTCGACGTGTCGGTCGACGACGGCGTGTTTGCGCATCTGCGCCTGCTCGGTGAGGTACCCGTGCCTGCCGGCTCGTCGGAGTTCCGGCCCGTCCCGTTAGAACTGCAAATCACCGACTGGCTGGCCGTGATCGGCTTCGGAAAGATCAACGCCGACAATCTGGAAAAACAGTTAGACAAGTTCGTGCTCAACGGCGACCTGCACCTCAAAGCGGGCGTCTGGCGCCGGACGCTGAAGGTGAAAAACCGGACGCTGAAACAGCTCGCCGGCGCCGAATGACGACCATCCTGCGATAAACAACCCGTTCAACAACTATATCATGCCACTATACATCCACTCTATTACACTCCTGCTAATACTCTGTCTCGCGACGGCGGTCGAAGGCGTCGCGCAGACGGGCGATACGACGATCTTCGCCACGGTGCAGGCCGGCGGGAAAGTCGCCATCGTACAAAGCCGGGCGATTGAGGAAGCCGTGCGCGCCAGCATTGAGCGACGCCAGTACGAGAAACCGCGAGGTTTTCGTATCCGCCTGTTCTTCGACAACGATCAGCGGGCGCGGCAAAAGTCGCTGGCCATCGCCACGGCCTTTGCCACGGACAACCCGGACGTCGCCGTCTATCACGACTTTGAAGACCTCTATTTCCGGGTAACGGCCGGCGACTTCCGAACACGCTCGGAGGCGATGCGCCTGCTGGAGAAAATCAGAAAAAACTACCCGTCGGCTTTCATCATTGCCTGCCCGGTCAACCTGCTGGAGACGCAGCGGGAGCGCGAGCGGGTGTTCATTACGAGCGACGAACCGGAGACCGACTAACCATGACCGTCAGGGAACAATTGCAGCAAATCAGGCGCGAGCTGGCGCCGGCGGGCGTCAAGTTAGTGGCGGTGTCAAAGGCGCAGCCGCTTGCAACGATCCGCGAAGCGTACGACGCCGGCCAGCGGGCTTTTGGCGAAAGCCGCCCGCAAGCCCTGCGGGAAAGAGTCGCACAACTGCCGGACGACGTCGAATGGCATTTTATCGGCCATCTGCAAACCAACAAGGTGAAGCTCGTGGTGGGACCGGCGCACACCATCCATTCGGGCGACAGCCTGCCCCTGCTGCGTGCATTGAACGACGAGGCCGGGCGCAGGCAGCATAGGCAGCGCTGCCTGCTACAGGTGCATATTGCGCGGGAGCCGACGAAATTCGGCTTCCTGCCCGACGCGCTGCGCCGGCTATCTGCCGAAGGCTTTTTTACCACCCTCCCCTACCTGCAAATCGCCGGACTGATGGGCATGGCTACATTTACCGACGACCTGACGCAAATAAGAAGCGAATTTCGCTCGCTGCGCCGGCTGTTCGACGAGATGAAACAACAGGCTTTTTCCGACCACTCAGCTTTTAGCGAACTGTCGATGGGAATGTCGAACGACTATGGCGTGGCCGTCGAAGAAGGCAGTACGATGGTCAGAATAGGAACCCTGCTATTTACACACTGATGGAAAAAGAAACCAACTACGCGCGTTTCTCCACCCCCGCCACAACCGGACGAGGAAAACGCCTCTATATCGAAACCTACGGCTGCCAGATGAATGTCAACGACAGCGAGGTGGTAACGGCGATCATGCAGCAGGCGGGATTTATAACGACGGACAACATGTCCGACGCCGACGTGCTTTTGGTCAACACCTGCTCGGTGCGCGACAACGCCGAACAACGCGTATGGGGACGGCTCGAGGTCTTCCGACTCCAGAAGCAACGCCGCCCGGACGTGATTGTCGGCGTCCTGGGCTGCATGGCCGAACGCCTGAAGGAGGAACTGCTCGAAAACGGCACGGTCGATCTGGTCGTCGGCCCCGACGCCTACCGCTCGTTGCCTAAATTAGTAGCCGGCGCGGAAAGCGGACAAAAGGGGATCAACACCCTCCTCTCGCGCGAAGAGACGTACGCCGACATAGCGCCGGTGCGGACGGATAAGAACGGCGTTACGGCGTTTGTCTCCATCATGCGCGGATGCAACAATGCGTGCGCCTACTGCGTAGTGCCCTACACGCGCGGCGCCGAACGCAGCCGTCCGGCCAAAACCATCCTGCAGGAAGTGCGTACGCTGCTGCAAAACGGCTACCGCGAAGTAACCCTGCTGGGGCAAAACGTCAATTCATACTGCTGGAAAGAACCCGGCGCCCCCGACAACGGAACGGTTACTTTCGCACGACTGCTCGAACTGGTCGCCCTGCTCGACCCGTCGCTGCGCGTACGATTCTCCACGTCGCACCCGAAAGATATGAGCAACGCCGTGCTCTATACCATGGCAATGTACCCTAATATCTGCAACCATATTCACCTGCCGGTACAGTCGGGCAGCAACCGCATACTGGAAAAAATGCACCGAGGCTATTCGCGGGAGCACTATCTGGAACGCATCGCCAAAATCCGCGAAATCATCCCCGAATGCGCCATCACAACCGATATTATCGCCGGCTTTTGCAGCGAAACCCCCGACGACCACGCGCAAACCCTCTTGCTAATGCGCAAAGTAGGCTACGACGCCGCCTTTATGTTCCACTACTCCGAACGACCCAACACCAAAGCCGCCCGTCAGTTCCTCGATGATGTGCCGCCCAGCCTGAAAACCCGGCGCCTCAACGAAATCATCGCCCTGCAAAACCAACTCTCGCTGGCCAGCAACCAGCGCGACACCGGTAAAACCTTCGACGTGCTGGCCGAAGGAAACTCCAAACGTTCGGACGACTTCCTCTTCGGACGAACCTCGCACAACAAAGTCGCCGTGTTCCCCAAAGCCGGCTTCAAGCCCGGCGACTACGTCCGCGTCAAAATCACCGAATGCTCCTCCGCCACGCTGATAGGCGACGTGGTAAAATGAATAATGAACAATGAATAATGAACAACGATACTCGATGCTCGACTTTGCGACGCTCGACGCTCGCCTTTCCGATGCTCGACTTCGTGCGACTTTGCGACTTTGCGGTTCTATCGAAAAATCGAATATCGAGCATCGAATATCGAAAAAACAGCTATGGGTATCATTCGTTTAACTAAAAAATTCACCTTCGAGATGGCGCACGCGTTGTCCGGCTACGACGGCCAGTGCTCGCATATTCATGGGCACAGCTATATATTATATGTAACGGTGCAGGGACAGCCGGAAACCGACGTCGCAAGCCCCAAATACGGCATGGTGATAGACTTTACGGAATTGAAACAGGCCGTCTACCGACTCATCATCGACCGTCTTGATCATGCGCTGCTGCTTCGCCACGATGCGCCGCTGGCCAACGAATTGCAGAAAACGTATGAGAAAATCGTACAGACGCCCTATCAGCCAACCTGCGAAAATATGGTGCAGGACTTCGCGGCTATCCTGCAAACCGCCCTGCCCCCCCGGATTTCGCTATACAGCGTCCGGCTCCACGAAACCGCCACGTCTTACGCCGAATGGGTGAATACGGACGCCGAGGCCTGCCCAACGGCATAAAGCCGCATCCACTCAATCACGCAACCATTTATTTTTTAACACATGAAAACACTCTATCTGATAGACGGACATGCGATGGTCTACCGCGCCTATTATGCGTTCCTCAAGCGACCCATCAGAAGCTCAAAGGGCGTGGATACGTCGGCCATCTTCGGTTTTACACGAACCCTGATGGACTTGCTGCGCCGGGAGCGGCCAACGCACCTGATAGTGGCGTTCGACCCCGGCGGCCCCACGTTCCGGCATAAAAAATATCCCCTCTACAAAGCGAACCGGCAGGCTACGCCCGAAGTGATACAAGCCTCGCTGCCGGTGGTCAGGGAGATGATGGAGGCTTTTCGTATCCCGGTGCTGTCGCTGGAGGGCTATGAAGCCGACGATATTATCGGCACCATTGCTAAGCAGGCCGAACAAAAAGGCTTTACCGTATATATGGTAACGCCCGACAAGGATTACGGACAGTTAGTGTCCGACCATATTTTTATCTGTAAACCGCAATATGCCGGTTGGGGGCTGGACACGATCGGCGTACGGGAAATCTGCGAGCGATATACAATTGAGCGACCGGAACAGGTCATCGACGTGTTGGCGCTTTGGGGCGACGCCTCCGACAATGTCCCCGGCGTAGCGGGCATCGGCGAGGTGCGGGCTAAAAAGCTGATAGCCGATTTCGGCAGCGTCGAGAATATCCTTGCCCGGCTCCCCGAAGTGCCCGAAAAGCAACGGGAGAAAATAGCCGCCTCGCGCGACCTGCTGCTGCTTTCAAAGGAACTGGTAACGATCGACGTCCGCGTGCCGCTGACGTGGAGCGAGACCGACGCCGCCCGCCGGCAGCCCGATATGGCGCGCCTGCGGACGCTGTTTGGCGAATACGAGTTTGCGTCGCTGATGGCGGGCCTGCCGGCGCTGGCCTCCGGGCTACCCGCCCCCGCCGCGGCTACGCCGGCCCCGACGCAGCAGTTGAATTTATTCGGCGAGGCGGTGGCGCCGGCGCCCGTATCCGCGCCCGCCGAACCCGGCCTGCCGCCGGCGCCCGCCACGACGTTTGCTACGATTGCCGACGTCGCCCACCGCTACCATATTGCGCAAAGCGCAGACGAGATACAGGCGCTGCTGGAAACGCTGCGCCGGAGCGAGCTCTTCTGTTTCGATACGGAAACAACCGGCCTCGAGCCGATGCGGAGCGAACTGGTAGGGATGTCGTTTGCCGTAGGCGCACACGAAGCATGGTATGTGCCGGTGCCGGCCGGCAGAGCCGCTGCGCAGGCCTTCCTACAGCCGTTCAAGCCCCTTTTTGAAGACCCGAACAAACCGAAAATCGGGCAGAATGTGAAATACGATATCCTGATGCTAAAGCAGTATGGCGTCGAGGTCGACGGTTTTTTGTACGACACCATGCTGATGCACTACCTGATAGACCCCGAAAAACGACACAATATGACCGCGCTGAGCAATGCCTTCCTGCACTACCAGCCGATAGAAATCGAACGCCTTATCGGCCGGAAGGGAATGAAGCAGGGGTCGATGGCGCAGGTGCCGTTAGAGAAAATCGCGGAATATGCCGCCGAAGACGCCGATGTAACTTGGCAACTGAAAAACCGCCTCGAAAAAGAACTGGCGCAGCAAAACCTGCTCGACCTCTACAAAACCATTGAAGCGCCGCTTATCCGAGTGCTGGCCGACATGGAATTTGAAGGCGTCAAAATCGATGTGCAGGCCTTGCAGGACTACGGCAAAGAGCTACAGACGCAATTAGCCGTACTCGACCGCGAAATCAAGCAACTGGCGGGCGAGCCTTCGCTGAATATCTCGTCGCCAAAACAGCTGGGGCAGGCGTTGTTTGAAAAACTGAAACTGAACAGTACGAAAAAAACACGTACCAAACAGTATGCGACCGACGAAGAGACCTTGCAGACGCTGGCCGACAAACACCCGATCATCCTAAAAATTCTAACCTTCCGGTCGCTGCGCAAACTGCTTTCGGGCTATATCGAGTCGTTGCCGGAATTAGTGAACCCCCGTACCGGAAAAATCCATACGACCTTCAATCAGGCCGCCACCTCGACAGGCCGCCTGAGTTCCCACGACCCCAACCTGCAAAACATCCCCATACGCGACGAGAACGGGCGCGAAATCCGCAAGGCGTTTATCGCCGGCGATGCACAACGCCTGCTGCTGTCGGTCGATTATTCCCAAATTGAACTGCGGCTGATGGCGCACCTCAGCGAAGACCCCAATATGCTCGAGGCCTTCCGCCGCAACGAAGATATTCATGCCGCCACCGCCGCGAAAATCTTCCGCGAACCGATCGACCGGGTTACGCGCGAGCAACGCCGACAAGCCAAAACCGCCAACTTCGGCATCATCTACGGCATCTCGTCGTTCGGACTGGCGCAGCGCCTCCAAATACCGCGCGAGGAGGCGCGTAAACTGATAGACGGATATTTTGACACCTACCCGGGCGTCAGGCGCTACATCGACCGCCTCGTCCGGACGGCGCACGAAAACGAACAGGTAACGACCCTCTGCGGACGCATTCGCATATTGCGCGACGTCAACTCCCGCAACGCCTCCGTCCGCGGCGCCGTCGAGCGCTTTGCGATCAACGCCCCCATTCAGGGATCGGCCGCCGACATTATCAAAATAGCCATGATCCGCGTACACAACGAACTGCGCCAACGCCGGCTGCAATCGCGCCTCATCTTGCAAGTGCACGACGAACTGGTGCTCGACGTCTACCGACCGGAATTAGACGAGGTGAAAACGCTCGTACAGCGCGAAATGGAGCAGGCCATGCCCCTAAAAGTACCGCTGATCGCCGAAATGGGCGCAGGCCGCAACTGGCTCGACGCCCATTAACCATCCCCAATAAAAGAAAGCGCGGTTAAGCTGAAAATTATCGCCGGCTACCGCGTGCCGCCGCCGCAGGCCGAAGGACGGGGGCTGACAAGCCTTCGATCGATCGAAAAGGCGCGCCTCGCGCCTCAGGGGATCATCACGGCGGCGAGGTCGCTCCAGGGGCCTTTTTCGCCGCGCGTGTTCACCCAT
>JAIRMW010000066.1 GCA_031258415.1 Prevotellaceae bacterium
GTCATACAAGGCCGGCGGCGCCAAAGTATACGGACTAACGTTAGGCGATCAGACCTGGGACTTGTACTGGTACGAGCGCAGTTTTGCACTGCCCGAATACCTGCCGTGGATGAATAAAATCAACTGTTCCGTATTCAACGCCATGGGTAATCACGACAACGACCCCTATTATACCTCCGACTGGGCCGGCGAGCAAAGCTACCGGAACGTCATCGGGCCGACCTATTATTCGTTCAATATCGGAAAAGTGCATTATGTCGTGCTGGACAATATTGTGTGGGTGAACACCGGGGGCTCGCAGGGCGTCGTGGGCGAACGGAATTACAATAACACGATCACAACCGACCAGATTAACTGGTTGAAAAAGGATCTGGCGGCTGTTACGGATAAAAACGCCCCGGTGGTAGTGGCCATGCATATTCCCTTATACCGGATGCCCAATGTAAACAACAACGCTTCCTACCAGATAACGAATGGCGCCGAGTTTAGCAGCTGTCTTGCCGGCTTTTCCAATGTGCATATATTAAGCGGGCATACACATATAAATTATACGGTGGAACCGTCCGCCTCGCTGATGGAGCATAATATTGCCGCGATATGCGCCACGTGGTGGTGGACCGGTAATATCAACTACGCCGGCAACCATATATGTCGGGATGGCTCCGTGGGCGGCTATGCCGTTTGGGAAATAGATCACAGCGCCCTTCAATGGTATTATAAAAGTATCGGCTACGATAAAAACTACCAGTTCCGTACATACGATCTAAATACTATTCATATCACCGCCGATAAATATGCGCCGTCGGCCAATGCAACCTACGCGGCCAAACTACCCGAGCTGGCGGGCAGCTATGCTAACGTTAATGCTAACAACGAAGTATTAATCAATATATGGAGCTACGAAAAAGACTGGAGTATAGAAGTCAAAGAAGGGAGCACGCCATTGACGGTTACCCGCATATCGGACAAAGACCCGCTCCATATCATTTCGTATGAGGCAAAACGGTTAAATGTAAATGCCGACCCGACCTCCTCGTTTGTTACGCTCAATACGAGCCATCTGTTTAAAGTTACGGCCTCCAGTCCAAACTCCACGCTGTCGATCAAAATAACCGACCGCTTCGGTAATAACTATACCGAAGCGATGATACGCCCCAAGCAATTTACATATAATATGAAATAACCCAATTTTAAAAAATAATAACAAGTATGAAAAAAATCCTAACTCTATTAAAGGCAGGAATCATCGTGTCCCTTTTATCGGCTGCAACCTTGCCGCTTCACGCGCAGGAACGGGAGGTAAAGGGCACAGTATATGATTCGGACGGGAAAACGCCGTTAGCCGGCACCATTGTTTCGCTCAAAGGAACGAGTAAAATTATGGTTACGAACGATGGCGTGTATGCCATATCAGTAACCGGAGACAATCCGGTACTGGTATTTCAACTGATCGGCTACGAAACGCAGGAAATTGCAATCGGAAACCGGGCGACGCTTAATGTGGTGATGATCGAATCGGCGCTTCATCTACAGGAAGTGGTAGTAACTGCATTGGGGGTAACCCGGGAGGAGAAATCCTTAGGGTATGCCGTATCCAAAATCAGCAACGAGGAGATCACCAGCACAGTCTCGAACAACTGGATGAATGCCATGTCGGGCAAAGTCGCCGGATTGATCTTAGACAATGCCGGCTCCGGCCCCGGCGGCGCCATGCGGGTTACCCTGCGCGGCGACCAGTCGTTGAACCACGGCGCCAACGGAGCGCTCTTTGTGGTCGATGGGGTGCCCGTATCGACAATGGGGGTTGAGACCTCCAGCGGCGCCAACTATGCCAACAACGACGCCCCGGTCGATTTCGGTAACGGCGCCAACGACATCAACCCCGACAATGTAGAGTCGGTAACCGTCCTCAAAGGGCCGGCTGCTACTGCTCTGTACGGTTCCCGGGCGGCCAACGGCGCGATTATTGTTACGACCAAATCGGGACGCACGCAAAAAGGCGTCGGCGTAACCGTCAATTCGTCCGTCGTATTTGAGCAAGCCGGATTCTGGCCGAAATTCCAAACCGAATACGGCAACGGGAGCGACTTAGGCGAACGTCCGTTTGTCCTTTGGCCGCTGACCGCCGAAATGGCGTCGGACGGCGTAGCGACCTCGCGCCATATTAACCGCTACACCTTTGGGGAGAAATTCGACGCCAACCAGCTGCGCTACATCTATGCGTCGAAAAACTGGGAAACCGGCGAGTATACCAAACTGCCTTGGGTATATCAGGACGACTGGTATACGGGCGTCTTTGAAACCGGCGTTACCTTCAATAACTCCGTCTCCATCGACGGCGGCAACGGGAAAGGAACCTCCACCCGCCTCTCCATCACCGACACGCGCAATAATTGGATACTCCCCAATACCGGCTACGAACAGCAGTCCGTTTCACTGGCGTTTAATACGGAGGTAAACAAATACGTCAAACTGACGGCCAAGGTCAATTACTTTCATAAGCAAAGCGACAACCTGCCGAACAGCGGCTATCAGGCCAACGACGTTATGTACGCGCTGGCATGGGCATACAATATCAACAGCATGAGCCAATGGCGCGACGAATATACCAACGGTCGCTTCAATGCCGTCAATTACGACAGTCCGCTAAGTTTGAACGGCAACAGCCTCGTATATCCGGCGCAGCCCTCGTATAATCCCTACCGTACCCTGTACGAAGAATTGAACAAGATGAACAAAGACCGGATATACGGAAACATCGCCCTGAGCATCGCGCTGTATGAAGGCCTGACGCTCGACGTCCGGTCGGGGTTAGACCTTGCTTCCGAATTTAGAACGCAGCAGCGTCCCTACTGGTCGGCCGATAACGAAAAAGGCTATTACCGCGAACAATCCTATTCGCAATATGAGTTGAATACGGATTTCCTCCTGCGGTATGTGAACAATACATTCGTCGGCGACCGGTTAGGCTTTACCGCCGCATTCGGGGGCAACGCCATGTCGAACCACTACCGTCAGACGCGCACAACGCTCAACCAGTTGGACATCCCCGGCGTGTATAATACCAGCAATGTGCCGTCGGGTATGCAGGCTATTCCCTACAACTACCGTAGCAATAAAGCCATCAACAGCTTCTACGGTTTTATATCGGCCAGCTGGGACGATATGTTTTTCTTAGACATTACCGGCCGTAACGACTGGGCTAGTACGCTGGGACGCGGCAACTGGTCGTACTTCTACCCGTCGGTAGGCGCGAGCGTGCTGCTGGATCAACTGTTCAAACTGCGCAACGCCGCCCCGTGGATCGACTTGGCCAAACTCCGCGTATCGTGGGCGAATGTGGGGAACGATACCGACCCGTATTCGTTAGACCAGTACTATTCGTCAACGGCTTTTCCGGGCGGGTATGTGCTGGCCGGCACCATGCAGGATCCGATGATTCGTCCGGAGAATGTCGAAAGCTGGGAAGCCGGCGTAGAAGCAAGATTTTTCAACAACCGCATCGGCTTCGATGTGGCCGTATATAATTCTTCGACTACCGACCAGATTGTCTCCGTGTCGAAAGACCGGATGATAGGCGCCAGCAGTATGCGTATCAACGCCGGCGAAATACGTAACCGGGGACTGGAAATAGCCGCCCATTTTGTGCCGGTGAAAACAAAAAGTTTCTCCTGGTCGTTAGACCTCAACTGGTCGCGGATATGGAATAAGTTAGTCAGCCTACAGGACGATTGGGATCCGACCGTGCCGCTTCAGACGGATATGGGAACCACCATCGGCAGCCGTACTTATATTTACTCATACGTCGGAGAAGAAATGCACATCATCTACGGCAAAGGCTATCAGAAAGCGCCGGAAGGGACCTATTATATCGACAAAGAGGGGAACCGGGTCGATTGTTCGGGCATGGACATCGTCGATGCGCAGGGCTACCCTGTTCTCGACGAACAACCCACCACCCGGGTCGCAAAAGTCAATCCCGACTGGAGAGCCGGTTTAACGACCCGCTTTACGTACAAAAATCTTTCGTTGGGCATGACCTTTACCGGACAATGGGGCGGCCATGCGTTCTCGGTAACCAACTTTGCACTGTCGTATCAGGGGAAAATACAAAATTCACTGGAAGGACGTAACGACGGGCTGGTACATCCGGGCGTAAACCGCACGATCAACGACGACGGCACCATCACCTATTCCGAGAATACGACGGTAACCGAAAATATCATGACCTACTACAATGCCCGCGTATGGGTACGCGACAATACGGTAAACAACACGTTCAGTACCTCGTTTCTTAAATTTAAGGAGGCGCGGTTAGATTACAGTCTTCCGGCGGCCATCAGCAAAAAGATCGGCTTCCTGCAAGGCGCCAGTATCGGTGTGTATGCGACCAATATCTTTTGCCTGACCGAATTTCCGCAATACGACCCGGAAGTCGGCATGTTGCACGGTAACGATATTTTCAAGGGCATCGAAACGATGAGTTTCCCCATGACCCGCACATATGGCATAAATCTGAAACTTTCTTTTTAAAATGTATAATTATGAAAACAGTAAAAATAATCAAAACGCTATTCGTACTCCTGTTGACGGGCGCCGGCATGGGTTCATGCACCGGCAATTTTGAAGAAATCAACACCAATCCCAACAGGATGCTTGTCGGCGATATTACATCGTACGGGATGTTTGAGCCGATTTTGTATAACAGTTCCAATCGCTGGCAGGAATACACGTGGTTCTGGAACAACGAACTGATCCAGTTTACGGCGCACACCGGCGGAACCACCCGCAACGAACACCGCTATGTGATCAGCGCCGCCAACTGGCAATCCGTCTGGAATCAGTATGCGGACTTTGCCAACAACACCATCCACATGTACGATTTGGCCATCGAACACAACGAGCCGGCCATGCAGGCGATTGCCTTAACCTTCAAAGCGCTCTTCCTGTCGAATCAGTCCGATATGTTCGGCGATATTCCCTACTCCGAAGCCTTTACGGGACGGAAACCGGACGGTACCAAAACGCCGAAGTTCGACAGCCAGAAAGAGGTCTATCAACAGTTGTTTGCCGACCTCGAACGCGCCAACGAAATTTACAGCATCACGCCAACGCCCATCTTTCAAAAACAGGGCATCACCGCGCAGGAATCGGCCGCTATGGACGGCATGTACGGCGGTCGGTTAGAGCAGTGGCAAAAATTCAACAATTCGCTTTACCTCCGCTTGCTGTGCAGGGTCAGCGGGCGCGCTGAAATGAACGTCGGGGCAAAGTTGTCCGAAATCCTCAACAACCCGGCCAAATACCCCGTGTTTGCATCGAACGACGACAATGCAAAGGTCGTGTTCTCGGGCATCGAACCCTATTTGAACTACTTCTACGAACATACACAGGGCGAATTTAGCAGTTCGAGCCGCAAACTGACGGAACAACTCATTAAGATGACCGTGCTGACCGACGAGGTAACCGGCGACCAAGTCTATACCGACCCTCGTCTGCCCATTTACGGACAGCGCAATACGAACAGTGCGAACCCCCGGTGGAAGGGCACCGTCGCCGGCTGCACCGAAGGCGAGCGCAGTATCGTCGACGGGGGCACCTCGTGGCTTAATTACGCGGTATTTTGCCGCCGGGCCGCGCCCAACTATTATATGGATTATGCCGAAGTCCTTTTTGTATGGGCCGAAGCGGCGCTCAAAGGACTTATTCCCGGCGGCGAAAGCAAAGCGAAGGAATACTATGAAGAGGCGATTACCGCATCCGTCCAAAAATGGAGCGAGTACGGGGCATTGAGCCAAATCCCGGTAACGATTACCGACCTCGATGTCCAGGCCTTCCTCAACTCCGACCTGGCCGCATGGGATAAGGCCGGCAATAAGGAAGAGTTGATAGGCAATCAGAAATTCCTCGCGCTGTTCTGGACAGGCATGGAAGCCTATCACGAATACCGGCGCACGGGCTATCCGACGCTGACTATCGGGCAGGGCACCGAAGCCAACGAATTTACTCTGCCTACCCGCTTTGCCTACCCCCCTATTACGATGGCCACCAACGCCGCCAGTGCGCAGGAAGCCGTCAGCCGGATGGGAGGCAACGACATGAAAACCCCCGTGTGGTGGAGTAAAGAGGCGATTCAAAAGGGTCGCTAAACAGATTATAACTTTTTAAAAATAATGCGCTATGAAACGAAATGTAATACAAAAATTACGTCTGTTGTTAACCGCTGCGGCCTGTCTGCTGGCCGTAGCCTCATGCAACGAAAAAGAAAAAGAATATACCGGAGAGCCCTACTTCTACATTGAAGGGAATCCGACGGACGAACAGGTAGGCACCGCATCGCAATCGCTCAAGTATGTGGTTCGTTCCAACCGTCCATGGAAAATCGCCCCGCAAGGCGAAGCGGCATGGATAAAACCATTTCCGGATGAAGGCGAATTGGATGGCATTTTCAGGATAAACATCTCGGAAAACAAGACCATTGATGTTCGCATAATGAATTTTGAATTTGTCATGGATGGCACGCCGCAGCCTACGGTGCTGCATATAGAACAGGAAGCGGCGGAAGCCTCCCTGACGATAACGCCCTCGCCGACCATCTCCGTGCTTTCCAACGGCGGCGGCGTAACGGTGAATGTAAGCGCCAATATCGAATGGAATTATTCGCTTTCCGACGGCACGTGGCTCCGGCAACCGCAAGTAGACGAAACCGCCATTACCTTCATGGCCGACGCCAATGAAACGGGTCATATCCGAGAAGCCGTACTGACGGTAACGCCCACGGATGCGCAATATGCCGCATTGGCCGCTTCGGTAATCATCCGGCAATTAAGCATTCGGGAAGACGACAGCCAGTCGATTGGTTTCGTATACTTCGAGGATGATTTTAGTTGGATAATCCCCTTTAATGGCCCGGCCGATATTGAAAACTGGAACGCCGACGAAAGCGCTACGGTCGCCGGCACGCATAATATATATACGTATGCGAATGCCACCGACGGCATTGCGGCCGGCGATTTACTGGCGGCCTTCCTCGCGCAGGGGTATACCGACCCCAGATACGACGGCACGAACGACTCGCGGATTATCTACTTTGGGGCGCATTACCTCAAGTTCGGTAAAACAGGCTACCACGGGAAGTTGCAACGACAGCTTACCCAAATAGCGCCGGACAAGTTTTCCAATATCCTCCTGACATTCGACGCCACGCCCTGTAAAACCAACCCCACCGGCAATAATTACGACGACGTGTTCCTGCGCGTAGTCATCGAAGGCTCCGGCTCGGTTGGCGTAGACGACGGGACTACCAAGATCGGGGAAGACATCGACATCCAGTTGGTCGATAAAAGCCGCCCTTGGGTCTGGTTGACGAGGAGCGTGGTGCTTTACGGCGTAGCCGCCGACACCCGGGTAACCATTCAAACCAATATGCCCGACTCGCCTACCGGCGACGGACTACAGCGACGCTGGTATCTCGATAATTTGAAATTTGTCAAACACAGCGTCGTAACGCCCTAAATACAATCCATTCATTAAACATAAAGAATAGTAATTATGAAAACACGAACAATGATTTACTTGTGGAGCGCAATAGGTATGCTCTTTGCGCTCCTTGCCTGCACCGAAGAAGAGGTTCGATCGACTTCGTTGGATTTGTCGGCCTCCGAAATCCTTTTATATATCGAAGGACTGGATGAAAATAGCAAGGTGGCCTCCTTCGAGTTGAACGCGACCGCCGCATGGAACGCCGTGTGCGCTACATGGATCACGCTTGGCGCCACGACCGGGCCTATCGGCCCTGCGACGGTTAGCGTGTCGGCAGGATTCGCCAGCGAGGATCGCACAGGCTATATTACCATCCGCAGCGGGAACCAGCAGAAAGTGCTTACCGTAACGCAGAAGGCCCGGGAAGCGGTAGCGACGTCGCTATCCGTAACGCCGCAGGAAGCGACGGTTACCTTCCGAGGCGCGTTGGAAAACGGCGACGCCCCGTCGCTGACCATTTCGTCGAACAAAGACTGGACGATTGCCGGACTGCCGGAATGGATAACAGCCGGCAGCCTTTCCGGGACGGCCGGCGCCAACGTCAATATTCCGTTAGATATTAAGATGAACGCCTCCGACGCCGAACGCACAGCCATCTTTACGGTCAATGCCGGGATTGTAACGCAAACCGTTACCATCACGCAGCAGCAGGTCGTCAGGCAGGTCTATTTTGAAGACGACTTTTCGTGGGTTGAGCATGGCACCGACGATATTGGTGAGCAAAGAGTCGGCGATGCGCGAAATATGTATACATGGGCGCCTCCGGGCGGGGCGGCCGGCGATTTAGCGAACCTGTTTATCTCTAAAGGATATACCGATATTAACCCGGCGCAGCGAACGATTTATTTTATGGCAGGCTATCTTAAACTGGGAGCAACCGATAAGCAAACAGGCATTCAGCGGACGCTCACGCAACTGCCGACCGGCGCGAATGATATATCCGTCCTCTTCGACGTTTGCCCGTATGCCGCCGCGGATCCTAAAAACTACGATCAGGTGCTGCTCCGGGTGCTCATCGAAGGGCCGGGGTCGGTAGGCGTGGACGACGGCCAGACAAAGGACAGCGGCGATATCGACATTCGCAGTACAAACGGAACCGACCGCGTCTGGAAACCGCAGCACGTCGTTCTCTATGGCGTTACGTCCGATACGAAACTGACCATCCGCACCAATAAAGGCGCCGACAACGGCGGTACCGACGCCGGCAGGTTCCGCTGGTATATCGACAACTTGCGGTTAGTGGAATACGTTGAACTGATCCCGTAAAGCCACCCGACTGCCGACCTACAAATGGCCAACGGGACGCATGACCGTGCCGTTGGCCATTTATTTATAAGTACTAAAAACAGCCAATCAATCGAAGATGATGAAACGCACCCTTTTTATAGTAACGCTGCTCGGTCTGTATCTAATCGCAGGGGCCGGCGCGCCGGACGACAGGCTTATTTCCGGCACGGTAGGGGATGGGACGACGGGCATTCCGGGCGTCGTCGTAAGCGACGGCTACACCGTTACGACCACCGACGCCGACGGACGCTTCCGGATACAAAGCCACCCGCGGGCGAAGTTCGTTTTTATTACCGTGCCGGCGACCTGCGAAATCCCGGCGACGGGCAATATTCCGGTCTTCTACCGGCGCATCGACCGAGCGGCAGGCCCGATGCAGGCCGATTTCCGGTTGACCCCGGCGCCGGTCAAAAACGAATTTACGCTCATCGCTATCGCCGACCCGCAACCCCATTCTAAGCGCGTGCTGAAACGATTTGCCAAGGAAACCATGGCGGAACTGGCTACCGTCGGGAACGATGCCCCGGCGCATACGCATTTCGTCGGACTGACGGTCGGCGATCTGGTCTGGGACGCTCCGGAGATTTATCCCGACTACGTCGAAGCCTACCGGCAAATCGACTTCCCCTGCTTTCAGGTCATCGGAAACCACGATCACGACCAGAAGACGCGCAACGACGATTACCGCGCGGCGCATTATTATGAAACATGGTTTGGCCCGACCTACTATTCGTTCGACGTCGGGCAATGCCATTTTATTGTATTAGACAATATCAACTACAATGGGCGAAAAGACTATCGGTGCGAGATAACCCCGGAACAGTATGCGTGGTTGAAGCAGGATTTGAGCTATGTGGACACCACAAAACTGCTCGTTGTCGGCATGCACGCCCCGTCGGTTTTCAAAAACGGAAAGGCGATGAACAACCGCCAAGAACTCTATGCGCTGCTCGAACGCTACGAGGCCTTTTTTATTTCGGGACATACCCACCGGCTTTCGTATGTCAAAATCCACGACCGGCTGCGCGATTTCAATCTGGGCGCCGCGTTTGGCTGGGCATGGCTGGGCGATATGGCCGACGACGGAACGCCCAACGGATACGGGGTGTTTAAAATCGCCGGCAACCGGTTGGTCAATTACTATTACAAGGCCACCAAGCAGCCGCCGACCTATCAGATGCGCCTCTTTCCGGTGGGCGCCGCCGCCGAACATCCTGAAAGCGTCGTCGCCCATATCTGGGGCTGGCACGAAGGGTGGCAAACAGCCGTCTATGAAGACGGCGTCGCGAAAGGCGAAATGCGCCGCTATACCGGTTTCGACCCGGCCGCCTGCGAGTTCTTCCTTGGCCCCGACAAACCCGCCGAACGCCCCAAGGCCGAACCCGCCCAAACCGACAACCTGTTTTACTACACGCCCGACAACCCCCAAGCCAAAATAACCATAACGGCGACCGACGATTTCGGAAATGAATATACGGCAGACAATGAACCATGAATAATGAACAATGGCCTGTGGCCAACATCGCACGTCGCATGGCCGCTAACCTTATTTCTATGGGCACATTTCCCGAACGGGGGATGAATGGCGGATGGCCAACGGCGCCCCCGCAGGCCATTAAGCATTAACCATTAATCATTGGCCGCGGGGCGCATTTCCCGAACCTTAGCTTTGCACCTTAGCTTTGCATTTTAAAAAAACTAAAAAGGCAGTACCTTTGTGATGATAAAAAAATATATAAACATAAGATTCAAAAAGAAAGGAGACCAACCGGCGACCTATTTTCCCGTACAAGTAAGACTTATACCCCTATTTAGTGCCGGTTGGTTTTTTCTTGAAATAAAGAACCTATATAAGAATTTAATCTTTATTATTAAGGTGCTTAGGCTTATTTCAAGACCCTTCTTTTCTTTGTTGATTCTTCAAAAGACAAATGTATGAAAAAATTAATTATTGGCATTGACGTGAGTAAAGAAAAATTGGATTTAAGCCTTCGGTCAGGCGGCGCCACGGTGTCGGAATGGACGGTGAACAACAGCACGCCGGCAATCTGCAAGTCGCTGAAAGCGGTTTTAAGACAACAGGGCGAGGACGCCGGCGCGCTGTTAATTTGTGCGGAATATACCGGTCAATACACCTTTCCGCTGTGTTGCGCCTGCGAAGCGCTGCGCATTGACCTGTGGCTGGAAAATCCGGCGCAGATCAAGTATTGCTCCGGCGTGCAGCGGGGTAAAAACGACCGGATAGCCGCCTGCCGGATAGCCGCCTATGCGGCCCGTTATCAGGATAAGGCGCGCCTGTTTAACCTGCCGGAGAAAAATATATCCACGCTGAAGCAACTCCTCAGCGAGCGCGATATGTATGTGAGCGACAGGAGCAAATATCAGGGACAGCTGACCGATCAGAAGCGCTTTATGGACGGGAAAGACTATGCGCAGAAATCCGGTCGCCTGAAGCGTTTAATGGAGGGGCTGGATACAGTCATCGCCGGCATTGACGAAAAAATTTGGGCACTGATAGAGGGCGATGCCGTTCTTAAGCGTCAGTATGAGTTGTTGTGCTCTATAGATGGCGTGGGCGAGCGGACGGCCGTGAAAATGATTGTGGAGACGAATGGGTTCCGCGATTTTGACAATGCCCGCAAGTTCTGTTGTCATGCCGGGGTGGCGCCGTTCAAGTATGATTCGGGCTCGTCGGTGCGTTCCCGGTGCAGGGTCTCGCAACGGGCAGACAAAAGTATTAAGGCGCTTTTGCACATGGCGGCCCTGATCGTCTCCACCAGAAT
>JAIRMW010000072.1 GCA_031258415.1 Prevotellaceae bacterium
GCGTTCGTTTGAACCTGTCCGGTGCGACAGAGCGGTTCTGTCCGGTGCGACAGAGCGGTTCTATCCGATGCGATAGAACCGTTCTATCCGATGCGATAGAACCGTTCTATCCGATGCGACAGAACCGTTCTATCCGATGCGACAGAGACGTTCCCCCTTATGCGGCAGAGACGCTCCCCCTTATGCGGCAGAGACGTTCCCCCTTATGCGGCAGAGACGTTCCCCCTTATGCGGCAGAGACGTTCCCCCTTATGCGGCAGAGACGCTCTGTGTTCCCTTTTGCTTGCACAGAGTACACGGAGGTTGCACAGAGGGACACAGAGGAATGGGTCGCTGCGGAGCGCATTTCCGATAGGGGCACATTTTCCGTTAGGGGGATGAATGGCCTGCGGCCAACGGGTGAGGATGGGGGCGTTTTCTATTGATATGAATGGCCTACGGCCAACTCTCCATTCTCTCCGTCGGCTGAAGCCGGAGGCCATTGTTCATTATTCATTGTTCATCGGCCTCGCCCCCCTACTTTAACTCTTCTACCGCCATTGTGCATTTTTTTTCGTATTTTTGCAGCCTATTTTCAAAACAGACTCATTTGTGAACACCCGGTAATAATGAACGACAGCGCGCTAACAGTAAACGAAGGGGTATCGTCCCCCCCCATGATCAATCCCGATGTAGCTAAATTAGTTGGCCACCGGCAGTCCTTGTCGGCGGTAGCCGATTATGTAGCAGGCATCCTTGCGGGCAATGTGGTGATGCTGAGTCGGGCTATTACGCTGATAGAAAGTCGCCGTCCCGACCATCAGCAGGTGGCGCGAAAAGTGCTGGAGGCGTGCCGTCCCTATTCCGGTCGTTCGATCCGCATAGGCGTTACGGGCGTTCCGGGCGCGGGGAAGAGTACGTTTATCGAAGCGTTCGGCGGCATGATTACCGCCCGGGGGCATAAATTAGCGGTGCTGGCCATCGACCCCGGCAGCGAACGCAGTAAAGGCAGTATCCTCGGCGACAAAACCCGGATGGAAACGCTGAGCGCCGACCCCCGCGCCTTTATCCGCCCCTCGCCCGGGACGGGATCGCTTGGCGGCGTGGCGCGTAAAACAGGCGAGACGGTGATCCTTTGCGAAGCGGCCGGCTTCGACTGTATCTTTATCGAAACCATCGGCGTTGGCCAGTCCGAAACCGCCGTGCATTCCATGACCGACTTTTTTCTGCTGCTGCTGATCTCCGGGGCCGGCGACGAGCTACAGGGCATCAAGCGCGGCGTTATGGAAATGACGGATTTAATCGTCATCAACAAGGCCGACGGCGCCAACGTGTCCAAAGCGCAGCAGGCGCAAGCCCAGTACCAAAGCGCCCTACAACTGTTTCCTGCGCCGCCGTCGGGCTGGAAACCACATGCGCTTACCTGCTCGTCGCTGGAAAAAACGGGTCTGGATACCATTCTACACGACATCGACAACTATGTATCAATGACCAAAGCCAACGGCTATTTTGAACGCCGCCGTCGCGAACAGGCACGCTACCGCATGTATGAAACCATCAATGAAACCCTGCAACATAATTTCTATCAGAACGAGCGCATCGCCGCCCTGCTGGAACATGTGGAGCAGCAGGTAGCCCGCGGCGAACTGAATCCCTACGAAGCCGCCACCTATTTATTAATGCAAAACGGCTGATTCGAACGAACGCCGCCAAAACCTGCCTCGCAACGACCCATGTCCTTCGTCTTCGATATCCTTAAAAATACGTTTTTCATCACCGGTCTGGTGATGGTGATGATGCTGTTTATCGAGTACCTCAACGTCCGGTCGCAGGGTCATTCGTTTGCGCGGCTGCAACGCTCGCCGTTAGGACAGCTTGTGGTGGCGGCGCTGCTGGGCATTATCCCCGGATGTATCGGCGGCTTTGCGGCGGTCTCTTTATTTACGCACCGGATACTTTCGTTCGGCGCGCTGGTGGCCATGACCATCGCCACCACCGGCGACGAAGCGTTTCTGCTGCTTGCCATGACGCCCGGCACGGCGCTTTCGGTCAACGGGCTCCTGCTGGCCATCGCCGTCGCAGCCGGATGGCTAACCAACCGCTGCGTGAAAAACGCCCCGGCGCCCTTTGCGCTGCACGACCACGACCACGCACCGCCGCCGGGCGCCCTCCATACGGGCGTCGTCCGCAACCTCCGCCACCTGTCGCTCCGGCGCGCCCTGCTGCTTGGCGGACTGCTGATTTTCGTGGTTGCGATGTTTTCGGGGGCGCTCGAACATCATCATACGCCAAACGATGCCCATGCGCCCGGACAGGGACTGATGCTGTTCGGCGAACGCTGGTTCAACTGGCTGTTTGCGGGCGTGAGCCTTAGTATCCTCATCCTGCTTGCTTCGGTCGACGAACGTTTCCTCAAAGAACACCTGTGGGGACATGTCATTCAAAAACATTTTTTCAAAATAGTCCTCTGGACGCTGGGCGCCCTGACGGTTATTACGGTTATCCACGGCCTGTTTGGTCGCGACGACATGCACGCATGGATCGGCGACAATAAACTGCTGGTGCTGCTCACCGCCATCCTCATCGGGCTGATTCCCGAATCGGGACCCCACCTGCTTTTTATTACCCTGTACGCCTCCGGCTCTATTCCGTTCAGCGTCCTGATGGCCAACTGCGTCGTACAGGAAGGCCATACGGCGTTGCCGCTTCTGGCCGAAAGCCCGCGTGCATTTGTCTGGGTGAAAATCCTGAAAATCGGCATCGGGCTGCTGATCGGTCTGGGCGGCTACTGCGGAGGATTTTAGCTGTTAATATCAATTTCCAATGAATATCCCAACCCTGCCACAAACAGCCCGTGCGCTGTTGGCACACACGGCGGAGTCCACCCTGATCCCCTGCCCGACACAGTCGTTGCCCAACGTAGAACGCCTGAAAGAACTGACAGGCCTGTTGAAGATCATCCTTTTCCCCGGCTTCTTCGGCAATGCCTGCGCAGACGAAAAGGCGATGACCGCCTGCCTCGACCGCCTATATTCGCTGCTCGACGAGCAAATCTACAGCGGCCTTTGTTTTGCCGGCCGGGAGCCATCGCCGGCGCTATTGTCGGCTGCGCATACGCAGGCCTTTATCAGCCGGCTGCCGGCTATCAAACGCCTGCTCGCTACCGACGTCAAGGCCGTGAAAGATTGCGACCCGGCCGCCACCGGCTACGGCGAAGTGATCTTCTGCTACCCCGCCATACAGGCCATGCTCCACTACCGCGTGGCGCATGAGTTGCTTCGGATAGGCGTCCCGCTACTGCCGCGCATTATCACCGAACTGGCGCATGCGATTACCGGTATCGACATCCATCCGGGAGCGCAAATCGGCGACTATTTCAGTATCGACCACGGCACCGGCGTGGTGATTGGCGAAACCTGTATTATCGGCAATCACGTCCGCCTTTATCAGGGCGTTACGCTCGGCGCCAAAGGCTTTGTCCTCGACAGCGACGGCTTGCCGATCAACCTGCCCCGCCACCCTATTATCGAAGACAACGTCATTATCTACTCCAACTCCACTATCTTAGGCCGCATTACCATCGGGCACGACTCCATTATCGGCGGTAACATCTGGCAGGTATACAGCGTCCCGCCCCATTCGCGCATCGTGCAGAAAAAAGCGACAACGACCGCGTTTATCGACGGACTGGGCATTTGAATACTTAAACAAAACAGAATCCGGCGCAAAACGCAAAGCGCTCCTGCGATGAAGTCGTTTTGTTTCAGGCTACAAAAGCCTGTCTCTCCAAACAGCTAAAAGCGGCATGGAGTAAGAATGTCCATGTTAAATTTATTAAAAATTCCATGCGCCGACCAAAAAATCGGCGCAAACCATTTGCAATATTGACAAAATAACGGTACATTTGTTTTACGTTTTTAATTAACCGGTATGGATAATCAAAAAAACAATATATATGCTTGAATTGCAATAGTAAGTAAAAGCAATATAGCTCGTCGAGAGACGAAAAAGAAGACGAATTTTTGAAAGAACAATGCGCACGAAAACTTGTAATCATGATAAAAACAGTACTTTAGAAATAAAAATCGAGTACCAAAAAAGAGGACAAATTTTTATGCCTTTCGGAAAAATTAAAAATACAGTATATAGATAATCAACTTATTAAAAAAAAGAAAAAGACAAAAGGAAAAGAGAGAAAAAAGAGCAAAAAGTAATACTACAACTGATAATCAATGAGAAATTACATGAAAAAGAGCGGTTGATTAGCGGTACACAATAATCAAAGACGCGACTGTTTACTATACCATTCTTTTTACATATCAAAAAAATTTCAACGGAACAGTACTAACAAGAATACATACCATCGATTGTAATCCATTCGATTTTTACTATATGCTTACGATGTACGATTATGAGTAGGTTGATGTTGCCGATGCTTATTTATATTTTACTTTAAAAGACTATTTTATGAAGAAAAACAGATTGATTTTATTTTTTGTAATGTGGGGCAGCAGTATAGCCTATGCGCAATCGCCGGTAACCGGCGTTGTAACAGATGATGCGACCGGCGAACCGTTGCCCTTTGTATCTGTTGTCGTACAAGGGACAACCGTTTCTGTAATAACCGGCTATGAAGGCGATTTTTCGATCACGGCGCCCGCAACCGGCGCCTTGCAATTTTCGTTTCTTGGATATGAAACAATAACGGTGCCGATCAACGGGCAAACTAATATCTTGGTGCGATTGAAACCGGTCTCTACCGTGCTGGACGAAATCGTGGTAACCGGCTTTCAACAGGTCGAGCGACGAAATTTTACCGGCTCGTCGGTGAAGTTAAAAGCAGAAGACATGCGCACAGAAGGCATTGTAGACGTCGGGCGTATGTTGGAAGGACGGGCAGCCGGCGTATCGGTACAGAATGTATCGGGGACGTTCGGCGCAGCGCCGAAAATCCGGGTGCGCGGCGCAACGTCTATCAACGGTGAAAACAAACCGTTATGGGTCGTCGACGGAGTTATTCTGGAAGACATGGTGGCGGTCTCTAACGACCAGCTATCCAGTGGCGACCCGATGACCTTGTTAGGCTCGGCAGTAGCCGGACTGAACGCCAGCGACATCGAATCGTTCGACATCCTGAAGGACGCCGCCGCTACAGCGCTGTACGGCGCACGCGCCATGAACGGGGTGGTGGTGATTACCACCAAACGCGGGACGGATGGAAAACCGGTGATAAAATATACGGGCAATTATTCCGTACAATTCAAGCCCACGTACAATGACTTTAATATTATGAACTCTGCCGACCAGATGTCGGTGCTTGCGCAGTTAGAACGCAACGGGTGGTTAAATACCAATATCATTAATTCGGCAAACTGGGGCGTCTATGGGAAAATGTTTTACCAGATACAGAACCATGATCCCGAAACCGGTAAATACGGATTGGAAAATACGCCGGAAGCAAAACGGGCCTTCCTAAATCGTTATGCGTATGCCAATACCGACTGGTTTGATCTGCTCTTCCGCAATTCATTCGTGCAGGAACACTCGCTCAGCCTCTCCAGCGGCTCGAAAACATCAAAAACCTATGCGTCCATCAGCTTCTATAACGACAACGGATGGACGATAGCCGACGATGTAAACCGCTATACAATGAATTTCCGTAACGATTATACCGTAAATAACCGATTGGACATAGCGGTAGGCGCTACCGGATCGTTCCGGCAACAACATACGCCCGGGTCGCAAAACAGGGTAAGCAACGTAGTCGCCGGGCAATATGAAAGGGAATTTGATATTAACCCCTTCAGCTATGCCTTAAACACCAGCCGTGCAATGACCCTGTATGACGAAAACGGCAACCGCGAATATTTTACCCGTAATTACGCCCCCTTTAATATTTTGAACGAACTGGAAAAAAATACTATGCAGTTACAGGTAATCGACGTGAAACTACAGGGCGAAGCAAATATAAAACTCTTCAACGATTTGCGTTTTTCGGCTATCGGGGCTATACGCTATATGAGCACTATCCGGGAACACATGGTAAAAGAAGGTTCCAATATGGCGGAATCTTACCGGATGGATCTCAATTCTACTATTAAAGACGGCAACCGCAATCTGTATGACGACCCCGATTACCCCAACCGGGAACCGGAAGTAGTAATGCCTTACGGCGGTTTATATAACCGTTTCGATAATACCATGTGGAGCTATGACGTACGCGGAAGTTTTTACTACAATAAACAGTTCGGAAACGACCACAACGTAAATGCAGTGGCCGGGATGCAAGTCCGCTCGGCCGACCGTCAGGCCTATACCAACAACGGATTCGGTTATCAATACGAAAACGGAGGAATTGCCTACTTAGACCCGCGGATTATTAAAAAAGAAACAGAAGCCGGCCGGTTATATTATACCATGTCGCAAACCAAAGACCGGGGGGCGGCCTTTTACTTTAATGCCAACTACCTGTTCAAAGAACGTTATGCACTGGCCGTAACCGGCCGTTACGAAGGCAGCAACCAGCTGGGCGCCGCAGCGTCGGCACGCTGGCTGCCGACTTGGACGGTGAGCGGTAAATGGAATCTCAGCAGCGAGTCGTTTATGGAAAATCTTCGATTTATCAACAATCTGGATATTAAAACCAGCTATGGCTTGGTGGCCAGTATGCCGCCCAACTTAGCCAGCGCCGCCGCCACCTTCTACAGCTTGGTTACCCGCCGGCCTCTATCGTCCGAAACAGAATCAGCCCTGTTCCTTGAGTCCGTGGCCAATTCCGAACTGACATGGGAAAAAGCCTATACCTTTAACTTCGGCTTTGACCTGATACTGTTCGACAACCGTATCAGTTTGACGACCGAATACTGGAACCGCAACAGCTACGATCTAATCAACGCCATTAATACTTCGGGGATTGGCGGCGAAAGAGTGAAAATGGCAAATTATGCCGACATGAAAGGGAGGGGCGTCGATATTACGTTGGGGCTATCCTTTATTCGTACACAGGACTGGTCATGGCGAGTGAATACCATCTTTGGCTATGCGGACAATGAAATTACCCGTTCCGAAAACTCGCCGCGGATTTACGATCTGGTGCGTCCGGAAGGCGGGAACTTCGTCGGGCATCCGGTATCGTCGCTGTTCTCCGTCGTATACATGGGATTAAATCAGACAGGCATACCGCTGTTTATCGACGAAAACGGCTCCCTCAACAATACGGCGTACATGCAAAGCACCACTACGCGGCATCTGAAATACGAAGGCCCCACAGACCCGCCAGTAACCGGCGGCGTGAACAGTATGGTGCAGTATAAGAATTTATCGCTGAATGTATTTTTCAG
>JAIRMW010000166.1 GCA_031258415.1 Prevotellaceae bacterium
TCTCGCCGGCCACGACTACGCAGTACCACATTCACGTGAAGGCCCCCGGCGGCTGTGTCGTTACCGACGTCCTGACGCTGACCGTAACGCCCTGACGGGAAATGCGCTCCGCCGCGGCCTCCCTCTGTGTCCCTCTGTGCAACCTCCGTGTCCTCTGTGCAAAAAAAGGAACACAGAGCGCACAGAGAACCACAGAGAACCGCCCCCGCAGGCCAATTGTTCTAACTTCATTATTCATTATTCATTACCTCCTGCATCTGCCGTTCTTTTCGTTTCAGTTGGCGGTTCATGCGGCGGATGGCGTTTTCGATGGGCTGTTCGGGTTCGATATAGTTGTAGGCGTCCCAAAAGGCGTCGCCGGTGAAGATTGAGAGCCGGTCGGCGACAATATCGTTGGCGGTAACGGTTTCTTTCCGGGCGATTTGAAAGACGTCGGTCTCGTCGACGTCCGTAACGGCAAGCTCGGAGACGACGGTGCACGTGGGTCTGAAGAAAAGGAATTTTTTAAAGTTGCTTTTAAATTTCACTTCGGCGCGGGCATAGGCGTATCTCCAGTGGCCGTTGTGTTCGCGATAGCTTACGGTGTAGTGGGCATACACGGGCGTGATTTTCGAGCCGCGAGGCGATCGTTTGACGAATATATAGGCGGCGTCGGGACGGTTTTCCACGTTCATTGAAAAATCGATGCGGGCGATGGCGAGAGAAAGAGGCTCGATGTATATTTTCCCTCGGAAGAGGATGTCGCGCACCGTCGGTCGCTGGTTGAAGGCGATTACGTAGTGGGGTTTTTCGTCGATCATGGCCAGCTCGTCGAAGGTAAAGGTATAGTTTTCCTGCGGCGATGCGGTAAAGAGGATGTCGGCGTTTTTTGCGGCGTCCAACTGGAGGGCGGCGACGATCCCGCCCTGATATTTGAAGAGTACGGTGTCGGAGCGGCGGACGTCGGCGCTTTTCCGTCCTTTGTAGAGGCGTGCGGCGTCGGGCTGCCGGACGTGGCAGGGGGCTTTCCGAATGTCGAGCACGGCCTCGGCTACCGATACATAGGCGCTGTTGCGCTTCACAAATTCGCGGTAGAAGGCGACCATGGCGAGGGGGCGCCGCCCGTAGTTGTCGGGGATGCGTTCGAGGGCCTGTAGGAACAGTTCCGTGGCGTCGCCCGCCGGACGCACGACGACGTCGCGCAGCGGATAGGATATCGGTTTCAGGGCAACGGCCCAGTGTTCCGTACGGTTGTCGTCCGTTACCGGAATGTATTCTTTTTTATAGCCCAAATGACTGACGACAACGGTCGCGGGGGTCGCGCCGTCCGGTATTTTAAGAATAAAAAGGCCTTCGGCATTGCTGACCGTGGCGATGTCGGCGTTTTCGAGGTATACCGCCACGCGGGGCAGCGGATGGCGGGTGGCGGCGTCGCGCACGGTTCCCCGAATGGCGGTATATGCGAGGCTGTCGCGGGCAGGCGGGTGGCCGGCGCCGGCTGTCGCGGGCGATCCGGCGACGGCGGCGAGGCACAGCCATCCGATAATCAACGTATGTTTCATACTGTACGTGTTAAAGGGTTAAGGGAGGTCTTTGAACCATTCTTTATAGAGGAGATAGCCGGCGGCGTTGTGGCGCGCCATGTCTATCGTTTTTTCATCGCAGTCCTTGACTTTTCTGGCGGGCATTCCGGCATATACGCCGGGTTCGAGTATCGCGTTGCTCAGGACGACCGCGCCTGCGGCGATGATGGAGTTGTCGGCAATGACGGCATTGTCCATCAGGATCGCTCCCATGCCGACGAGCACGTTGCGGCCTACTTTTGCGCCGTGTATAATAGCGTTGTGCCCTACGGAAACGTCGTCGCCGATTTCCACCGTCGATCGTTTGTAGAGGGTATGCAGGACGGCTCCGTCCTGAATGTTCGTCCGGTTTCCGATGCGGATGCTGTTGACGTCGCCGCGCAACACCGCGCCGTACCAGATGCTGCACTCGTCGCCGATGACGACGTCGCCGACAATCACGGCATTTTCGGCAATAAAGCAGTTTTTTCCAATCGCCGGGGTGATGCCCAGCAGTTCGCGTATAATAGCCATTTTTTGAGGAGATAATTTTCGGTAAATATACATGAAAATTTTAAATGTACACCCCGACGGATAAAAATGGAGGGTAAAAACGCCCTTAGAACCGCCGGCTCTAAGGCGCGGAAAATGCGCCCCTGTCGGGAAATGCGCTCCGCGGCGTTAGGTTGTCTATTGCTATTATTGTCCTACGGACAAAGGCGCAACGTAAATCATCTTTCATTTTCAACGCCTGATTCGCATAACTCATAACTCATAACTCATAACTCATAACTCATAACTCATAACTCATAACTCATAATTCATAACTCCTCACGGATTCACCAGCACCTCCACCTCATTGCTCCACGGCCCGTGCTGCAGGCGCGGGTTGATCCACGCCGCCGTCAGCGTTACCGACCGCCCCCCATAGCTCGCGTCGAGCGTCAGCCGCAGCCGCAACCGCGTCGTATACACCTGCTGCCACTCCGCGTCGTCCGCCTTCCGGTAGCGCAGCGTAAACCCGTGATACGCCTTGCGCGTCTGCGAATGCAACGGATGACCGTACGACGGCAGCCGCACCGACGCCTGCAACTCGAGCGGGTGCAGCGACGCCGCCTGCAGCGTAAGCGACTCCGTCGGCGGAGGCAGCGGCTGCCGCCGATGATGCTGTCGCGAAGGCAGCCCCATCGCCTCTATATCGTCGTCGCTCACCGCGAGGTTCGCCCTGAGCGCCCCGAC
>JAIRMW010000117.1 GCA_031258415.1 Prevotellaceae bacterium
GGCTCGGTGGCGGCGGCCGCGGGTGTCGCTGGAGCGGCGGGTTTGTTCTTCGGCGCGGCCGGCTTGGTCTCAGCGACGACCGGCTCGGTGGCGGCGGCAGCGGGTTTCGCAGCGGCGACGGCGGGTTTTTTCTTCGGCGCGGCCGGCTTAGTCTCGGCGACGACCGGCTCGGTGGCAGCGGCAGCGGGCTTCGCGGCGGCGGCGGGTTTTTTCTTCGGCGCGGCCGGTTTGGTCTCGGCGGCAGCGGGTTTCGGTTTGGCGGCGGCAGGCGCAGCCGGCGTTGTTTCGGGCGCCACAGGTTCCTTGGTTACGGGCGCTTTTTTCGTTTCGCTTACTTTCTTTGTCATATATTTTATTTTAATAGTAGTTGATGGCGTTTGTGCCGTTTTTTGTTAATCGGACGGCAAAGGTAGGTATTTTTTTCGTAAGACAACGGTAGAGGATATGCACGACCTCCTGCTCGCTTTCATAGTGGCCGACGTCGACAATCATCAGGCGGCTGTCGGCGTCGAAAAAGTCGTGGTACCTGAAGTCGGCGCTGACGAACGCCTGCGCTCCTTCGGCTATGGCGGCCTGAATCAGGAAGGCCCCGCTGCCGCCGCATACGGCGACCCTCGCCACCGGCCCCTCCGGGGGGCGCGAGTAGCGGACTGCCGGCGTACCAAAGGCTGTTTTGAGGGTTTTCAGGAAATCGTCGGGCGCGAGGGGGTGCGGCAGGTCGCCCGTCAGTCCGAACCCGGCGTTGGCGCCGGCGTCGCGGGGCGCCAGGATGGCCGGGTTCCGCAGCCTCAGTTTGTCGCCCATGGCCTCGCTCACACCGCCGCGTACGCTGTCGATATTCGTATGGGCGGCATAGAGGAGGATGTCGTGCTTTACGGCCTGCGCGACGATTCGTTCCGCGCGGGTTTGTCCGGTGAGGTGTTTCAGTCCCTTAAAGATCACGGGGTGATGCGAGATGATCAGGTTGGCGCCTGTTTCCCGCGCTTCGGCGAGTACGGCTTCGGTAACGTCTACGCAGAGGAGGGCGGCGGTTACTTCGGTTTGGGGGTCGCCTACGCAAAATCCCGCATTATCGTATGACTCCTGATAGTGCAGGGGCGCCAGTTCTTCTATGGCATCGGCTATTTGCCGCGCCGTCGGTCGATTTCCGTACATGGTTGTTGTTATAGCCGTTCTTTTACTTCGAGCAGTTCCTGTTTAATCGCTTTGAGCGATTCGATAATTTCGAGGTTATGGTTCTCGCCGTATTTATTTTCTTTTAGTCGTTTATGTGCGCCGTCGAGGGTCATTCCCTGCTCTTTGACAAGCCGGTGGAGTATTTTCAAGGTTTCGACGTCGCGGGGCGTAAACAGGCGATTTCCTTTCCGGTTTTTGGCCGGATGGATAATGTCGTCCATTTTGTTTGACCAGAAGCGTACCAAAGAGGTCGATTCGGCCAGCATTTCGGACACTTCTCCAATAGTGTAGTAGATTTTTTCTATGATCGGTTCTTTGTAAGCCATCTTGTGTTGCCTCCTTATGCTATGGTGTGGTATTCTTTGCTTCGTTTTTCTTAGTCCAGCGACTGGCCGCTGTTGGTCGCTAATCGTATCATCCGTTCGCGCTCTTCGGGGGTAAGGTCGATGATG
Organism: Prevotellaceae bacterium; assembly: GCA_031258415.1. GTDB lineage: Bacteria > Bacteroidota > Bacteroidia > Bacteroidales > UBA932 > JAIRKX01. The sequence goes on from JAIRMW010000117.1 coordinate 1,629, forward strand.
AAAAAATTGAGCGGGTCTTGGTATTCGCCGTCTTTTATCACTTCGTAATGCAGATGGGGCGTCATCGCCATCGCCATTCCTGAGTTCCCGACCGTGGCAATGACTTGTCCTCGCGTCACCCGTTGGCCTTTGGTTACGAGAATGGTATTGAGGTGGGCGTATACGGTCGTATAGCCGTTTTCATGGTCTATCACAATTTTGTTTCCATAATCGCGCATCGAGCGCTCCACGACAACCACTGTTCCGTTGGCCGTAGCCATCACATCTACGCCCATCGCCGCAATAAAGTCGATCCCCGTATGCTCCCTCAGCACTTTGTAGAATGGATGTATCCGCTGCCCGACCGATGCGCCGGTGCGCGAAAGGTCTTTGTTCTGTATGGGTTGTATAGCGGGCAGGTTGAGGAATGCCGCTTCGTTGCGTTTCAGCAAGGCGGTAATGCTGTCGAGCGATACGGATTGCCTTTGCACGCGAAGCGCAAGGGATTGCAGGCGGCGGTCGGTAGTTATCACTAAATTTTTATTGCTAAACGACTCCAGTTCCTCGTAGCGATTGACTCCTCCAATCCCTGTGCCCGCATAGGGTAAGGGGTCGGCCTGAAAGATGGTGCGGTAAATCTGGTTGTCGCGCCGGCTAATATCGTTCAGCACGGTTTCCAGCTGGTCGAAGCGCTGGTTGAGTACGTCGTATTGTTGCTCGAGCATCTGATTTTCGCGCAGCAATCCCCGTTCTTCCGGGGTATAGAAAAAAGCCGAGAAAATAAGGTAATACACGATAGCCAGCAGGACGCTTCCTATAAAATAGAGCAACAAGCGCCGGGCTCCCTGCCAGACGCCCCGCCTGACTTTTACAAAATCAAGGTATTCCTGACTGTATTTATACCGGTGTCGCATTAGTCAAATTCTTTATTTTCCTGGGCATTCGCTATGATTTTTTCATACTCGTCGATGTCAATATCGCTGCTAAAGTAGTTCATCGGGTTTTGGGGCTTGCCTCGATAGCGGACTTCGTAATGCAGGTGCGGCGCGGTGCTTTTGCCTGTATTGCCCGACAATCCTATCTGCTCGCCGCGTTTCACCGATTGTCCTTCGCTTACCATGATTTTATGCAGGTGCGCATAGGTCGTAGAATAGCCGAATCCGTGATTGATGATAACATGATTTCCGTAGCCTACAAACGTGTATTTTACGGTTTCTACCACTCCGTTGCCGGCGGCGAATATCGGTGTTCCGGTCGGCATGCCAATATCAATGCCGTTGTGGTATTGAGGTCGTCCGTCGACCGGATTAATTCGGAAACGGAAGCCGTCGGTAATACGCATCTTATTGGCCGGCACCGGCTGGATTGCCGGCACGCAGTAGCTCATTTGCTCGGTCATTGCCGCCAGCTTTGCAATCGTATCAAACGAGATGGATTGAATATAGGCTTTTTTTAGCAAAATATCCAACTGCTGCGACGTGGGGATTAAAATCGATGCGTGGTTCGACTCTTCAAGATAGCTATACCTGTCGACCCCGCCGAACCCTGCGTCGCGTATCGACGAGGGAATAATATCCAGTCCGAAAGTAGCGCGATACACGTTGTTGTCGCGACGCTGTATTTGCGACAGAAAGGCGTTGGCGTCCTCAAAACGCTTATTTAATAAATCGTATTTAACCAACAGGTCGGCGTTGCTGCGGCGCATGGATAACAGATGCGGCGTAGCAAAATATTGAATGTAGATCATGTAGTAGCCCACAGCCAATAGTAGACTCACTAAAAAACCATACACAAAACGCTTGAATTTCACCCCGCCGGAAATGTGGGTTACTTCAAACAAAAGCGTTTCCGCATTAAGCCTGTAATGTGATCGAGCCATGTAATTTGGTAAAATTCTTTTTATTGGTGCGCAAATATAATGATTTTTTCTAAGTACACGAAAAAAAATTGTAATTTTGTGCAAAAATTAGTCGTATTATTAATAAATAAACTTGTCAATCTGTCGCCATTATGATGTCATCTCAGCAAATCCGTCAAACTTTTCTCCATTTTTTTGCCACCCGGCAGCACACTATTGTCCCTTCGGCACCGATAGTCGTAAAAAACGACCCGACGCTGATGTTCACCAATGCGGGCATGAACCAGTTTAAAGACTGGTTTCTGGGCCATACGCCGCCCGACTTCCCGCGCGTAGCCGACACGCAAAAGTGCCTGCGCGTAAGCGGCAAGCATAACGATTTGGAAGAAGTCGGGCACGATACCTATCATCATACGATGTTCGAGATGTTAGGCAACTGGAGTTTCGGCGATTATTTTAAACCGGAAGCCATTGCGTGGGCATGGGAACTGCTGACGGAGGTGTATAAAATTGATACGGAACGCCTGTACGTAACCTATTTTGAAGGCCATGCGTCGGAGCGTTTGGAAGCCGACGCCGAAGCGCTTACAATATGGCGGCAATTCCTCCCCGACAGGCGGATTTTACGCGGCTCGCGGAAAGATAATTTCTGGGAAATGGGCGACGTCGGCCCGTGCGGCCCGTGCAGCGAAATTCATGTCGATCTGCGCGACGACGCGGAACGGACGCGCATTGACGGCGCCGCATTAGTCAATCAAGGCCACCCGCAGGTGGTCGAACTGTGGAACCTCGTATTTATTCAATATAACCGCAAAGCCAACGGCATGCTGGAGTTGCTGCCGAAAAAACATGTCGATACCGGGATGGGCTTCGAGCGGCTCTGTATGCTGCTGCAAGGAAAACAGAGCAATTACGATACGGACGTGTTCCAACCCATTATCCGGGAAATTGTCCGCCTGTGCGGAAAAACATATAATGCACACCCGGAGGAAACGGTAGCCATGCGCGTGATTGCCGACCATCTGCGGGCGTGTAGCTTTTCGATTGCCGACGGGCAGTTGCCCTCGAATGCCAAAGCGGGATACGTCATCCGGCGGATTTTACGGCGTGCGGTGCGCTACGGATATACGTTTTTAGGGTTTCACGAACCATTTATTTGTCGGCTGGTACCCACGCTGGTCGCCGAAATGGGCGCCGCATATCCCGAACTGCAAGCTCGGCAAACCCTGATAGAGCAGGTGATCCGCGAGGAAGAAACAACGTTCCTGCGGACGCTGGAAACCGGCATCCGCCTGCTCGACTCCGTGATGGAAAAAAATACCGAAACGAAAATGATCAGCGGTAAAGACGCCTTTCAACTATACGACACGTATGGATTTCCGATAGATTTGACAGAGTTGATGGCGCGCGAAAAGGGATTTGGCGTCGATATGCCGACTTTCGAAAAGGAACTGGAAGATCAGAAACAGCGCAGCCGCAACGCCGCTGCTACCGAAGAAAGCGACTGGATAACCGTACGGCCGGCGGAACAGACGACGTTTGTCGGCTACGATACCACGGCGGAGAGCGTCCGCATTGTCCGCTATCGTCGCGTAAAGACCCGAAATAAAGAGCAGGTGCAACTGGTGTTTGACCGGACGCCCTTCTATGGCGAAAGCGGCGGACAGGTCGGCGATTCAGGCGCCATAGACAACGGAAAGGAACGGATCGCCATCCTCGATACGAAAAAAGAAAACAATCTGATTATCCACATCGCCGACGCCCTGCCTGCCGATCTGACGGACGACTTCACGGCACAGGTCGATGTGGCGCGCCGGCAGGCTATTGCGTGTAATCATACCGCTACCCACCTGCTGCATTACGCGCTGCGGAGCGTGCTGGGCACGCACGTGGAGCAGAAAGGCTCGCTGGTGCACCCCGACTATTTGCGGTTCGACTTTTCGCACTTCCAAAAAGTGACTGACGAGGAAATACGCCGCGTCGAGCATTTAGTCAATACCCTGATCCGCGCCAACCATCCGCTGGAAGAGCACCGCCGGTTGCCGATAGCCGCGGCGCAGGCGATGGGCGCGATGGCGCTCTTTGGCGAAAAATATGAGGCGGAGGTGCGGGTCGTACGCTACGGCGAGTCGATAGAACTGTGCGGCGGCACGCATGTTCGCGCTACCGGCGACATCGGATTTTTCCGAATTATCGGCGAAAGCGCTATCGCGTCCGGCGTCCGCCGGATTGAAGCGGTGTCGGCAGCCAACGCCGAAGCCCTGATCGACAGCCTACAGGATATGATACGCAACGTCGGCCTGCTGTTTAACAACTCGCACAACCTCGTACAGTCCATCCGTAAAGTCATTAGCGACAACGCCCTTTTGGAAAAACAGGTAGCCGCGTTCGTCGCCGAACGGGTACAGCAACTCAAAGAACGTCTACAGCGACAGTTGCAGGTCATCAATGGCTATCACGTGGCGGTGTTGCCAATCAATATCCCGCCGGATATGGTAAAGGATTTGGCCTTCCGCATCCGCAATGTGCAACCGACGTTGATATTTGTCGGGGGCGTCGTGCACGACGGAAAGCCGTCGCTCACCGTAGCCCTGTCGGACGATCTGGTTGAGAAAGGACTGGACGCCTCCCGCATCGTCCGCGAAGCGGCTAAAGAGATCGACGGCGGCGGCGGCGGACAAAAGTTTCTGGCTACTGCCGGCGGTAAAAAGGCCGACGGGCTACAGCGGGCTATTGATAAGGCGGTGGCCGCGGCGACCGGCGAATGAAGGTGGAAAGATAGAACGAGGAGAAACGCCGGCGGACAGGCAGCCCTTTTTCCATTCCCGAATGACCATCAGAAAACGCATTGCAAGTGAACAGAGAATAATGAATTGTCCGTAGGGCCTCCATAGCAATAGAAAACGACACGCCCTCCTCCATCAACTATTGCCCGTAGGGCATTAATCCCCTATGAGGAAACGAGGTAGCGGAGGTTGATTTGTGCTATTGCTATTGATCGCCTCCGGCCAATGTCCAATTTTCAGGACGTATGCCATACGTCCCTACAGACAACTCGCAACTCTTTTTCGCCGATTGTGCTGAGAAAAGCGTACTGGACGCTACTCTATTTCAGCATTTTTCCTCTCTTAACAAAAAGATAATATTCAAAACTCCATAACCTTTGGCCGTTTCAAAAAAACAAACTATATTTGCGCGTAATCTTCAAACACTGATTTATGAAACTAAAATTGACCATGAATCTTCCCCGCTCCGGCCCCGAGCGCCGGCTCTCTTAACAAAGAGGGCCACCTTCCACCATTCCGGCGGCATGGCAACGCCCGCCGGACTCCTGCACCCCCGCGCAACGCGCGGCGTACCGTTTTTATTTTTTAAAGAAAGAAAACCTATTTCAAAAACAAACATTAATTAGTTAATTAACAGTAATTAAATTTTTACAATTATGAAAAAAATTACATTTCTTTTTTGCATGGCTGTCTTTTGCATGACAAGTATAGCCTTGCATGCACAAACAGCCAACGACAACCGGTTTATAAGAACAGGCGTCCACAGCATCGGACTTAACCTCTATCCTATAATAATCCGTATTGTCGAAACCGACAATAATGGACTTCAGCCGCTTGAAATCGTGTATAAGCGACAGTTAAAAGACCGCGCTTGGCGTTTTGGATTATCAGGACAACACACCAATTCTGACATATCGAGTAACTTTAATAGCGACTATGGTGGCTACTCGCAAGGTACCGACATCTCAAAAAACAAAAACACATCCATTAGCGCTTATGTGGGGCACGAATGGCAACTGCCACTGGCAAAGCGATGGCTGTTCGGCTATGGCGCTGACGCAGGTTATCAATATTCACATACATTAATTAGGAGCAGTGTTCATACTACGTTTATTGATTCCGAGGCTGAAACTATCATCAAAACACATAGTATATCTGCAACGGCTTTTGCTGAGATGAACTTTGCCATTACCTCCCGTTTATTGGTAAACATAGCATGTAGAGTCAATTTTAGCTATGGTAATGGTGAACTCCGCGAAACGACCTAGTATAGTAATAGCAATGATAAAATTACCGGTTTTCAGTTTGCTTTACTGCCTTTTCAACAACTGAACTTTATTTATTCATTTTAAAAATCATGAAAACAGTAACACTTATTTTCTTCTTTTTCTTGCTTCTGGCAAGTTGTAAAAAATCAAACCCGGAGCCGGACGATAATCTTATAACAGACATCGGTATGATAATTATCAATCCGGATTATCCTGTTGGAACTTGCGGTGAACATCTGTTTTCCGTTGAGAAAAATGAAAAGACCGTTTTCTATGTGCCGGATAGCTTGCCTGATGAATTTAAAACTCATAATCTTCCGGTAGTAGTAACATATGAACTTACAGACGAACAACGAATGTGCGGATTTAGCGGAAAACTCTTTATTATTACTATTAAAAAAATGGTAAAACGATGAAAAAGCTATTTTGTTATATTTTTTCATTGTTGCCTGTTTTGGCAAGCGGACAACAATACATTACAGGCGGCACGGCAATTGATATTACTGAGGCCCCCTGGCAGGTTCTCTTAATGTAAGGAACTTCTTATGCATGTGGGGGAAGTATAATAGCTCCTAATCTAATATTGACTGCTAAACATTGTACGGAAAATGTGTTAGCGAGTTATTTGCATGTAGTTGTAGGTACTACTTGTAAAGGCGAACAAAGCAGTAACGAGGTTTTCAATGTCGTAAATATATAAACAGAGAATATAAATCAATATTAAAACGATAGATAATGAAAAAAGTATTTACAACAGCGCCTCTTTTCTTAACAAAAGATAATATTCAAAACTCCATAACCTTTGGCCGTTTCAAAAAAACAAACTATCTTTGCGCGTAATCTTCAAACACTGATTTATGAAACTTAAATTTACCATGAATCTTCCCCGCTCCGGCACCGAGCGCCGGCTCTCTTAACAAAGAGGGCCGGCTTCCACCATTCCGGCGGCACGGCAATGCCCGCCGGACTCCTGCATACCCGCGCAGTGCGCGGCGTACTTTTTAGCTCCTGAAAATGAAAACCTGTTTCAAAAATCTATTAATTAATAT
>JAIRMW010000061.1 GCA_031258415.1 Prevotellaceae bacterium
TCTCAAATCGTGGTGAACGAAGCGTTCCTGAAAAAATACGAGTTCGACGAAAGCATTGTCGGCAAGGATTTCAGTGCGTTCGGCCCCGGACGCCTTCAGGCCATTGCCAAAGACGTCCACTTCGCATCCCTGCACAAGTCGATTGAGCCGATGGCGTTCGGCGTACTGTCGAAGTGGCAGAGTTTCCAGTACGTGCTGGTGAAACTCTCCGGCGCCGAGATACCCAACACCCTCCGTCACATCAAGCAGGTATGGAAGCAGTACAGCAACGACCCGCCGGAAGTGCATTTCCTGGACGAATCAATGGAGCGGCTGTACCAAAAGGAAAACAACATGGCGCAGTTGATTGCCCTGTTCGGGCTGATCATCGTCGTGATCGCCGTCATGGGCATCTACGGACTGATCCTGTTTAACGCCAAATACCGCGAGAAGGAAATCGCCATCCGCAAGGTCAACGGCTCGTCGGGCGGGGAAATCATGCTGCTGCTCAACCGCGCCATCCTCATTCAGTTGGGCGTCGCGTTTGCGATTGCGACGCCGGTGGCCGCCTATGCGGTGGTCAAATGGCTGGGAAACTTTGCCTACCGAATCCCGGTGTACTGGTGGGTATTCCCGCTCGGCGGACTCATCGTTTTCCTGATCACGATCCTTACCGTTAGCGTGCAGAGCTACCGGGCGGCTTCGCAAAACCCGACAAAGGCGCTCAATAAATGAATATTTTCAACACATACAAGCGCACCCGTTTTTTCCTCTGGATAAACATTACGGGATTAGCCATTGGGTTGGCCGCCTCGATGCTGCTGATTCTATTCGTGGTGAACGAATGGAGCTACGACAAACATTTTGCCAACCGCGAACGCATCGTGCGGCTGCTGACCGTTACCGAACAGGACGGCAACCGGGATTACCTTGCGATTAACCTTCGGAAGGCCGTCACGGAACTGCCCGACAAGGCGCCGGGCATAGAAACGGCGGTTCAACTGCTTAATTTTGGGGAAATTGACCTTACCGCCGAACAAAAGCGCTTTCAAGGCATGAAAGCGATGCTGGTTGACGCCGGGTTTTTCAAGGTCTTCCAAACAAAATTCATCGAAGGCACGCCGGAAACCTGCCTTTCTGCCCCCAACTCAAGCGTGATTACGCGCCAATGGGCGGAGGCGATGTTCGGCTCGCCCGAAGAGGCGATGAACAAAACGGTTTCCTTCGCAGACATGGAGTTTGTCGTATCGGGCGTGGTGGAAGCCTTTCCGAAAAACTCGCACCTGACATTCGATGTGCTGACGTCAATCGCAGCCATCCCGTGGATCAACGAGGCCGGGGGACTGGAATTTCTTACGTATTACCTCATTCGCGAAAGCGCTTCGGTTAACGATACGCGCCGGGCGATCGAAGACGAATACCGCAACCTGATCAAGCCCTGGAGCGAACGCGTGGGTACAGACGCTTGCGGCGAAACGGAAATGCTGGACGATGTTTATCTAAATTCGCCGGCCAAGTGGTGGACAGGTGGCGGCAACATGCAATTTATCTGGATACTGACCGGCCTGGCGCTGTTTATCCTGACGCTGGCGGTTACGAATTTCATCAACCTCTTTGTCACGCAGGGGCAGTTGCGGATGAACGAAATCGGCGTCCGCAAGGCCGGCGGGGCACAGATCGGCGATCTCGTGCGGCAATTCTTCACAGAAGTCGCGCTGATTGTGCTGGTCGCCTTCCTCTGCGGCCTCGCGCTGGCTGTGGCAGGCGCGCCGTATCTCGCCCAACTGATTGGCAAAGACATTGATTTGATACAGTTAACCAATCCGCTGTTTATCGGGGCGGCCATTTTCCTGTTTGTGGCAACGGTCGGGCTGTCGGCCTTCTATCCGGCGCTCTACCTGAGCCGCTTCTCGCCGCTGGAGATACTCGGACGGCGGATCAAATTCTCCAAACGCCGCCTGACGGCTGCCACGGTCGTCTTTCAGTCGGCGCTGTCTATCGTCCTGCTGTCCGTCATCGTTACGCTGTACGAACAGACGGCCTATCTCGAACGCCTCCCGCTGGGATATAACCCGGACAACCTGATGCTCGTCTCGAGCAACCAATCGATCCTGAAAAGCTACGAAGCCGTGAAACAGGAACTGTTGAAACAGCCCGAAGTGAAAGATGTTGGCGGTTCGCACCATGTTTTTGGCGGCGGATGGAGCGGGCAGGCTATTGCGAACTGGGAAGAGCAGGACAACCCTCATGCCGTAAACGAATACCGCCTGATGACCGGTATGCCGGAACTGATGGAACTGGAACTCGTCGAAGGGCGCTTCTGGCGCGAAACCGACCCGGACAGCCTCCAGCTGCTGATCCTCAACGAAGCGGCGGTCAGGATGCTGGGCGGCGAGTCGCCCCTCGAAAAAACATACTCCTATTCCCGGCAGGCCCGTGTAACCGGCGTAGTCCGTGATTTTTATTACGACAATCCGTCCCTGCGCATCGAGCCGATCGTGCTGACGCGCGTTTTTTCGCCGGGGGCGCTCAACATCCGCTTCCGCGAGGGCGTTGATCGCCTCCGCGCGCAGGAAACGGCGCTGGCCGTCTTCCGGCAGTTCGACCCCGAATTTGTCCTCAACCCAACGTGGAGCGAGGATATTTACGCCAGCCAGTTCAACGGAATAAAAACGATCATGCAAATGACGCTCATCGGGTCGCTCGTCGCTATTTTCGTCGCCATGCTCGGCCTGCTCGCCATTCACCTCTTTACGGCGATGCGCCGGACAAAAGAGATCGGCGTCCGCCGCATACACGGCGCCGGACGGGGGCAAATCATCGGACTGCTTTCGATAGACGTACTGAAATGGATTGGCTACGCAGCCGTGATTGCCCTGCCCGTAGCGGCCTGGATAATCTCCCGGATGCTGGAGGCCTACGCCAACCGCGTGTCGCCGGACTGGATGATCTTCGCCCTGCCCGTAGCGGCGCAAGCCCTGATAGCCCTCCTGACCACATCGGTCGTCACGCTGAACGCGCTACGGCGCAATCCGGCCGAGACCATAAAATCAGAATAAACAAAGAAATATCCCATACAATTACATCAAACAAAAAAAAAAAAAAAACATCATGATTAAAATTGAAAACCTGAAAAAAGTATTCCGCACGGAAGAAGTAGAAACTGTAGCATTAAACGTCGAATCGCTGCAAGTAACCGAAAGCGAATTTATCGCCATCATGGGGCCTTCGGGCTGCGGAAAATCCACCCTGCTCAACATTCTCGGCCTGCTCGACAATCCAACGTCCGGCAGTTACCGCCTTGCCGGGCAGGAAATCGGCCACCTGAAAGAGCGCGACCGGACCCTAGCCCGCAAGGGCCAGATCGGCTTCGTCTTCCAGAGTTTCAACCTGATCGAAGAAATGAGCGTCTTCGAAAACGTCGAATTACCGCTCGTTTACATGAAAATCAACCGGGCCGAGCGCAAGCGGCGGGTCGAAGAAACGCTCCGGCAAATGAACATCGGTCACCGGGCGGGGCACTTTCCCAACCAGCTTTCCGGCGGACAGCAGCAGCGCGTAGCCATTGCCCGCGCCGTCATTGCCAACCCCCGCCTCATCCTGGCCGACGAACCGACCGGTAATCTCGACTCCAAAAACGGCCAGGACGTAATGGAACTCCTCACCGAGCTAAACAAAGACGGCACCACCATCGTCATGGTAACCCACTCGCAGCACGACGCCGCATTTGCCAACCGCATCGTCAACCTCTTCGACGGCCAAATCGTAGCCGAGGTACAAAGCAAAATGTAGCCGCAAAAACCCGAAACCGGTTTTCAGCCCTTATTTTTTTCTGCGCCTCCGGCGAGGCCCTACACCCGCTTTCCCGTCATTCCGACCGGAGCGAAGCGACGTAGGTAGGGGCAAGTCTCCTGACTTGCCCTTATTGCAGAGCGCCTTTTTATTCGTACAGTTGATTATTTTTTTGTTATCTTTGAACCAAAATAATGATTGCACAATGATAACAGTAAACAAACTCATTCTCGGCGACAACCTCGAAATCCTGAAAACAATGGACAGCGAAACAGTCGATTTAATCTACCTCGACCCGCCGTTTTTCAGTAATCGCAACTACGAAGTAATCTGGGGCGACAGCGGCGAAGTACGCTCGTTTCAAGACCGCTGGGCAGGCGGAATCGACCATTACATCGCATGGCTCAAGGAGCGGGTTGTGGAAATGCACCGCGTGCTGAA
>JAIRMW010000115.1 GCA_031258415.1 Prevotellaceae bacterium
CGGGCACGATCCATAACTTCACAACGTCGACGCTGGCCGACGGACGGACGCGCTGCACCTATACCGCCGACGTCGAAGCCGAAGCCGTCGCCTATATCACCTATACCGGGTCGTTCGCCGCGATGCCGGCGGGCGGGAGCTATGCCAGCAGCGTGGGCGTCGTCCCGCCGCCGTCGTTTGAAGACCAGAACGAATCCGACAACTACTCCCTGTTTACCGGCTGCATTACCTATCCGTTAACGCCCGACACGATCGTCGCGGCCAAAGGCGGCGCCGTCCGCTTCGACGCCCTGTGGAACGACAGCCTCCCCTGCCCCGCGGTAAACGCCACGACCGGCATAATCCCCGGCGCCGGGCAGCATCGGGGCGAGGCGACCATAAACCCCGACCGGACGTTTACCTACCGGGCGCACACCGCCGGCGTCGACAGCTTCGCCTACTACGTCGTTTGCAATGACGACAGCAGCACGACAAAAGTATACGTCCTCGTACTCTCGCCGCTGGCGCAAACCTACGTGGCCTGCCCCGGGGCGACGGTAACGCTGGGCTTTACCCCGCTGGCCGGCGTTACCTGTAACTGGTACGCCCATGCGGCCGGCGGAGCCATCCTCCGCAGCGCAACGACCATGAGCGTCGTCAAAGGATCGGCGAGCGACCTCGGCACGTGGTGGGTCGAGCCGGTATACGACGGGGTCGTATTTCCCCGTTACCGGGTCGATCTGGAAGCCAGCGACCATTGCGGCGCTACGACAACGACGGGCTGCGCGGCCAACGGGACGCTCCTGTTTAAGGAAGACTTTGGCGGCAACGCCCCGTCAGACCCGTCGGTCAAGCCCACGGGAATCCCGCAGGTGGTCGGCTACACCTATTTGCCCGACCTGAACGGGCAGGGCGTATATACCATCGCCAAGCAGTCGCCGAACTACACCCATGCCGAATCATGGTACCTGCTCGACGACCATACCTTCCCCGACGACCCCTCCCGGGGCTATCTGGCCGGCTTCGACGCCTCGGCGGCGCCCGGACAGTTCTATGAATACCGCATCAACGACCTGTGCGTCGGTACGCGACTCTACTTTTCGGCATGGCTGGCCAGCCTGATATCCAATTTAACGCACGTAGATAAATCGAACCTCATATTCGTCGTGGAAAACACCGCCGGCGACGTGCTCGCGCGTTTCCATACGGGAAATCTCCCCGACGCCGACCCCCGCTGGAAAAACTACGGCTTTGCCTTTACCGCCCCCGAATCGTCCGTCGTCCTGAAAATCCTCAACAACGGCGCCGGGTCGTCAGGCAACGACTTTGTGATGGACGACATCGAAATTCGCTTCTGCGCCTCGGAAGTCGCCCTGACGACCCGCGACACCAGCGTATGCGCCGGCGCCGCCCTCGCCTTCGACGGACACTATACCGACAACGGGCTCTTTGGCGACCACCTCGCCGCCCGCTGGGAATTTAGCCTCACCGGAGCCATCCATGTGCCCGACGACTGGACGGCGGTCGCCGGATCGGAAACCACCGTAACCGACGGCGTGGTGAACAGCCACTACGCCCTCGCCGGACTCACGCCCGCCAACGCCGGCTACTACCGCCTCGTGGTCGCCAGCCCCGACAACATCGCGAACTTCAACTGCCGGGCGATGTCGCCCGTCGTACGCATACAAGTCGATACCGTGGCGCCCCCCCCGACCGTCTACTCCGCCGACCCGCAGGCATTCTGCACGGGCGGCGCCGCCCTCCTGACCGCCGATGCGCCCGACGCCGTCAGCTACCAGTGGTATTTCAACAACACCCCCCTCGCCGGCGCCACCGCCGACACCTGCGTCGCCGCCGCCACCGGCAGCTACACCCTCCGCATACGGAATCTCCACGATTGCCCGTCGGCCATGAGCCCGGCGTGGACGATCACCGTACACCCGTTTCCCGACGTCCCGACGCTCGCCGCCGCCGCCGCCACCTTCTGCGCCGGACAGTCCGTCGCGCTCACCGCCGGCGCCGCCGGAGGCCTCGTCTACTACTGGTTCCGCGACAATACGCCGATCGATACCACCACGCCCGACCCCGTCCTGCATACCTCCGTCCCCGGCACCTACCGCGTAGAAACCGGCGGCGCCGGCGGCTGCCGCGCCGCCGCGCCAAGCAACGAAATCACGCTGACAGCCCTCCCCGCCCCCGACACGCCCACGCTCGACGCCACGCAAACCGACTTCTGCGCCGGACAGTCCGCCACGCTCGTCGCCGCCGCCGCCGGCGCCGACGAATACGAATGGTATAAGGACGCCCTGCTGATCGACGCCCTCACCGCGCCTGTCCGCACAGTCTACGAAACAGGCCTCTACTCCGTGAAAGCCCGCAACCGCTACCGCTGCTACGCCCCGCACGACGCCGAGCCCCTGATGATCACCCGACACGACCTCCCCCGCACGCCGATCATCGTCGCCGACGGCCCCCCCTTCTACCTCGACTGGGACTACACGTTAAGCCTACAGACGACGGAACACGCCGTCGAGTACCACTGGTATAAAAATGCCGCATCGACCGGCGTCCGCGACAGCCTCTTCCCCTTGCCCCTCATCGCCCGCGCCGCCGCCGGCGCCTATACCGTCGAAGCCCTGTCGGAATACGGATGCCGCGCCGCGTCGGAGCCTTTTGTGGTGGCGCTGGAGGCCTCGCCGCTCTTCATCCCAAATATATTCACCCCCAACAACGACGGCGTGAACGATCATTTTCGCATCACCGGACTCGACAACTACGACGGGAACGACCTGCTGGTAATCAATAAGCGGGGGAAAACCGTCTTCTCCGCCGTCAACTACCGCAACACGTGGTACGGTGACAACCAGCCCGACGACGTCTACTACTTCCGTCTCCGCCTCCGCGAAAAAAGCGGCGACATAACCCTCCACGAAGGATACGTCCATATCAAACGAAAATAACCGCGCCTAACGGCAAATGCGTTCCGTGCCTAACGGCAAACATGCTCCGCGATGTGGAATATATACAATCGTTTAACATCCGACACCGTTAGTGTGGGTGGCACACTAACGGTGGTGTGGGTGGCACACCAACGTTGGTGTGGGTGGCACACCAGCGTTGGTGTGGGTGGCACACCAGCGTTGGTGTGGGTGGCACACCAGCGGTGGTGTGGGTGGCACACCAGCGTTGGTGTGGACGTCGCATCAATGTGGGGGGGTGGAGCGCATTTACGACAGTGGAAGGATACTGCTAATAGATAGCGAACAAGGTCGTGCGCGGCGGCGGACGTCGCGCATGGCAGGGTCGGGCGGCGGCGGGGTTAATTTTCCGAAGGGGTCGGGCGTTTGGTAAACGCCTTTTGCAGCCAGCGGGGGATGACCAGCACGCCGAGGAATAAATAGAGGTAGTAGCTCACTAACCGCCAGATGAGCGTTACTAACAGCACGATGCTGCCCGACGAGCAGATGTCGCCGTAGTATTGCTTGAAGACCAGTTCGCTCATGCCGCTGCCGCCCGGCGTGGGCATGATGCCCATGAATATCCAGAGGATTATTTGCCGGGCGTACAGCGCGAGGTGGTTGGCTACCGGTACGAACGCAAGGAAAATGGCGTTGACTACCAGAAAGCGCATCGACCATGTAACGAACGTCAGCGCCCCCGCCTTGAGCCAGAAAAGCGCCGAACGGTGCTTGATGTCGTGCGACGTCTGTACCAGATTGTCGGTCATGGCGGCGACCTTGGGCCGCCAGCGGCGGATAAACGGCAGCCGGAAGAGCAGCAGCAGGGCGTGCTTGACCCAGTCGGGGCGGATGAAGATGCCGGTAAACAGGACGATCGTCCAGATAAGATGCAGAAAGTAGAGCCCGGCAAAGACGTAGCCGAGCGCCGCAATGCCCGCCTGCGGCGGAAACAGCTCCTGCAACGGCAACAGGATAAACAGCAGCGGACAGAGTACGACGAAGAACATTTCGTCCAAGAATAAATTGACGAGCATGATGGTCGTGCTGCGCCCGGTTTCGACGCCTTCTTTCGATAGGAAGAGTACCACGAGGCTGGAGCCGCCGATCGACGTGGGCGTAACGGTTGAGGTAAATTCGCTCAGCGCGTTGACTACAAACGCCTGCTTCCACGAAATCTGCTTGTCGGCCAGCAGCCGGAACCGGTACATCATCGTCGCGTCGCGCAGGAAGATGAGGACGAACGCGACGAGTATCAACGCCACGCTGGCCGCGGTAAAGGAGGACGAGGCGAGGTCGGCCACGTCGAACTCGTCGAGGAAGAGCCACACGATGACCGCCAGTCCCAGCAATACGGGAATCAGAATCTGATAGGGCTTGACGGGCTTGACGACCGTCGCCGCGCCGTTCTTGGGATTAGTGTGTGGCGGCATATCGGGCGATCAGTTGTGAATAGCGGTCGATGACTTCGTCGGCCACGCTTTCCCACGAGCGGGCGATGGTGTTCGCCGCATTGCGTCCGGCCTGCGCCAGCGTTTCCGGCGCGGCTATCAGGCTGCGGATGCGTCCGGCGAACGCTTCGCGGGTGTGGGCGCTGAGGAAGCCGTTGTAGCCGTCGGTGATGATTTCCGCCGCGGTCGAATCTTTCAACAGCAGCGACGGCGTGTGCATGGCGGCGGCTTCGCGTACCACTAACGGAGCGTTGTCGTACAGCGAAGGAAACAGAAACAGGTCGGCGGCGGCGTAGTAGCGTTTCAACAGCTCCCGGTCGAGGATCATGCCCAGAAAGGCGACCTTGTCGCTCAGCCCGATCTTGTCGGTCAGTTCCTGCATTTCCCGTGCGGCGTAGCCGGCGCCGATGAAGAACAGCTGGAATGGCGTCTCCTTCATCAGCGCCAGAGCGTCGAGGATCAGTCGCGGGTTCTTTTCCCAGATATGCTGCCCGATAAAAAGCAGCACCGGCCTGTCGCGGGGTATCTGCAAGGCTTCCCGCGCCTGCTGTTTGATCCGGTCGGCGTCGGCGCCGGCGGCGGAGAGGTCGGTGCCGTTGCCCACCACCGTAACCCGGCCTTTGTATCCGTATGCGCGGATGGTCGCTTCCACGGCGGGCTGCGGGATCCAGACTTCGTCGGCCTGTTCGTAGAATGCAATGACCTGCTTCACCATCCATTGCGCAATCTGTTTGCTGTGTACGGCACGCTCAAAGTCGTCCCGATATTTGGAATGGAAGGTGGCCACCAGCGGGATGCGCCGCTTCCGTGCGATGCGCAACGCCTCGTAGCCTGCGGCAAACGGGCAGTGCGCATGAATGAGCGTAAACGGAATGGCGTCAATAGTCCGCCGGTACGAAAAATCGACCATCGGCAGCCCGATACGGAAGGGCTTCCGTATCAGCAGAGGCACCGACGTGTAGCGGTACACGGGAAAAGCCGCGTCGTCGTCGGAACGGACGTCCGGCGATTTGACGGTTACCACACATACCGGCCGGTTCTTCTTATGCAGCCAATAGGCGTAGTTTTGCACCGTCAGCGCCACCCCGTCTACAATAGGCGGGTAGCTGTCGTTGAATAGCCCTGTCATGGCGCCGGGTGGAGTGTGTTCTTTATCTTGCATACTAAAAATAACATCGGGTTGAGTGTACAAATTTACAGAAAATCTTGAAAACACCGTCGGCAGATACAAATAATTTTGGTACCTTTGAGGAAATTACCTTTTTCAACTAAAGTCAATGGCTCATAAAATACCAAAAAACCCGTCGGTCGTCATGACCACCCCGCGGAGCAGCGGAAACGCCCTGCAAATCGATGTGCAGTCGGAAATCGGCGAACTGGAAGCCGTGATTATTCATACCCCCGGCGCCGAGGTGGAAAACATGACTCCCAAACATGCGCAACGGGCGCTCTACAACGATATTCTCAACCTGCAGGTGGCGCAGAAAGAGTATGAACAACTCGAATACGTGCTCGAGAAAGTCGCCCGAACCTATCAGGTAAAAGACCTGCTGGTAAAAGTGCTGGAGAACCACCGGGAGAAAATAACGCTGGTCGAAAAGATTTGCCGGAGCGAAAACGTGTCGGACTACTTCGACGACCTGATCAACCTTTCGCCAAACAAACTGGCGACTTGCCTGATAGAAGGACTGCCCGCCCGCATCGATAACCTCACGGCGTTCCTGAACGATGAATACTACGCCCTGTTCCCGCTCTACAACTTTTATTTTACGCGCGACGCCTCCATGGCTATCGGGCGCGAGGTGCTGATAGGCAAAATGGCAAACCGGGTGCGCCTGCGCGAATCGCTGATTATGGACGCTATTTTCAGTAACGAAAAACTGTTCCACACGTCGGTCATCAATCCCTACGACGCCGACGCCCGCCCGGAGGCGCTTATTGAAGGCGGCGACGTGCTGGTAGCCCGGGAAGACGTGCTGCTTATCGGCAGCGGCAACCGCACCTCGTCGCAGGGCATTGATTTTATCCTCTCCCAACTGTGCGCCCGCCGGGACGAAGGACGGAAATACGTGCTGGTGCAGCAACTGCCCGACAAGCCGGAGTCGTTCATTCACCTCGATATGGTATTTACGTTTCTCGACCGGGACGCCTGCATGGTCTTCGAGCCGCTCATTCTTGAAGACAACCGCTACGAAACGGTGCTTATTACGGTCGACAACGGCCGCGTGGCACGGATTAAATATGTGCCGGATTTGCTGTCGGGGTTAAAGCGGCTGGGTATCGACCTCGAACCCGTCGTATGCGGCGGCCGCGAAGACGAATGGACGCAGGAACGCGAACAGTGGCACAGCGGCGCCAACTTTTTTGCCTTCGCCCCCGGTAAGGTGATCAGCTACGCCCGCAATATCCACACTGTGGAAGAACTGGCCAAGCATGGCTTTGAAGTCGTCGCCGCCACCGACGTGATAGCCGGAAAGGTACACCTGAAAAGGATGGCACGCTGCGTCGTTACCATCGACGGCTCCGAATTGCCCCGCGGCGGCGGCGGCGCCCGCTGCATGACAATGCCCCTGCGCCGGAAACCGGTACTATGGGAATAGGGTTCGCGGCGACCCCGTTCGATTGTACGTGCATCGTGCAAGGCCATTCATCCCCTATTCTTATGATTTATGCAAGCGAGAAGGCATAATTTTTTTCATAGGGCACATCATTTTTTATTACGGCAAACATCCGGTACACGAGTTTTGCCCTCACAGCATTTAATATCAACATCTTATTCTTCCCCTCCGCCACTTTCCGCTCATAATAGTCATGTAATTCTCCTTTCATTCTGGTGGAGACGATCAGGGCCGCCATGTGCAAAAGCGCCTTAATACTTTTGTCTG
>JAIRMW010000165.1 GCA_031258415.1 Prevotellaceae bacterium
TTATCTCAAAATATTTGCACAACCTGCTCACGTTCTGCCTCCTTTCTTTGTTACAGCGCTCGATCGCCGCAACCCGATGTTTTTTTTAAAGCCGCCTGATCTATCCCTGCCACTTCCAGTAAGCTCTCTAAGGCGTCATGCGCCAACGTCTTATCGGCCAACGCGATCTTTAAGCGCCGTACCTCTTTTTGCAAACTCTTTAATTGAGCTGTTTCTGTTCTCATTTTTACATAGATTACACTGTTTAACATCTGTGGTTCCCCATAGCGCTCGACCCATTGCCTTACCGTGTTACTCCCTTTTATCCCGTACTTCCGGCTAATCGCTGACAGGCTTAGGCCCCCTTTCAGTTCTTCCACTACTTGCCGCTTAAAGCAAATACTGTACCGATAATATCGATTTGTACTTTTTGTCATCTTTTTCCTCCTTTTAGCTGTCAACCTATGTCAGGACATAACATGCATTTCTTGCTCTTTTATGAGTCAACTTTTTTAGCGAAAGACAAATTTCCAAATCTTAAAAATAATCCCTATTTTTGCACGATAAAAATAATCTTAAAATAAAGAGGAGTATGAACGAACAAATTGTTAAAAGAGCATTTGCCGCACAATACGGGGTTGCGGATGCGGCGGTGTTTGCCGCGCCGGGACGTATTAACCTGATCGGGGAGCACACCGATTATAACGGCAGTTTTGTGTTTCCGGGCGCTATCGACAAGGGTATTACCATTGCCATCAAACCCAACGGGAGCGAGCGGATACGCGCGTTCGCTATCGACCTGAACGAGCAGGCGACATTCGGCCTACAGGAAGAAGACGCGCCGGCGCAAAGTTGGGCGCGGTATGTTTTCGGGATTTCCCGCGAACTGATTAAACGCGGCGTGGCTGTCGGCGGCTTCGATACGGTCTTTACCGGCGATGTGCCGCTTGGCGCAGGCATGTCGTCGTCGGCCGCGCTGGAAAGCGCCTATGCTTTTGCGTTGAACCACCTGTTTAACGGCCGCCTCGACAAGTTTGAACTGGCCAAAGCCGGTCAGGCAACCGAACATCATTACTGTGGGGTGAAATGTGGCATCATGGATCAGTTCGTCTCGCTGTTCGGCAAGGCAAACAACCTGCTACTGCTCGATTGCCGGTCGCTGGAATACCGCTATTTCCCGTTCGACCCTCAAGGCTACCGGCTGGTGTTGCTCGACACGCTGGTGAAACACGCGCTGGCGTCGTCGGCCTACAACAAACGCCGGCAGTCGTGTGAAACGGTGGCGTCGGCTATCCGGCGCAGGCATCCCGAAGTGGAATTTCTTCGCGATGCGACTTTCGCGATGCTGGAAGAGGTGCGCCACGAAGTGAGCGCCGAAGACTATAACCGCGCCGCCTATGTCATCGGGGAAACCGCGCGGGTGAAGGCCGTATGCGATGCGTTGGAACGGGGCGACTATGAAACGGTCGGACGGAAAATGTACGAAACCCATTCCGGCATGAGCCAGCTTTATGAAGTCAGCTGCGAAGAGCTCGACGTCCTTAACGACATAGCCAAAGCCTGCGGCGTAACCGGCTCGCGCGTGATGGGCGGCGGGTTTGGCGGCTGCACGATCAACCTTGTCAAAGAATCGCTGTACGACTCATTTATCCGTACGGCTAAAGAACAATACCTCGCCCGGTACGGCAAAGAACCCCGGGTGTACGACGTGGTCATCAGCGATGGCGCACGGGCGCTATAAACCGCCTGTAGCCTCCCACCATGCAACAATACAATCAGTCAACCGCCCGCTTTATGGCAATAGAACAACTGCTTTCCCAAGAACATCCTTGCGGAACGCTTCAATTATTTAAAATCACCAACCCCCACGGCGCCGCCGTAACCCTGTGCAATATCGGCGCCGGCATCGTGTCGATCGAAGTACCCGACGCCTCCGGCCGGCCGACCGACGTGGTATTGGGCTACAAACGCATAGAGGATTATTTCGGCGACGGGCCATGTATGGGCAAAACGCCCGGACGCTTCGCCAACCGGATAGCCAATGCCCGCTTTACGCTGAACGGCGTGGAGTATAAACTGAATGCCAATATTGGCGGCGTCCATCATCTGCACGGCGGCGCAAACGGTTTTGCCAACAAACGCTGGTACGGACGGATAGCCGACGAAAAAGTGGTGTTTACATTAGTCAGCCCCGACGGCGACGAGGGCTACCCGGGTACGCTGACAGCGACCGTCGCCTATGCGTGGAACGACCAAAACGAATTGAGCGTCGAACTCTCCGCTTGCACAGACGCCGATACGGTGATAAACCTCACCAACCACGCCTATTTTAACCTCAACGGAGAAAATAGCGGCTCCATACTGGACCATACGCTGCAACTGTTCGCCTCGCACTGGCTGCCCGCCAGCGACGAGTTGATTACAACCGGCGAAATAGCTCCGGTCGCCGGCACGCCTATGGATTTTACGACCGCCAAACCTCTCGGACAGGATATCAGGGCTGATTTTGCCGCGCTGAAAAACGGTAAAGGCTATGACAGTTGCTGGGTGGCCGACAACAGACAGCTCGGCGCCCTGAAAAGTATGGCCGTGCTGCACAGTCCCCAGTCGGGAATTACGCTGGAGGTCGTCAGCACCCAACCGGCCATGCAAATCTATACGGGCAACTGGTTGAGCGGCTCGCCCGAAAGCAAAAGTGGCCGCTGCTACAACGATTACGACGGCGTAGCTATCGAATGTCAGGCCTACCCCGATGCGCCAAACAAACCGGCGTTCCCCTCGCCCGTATTGCGCCAAGGCCAACAGTACGCCCATACCATTCTATTCCGCTTTTCAACGAGCGACTAACAAAACGCATTTAATTTCATCATGCAAAAAATCCAATCCGTTTTTCTATGTATTATTATCGGTCTGCTCGCATCGTCGTGCGGCAATACCCCCCGTATCATCCGCCTGCCGACGCCAACCCGCGAGACCGGACAAACCGATGCGCTGCAACTGCGCTGCGACCCGCTACCGGTCGTACGCATCGGCTTTATAGGCTTAGGTATGCGCGGTACCGGCGCCGTAGCGCGTATGATGGCTATCGAAGGCGTAGAAATCACCGCTCTGTGCGACTTGGAACCCTATAACATAGAGCGGACGCGCCAATCGATAGCCGCCAACGGACGCCCCGCCGCCGCCGAATATACCGGCGATACCGGATGGAAAGAACTCTGCGAACGCCCCGACGTCGACCTCGTATATCTCTGTACCGACTGGCTGATGCATACGCCTATGGCCGTATATGCCATGGAGCACGGCAAACATGTAGCTATCGAAGTGCCGGCCGCCACGACAATCAAAGAATGCTGGCAATTAGTCAATACAGCGGAAAAAAACCGCCGGCACTGCATGATGCTCGAAAACTGCTGCTACGACCGCTTTGAACTGGCCACGCTGAATATGGCGCAGGCCGGCGTCTTTGGGGAACTGGTACATGTCGAAGGCGCCTATATCCACGACTTGCGCGAATTGAATTTCAACCCGCGCCTGTCGACCGACAACGCATCGGAAACGCAACCAGCCCTTATCGGCTACTGGAATTTCTGGCGTAAGAACTATAACAGCATCCACACCGGCAACCCCTACCCGACACACGGATTGGGGCCGGTATGCCAGCTCCTCAATATCCATCGCGGCGATAGGATGCACTACTTAGTTTCCGTCTCAACCAACCAGTTCGGGATGACCGAATATGCAAAAGAACGCTATGGCAAAGACTCTCCGGAAGCCGCACAGCCGTACGCGCTGGGTGATATGAATACCACCATCGTCCGCACGCAGAAGGGAAAAACCATCCTGATCCAGCACGATGTAACCAGCCCGCGCCCCTACAACCGGCTGCATACAATCAGCGGAACCAAAGGGTTTGCCCAAAAATATCCGCACCCGCAGCTGGCGCTGGAGCCCAATGCGCACGCCGCATTGCCCAAAGCGAAAATGGACTCGCTGCTGGCAGCCTACGAACATCCTTTTTATAAAGAAGCCGGCAAACGGGCTGCCGAACTGGGCAGCATCGCCCACGGCGGGATGGATTTCATCATGGACTACCGCCTGATCTACTGCCTGCGTAACGGTTTGCCGCTTGATCAGGACGTGTATGACGCCGCCGAATGGTCGAGCCTCGTGGAACTCTCCGAAATATCGGTGCAACACCACGGCGCTCCCGTCGAAATACCCGATTTTACACGCGGCGCATGGAATACGCTGCAACGCCTGCAATTTGCCGAATAAACCTGCCGTATGCACAAACTGCAAGAAACAATATCCCACTTTGCCACAGACGGCGTCGTCGCGACCGTGCGTCCGTTTGGAAACGGATTAATCAACGACTCATATCTGGTACAAACGACCGGCGACGCGCCGGATTACTTGCTGCAACGCATCAACCACCATATTTTTCAGGATGTAGACCGGCTGCAAAAGAATATCGAAGCCGTAACGGCGCACATCCGCCGGAAACTGACGGCTTGCGGCGCACAGGACGTCGACCGCAAGGTACTGACAATGATCCCGACCCATGACGGGAAGCGCTATTATTTCGACGGGGAAAACTACTGGCGGACGATGCGCTATATTCCGCGATCGGTGTCGTATGAAAAGATCGATCCGGCGTCGTCGCGCTATGCGGGGCTTGCGTTTGGCGATTTCCAGCGCATGTTGTCCGATATGCCCGAACAAATCGGCGAAACCATTCCCTACTTTCATAACATGGAGTTTCGTCTGCAACAATTGCACGATGCCATCCGCAACGATGCGGCAGGGCGGGTAGCGTCGATGCGCACAATCATCGACGAAATCGAATGCCGCGCAACGGACATGTGCAAAGCGGAACAACTGCACCGCGAAGGCAAACTGCCCAAACGGGTGTGCCACTGCGATACGAAAGTCAATAATATCCTGTTCGACGAAAACGGGACGGTCTTGTGCGTCGTGGATTTGGATACGGTCATGCCGAGCTATATTTTTTCGGATTACGGCGACTTCCTGCGTACAGCCGCCAACACCGGCGATGAAGACGACCGCAACGTCCGGCGCGTCGGGTTCAATATGGCGATCTTCCGCGCATTCACCGAAGCCTATCTGGAATCGGCGCGGACGTTTCTGACCGATACGGAGATCGAGCACCTGCCGTATGCGGCGGCGCTGTTCCCCTACATGCAGTGCGTCCGGTTTCTGGCCGATTACCTCAATGGCGATACCTATTATAAAATACAGTACCCCGAACATAATCTGGTGCGCACAAAGGCGCAATTTGCCCTGTGGCAAAGCGTCGAAGCGCATGAGGCGGCCATGAAGACCTATATCGAAAGTCTGTTATAAATACGATGAACACGAAATATAATATTATACCTGCCGGCGGATTGATCGGAATAGAGCCGGACGAAATTATAAAACGTTTCGAAAAGCTGCCGGTCTGCATCTACGACTCCGAAGAAAAAGGCGCCGACTACGTGGCGAACCAAATTATTGACGCCATCAACGAAGCCGGCGAACGCGGCGAAAAATATGTATTGGGACTGACTACCGGCAAATCGCCGGTGGGCATTTACCGTAAACTATTGGCCGCCTACCATGCCCGGAAAGTGAGCTTCGAGCACGTGGTAGTGTTCAGCCTCGACGAGTTCTACCCCATCAAACCGGAAGAGCAGCAAAGCCGCAACTTCAGGATGCGCGAGGAGTTTATCAATCAGGTAAACATTAAGCCCGAACATATCCATTTTCCGAATAGCACGCTGAATATGGATGAAATGACGGCTTTTTGCCGTTCGTACGAAGCGAAAATCAAACACTATGGCGGCATCGACCTGATGCTTTTGGGTACGGGGACGCAAGGACAGCTGGGGTTCAATGAACCCGGCTCCTTAGAAAACGCCCGTACACGGTTGGTCGTATTGGGCACCGCAACACGCAAAACGCAGTCGTCGCTTTTCTACGGCATTGAACATACGCCCGCCAAAGCCGTAACGATGGGGCTGGCAACCATCTTGTCGGCCCGACGGATTATCCTCATCGCATGGGGCGAAGAGAAATCCGATATTATCCGGGCGATAACCGAAGGCGAGATCACATCGCTTACGCCGGCCTCGTGCCTGCAACGGCATCCGAATATCGAGGTGGTGATCGACAAAGGCGCGTCGGAAAACCTGACGCGGGTCGATACGCCGTGGCTGGTAGGAACGTGCGACTGGCAGCCGAAACTGATCCGCAAAGCGGTGCTCTGGCTGTGTCGCCTTACGCAAAAGCCGGTGCTGAAACTGACCCACGAAAATTATATCGAAAACAGTTTGGGGCAACTGCTCGAAACCGTGAGCGGCTATTACAATGTAAATATTAAAGTCTTTAACGACTTGCAGCATACCATTACCGGCTGGCCGGGAGGCAAGCCCAATGCCGACGACTCGACCCGCCCCGAAACCGCCGAACCGTTCCCGAAACGCATCCTCATCTTCAGCCCGCATCCCGACGACGACGTCATCTCTATGGGCGGCACCTTCCTGCGGCTGGTCGATCAGGGGCACGACGTGCATGTAGCCTATCAAACATCGGGCAATATTGCCGTCAACGACAATGTGGTGCTTCAGAATATCGATATGGTACGGGAATGCGGGTATGGCAACCACTACAGCGAGGTGGCCGCCCGGATAAAAAACAAGCAGAACGGCGAACCCGAACCGCTGGAACTGCGACAACTCAAAGGCGCTATCCGCCGGGCCGAAGCCCGGGCGGCCTGCCGCGAAGTAGGACTGGAGCCCGATACCCACGTCCACTTCCTCAACCTCCCGTTCTACGAAACGGGCGGGATCGCCAAAGGCCGGCTGACCGATGCCGACATCGCCATTATCGTCCGGTTGCTGCAAACCGTCAAGCCGCACCGCATATTTGCCGCAGGCGACCTCTCCGACCCGCATGGTACGCACCGTGTGTGCATTGAAGCCTTGTTGCAGGCTATCGAGCGCATCAACGGCGACGACTGGTTCGAGGGGTGCCGGATGTGGCTCTACCGCGGCGCATGGCAGGAATGGAGTCTTGATATGGTAGACATGGCGGTGCCGCTCAGCCCCGAAGAGGTGCTGCGGAAACGGCACGCCATCTATCGCCATCTCTCGCAGAAGGACAATGTCCCCTTTCCCGGCGACGACACGCGCGAATTTTGGCAACGCGCCGAAGAACGCACCGAAAACACCGCCCGTATTTACGACACCTTAGGCATGGCCGAATATCAGGCTATCGAAGTATTCCTCCGCCTATTCTAACCAACATCCGCTATTCAATCATTCAACATCCAATCACATGCGAGTTATCATACAAAACAAACCGGAACAGGTCGCCAAATGGACGGCGGACTATATTGTCTCAAAAATGCAAGCCCACCAACAGCAAAGCGCCACGCCTTTTGTATTAGGACTGCCTACCGGTTCGACGCCGATGCAGACCTATGCCGAACTGATCAAGCTCTATCGGGCGGGCGCGGCGTCGTTTGCCAATGTCATTACGTTCAACATGGACGAGTACGTCGGCTTGCCCGAAGAGCATCCCGAAAGCTACCACTCATTTATGTGGCGGCATTTTTTCAGTCATGTAGACGTCCGTCCGGAACATGTCAATATCTTAAACGGCAATGCGCCCGACCTTGCGAAGGAATGCGCTTCGTACGAGGCGCGGATGAAGCAGGCCGGCGGCGTCCGCCTGTTTTTAGGCGGCGTCGGCGCCGACGGGCATATCGCCTTCAACGAGCCTTTCTCCTCGCTCGCCTCCCGGACGCGCGTCAAAACCCTGACGATGGATACCATTGCGGCCAACGCCCGCTTCTTTGACAACGACGTAACCAAAGTACCCCGTCAAGCGCTTACCGTCGGCGTCGCCACCGTGCTGGACGCCGACGAAGTGATTATTCTGGCTACCGGACACCTCAAAGCCCGCGCTATCCGCCATATCGTCGAAGGCGGCTACAATCACGCATGGACGGCCAGCGCCCTGCAAACGCACCCCCACAGCATCGTGGTCTGCGACGCCCTCGCCGCGTACGAATTGAAGGTGGGAACATACAGGTATTTTAGACACCTCGAAGGATTTTCGAACGAGGAGTTATAAGGATAGTAAACATAAAATGACAAACAGTATGCTACATTATTCGGAAAGATATGATGTTGCGGTTCATCCCGAAGACCCCGCCAAGGCGTTGCGCGAAATAAACGCCATAATACCGGCATTGCGTACGCCGGCCACGTGGAAACACTGTTTCGGCGCCATCGATTTGACCACCTTGAACGCGACCGATACGGTCGAGAAAGTGCGGAAACTGACGGAGCGCGTTAACCGGTTTCCGTCGCACTTTGCCGACGTGCCGCCGGTCGCCGCGATATGTGTCTACCCGGCGTTCGTGCGTACCGTGCGCGAAACACTAACCCTCTCCTCCGTACAAATTGCGGCGGTAGGCGCCGGGTTCCCCGCCTCGCAAACCTTCCTGAGCGTCAAATGCGACGAATGCCGGCTGGCGGTAGAGCAGGGGGCTACGGAAATTGACGTCGTCCTGTCGCTATGCGCGTTTCTGGCAGGCGACTACGCCGCGGCGGCCGACGAAATCCGAAAAATCAAACAGGTCATCGGGAATGCCCACCTGAAAGTGATCCTCGAAACCGGCGCATTGTCGCCCCCGCAAATAGCCGACGCCAGCTTTCTGGCCATGGACGCCGGCGCCGATTTCATCAAAACATCTACCGGCAAAATCGAACCGGCGGCCACGCCCGAAGCGGTATGGATCATGGCGCACTGCATCCGCCGGTTCTACCAACAAACCGGACGGAAGGTCGGACTTAAACCGGCAGGCGGCATCGCCGCGTCGGACGATGCGATAACGTACTACGCCATCGTCCGAAACGTCCTGGGCGACGAATGGCTGACGCCGGCGCTGTTCCGGTTTGGCGCCAGCCGCATGGCCAACAACCTCCTCTGCTCGCTGACGGGAGACACCATTACGTACTTTTAATTTTTCAACACCATGTATTTCATCGTTCATTTTATTCGGCAAACTGTCGCTCACGCCAAAAAAACAGCACTCCTGCTCCTGATGACGACCGCCGGCCTGTCGACGCTCAACGCGCAAAATTACGAACGGGCGGTCGGCGGACGCATCGGCACCATGATTGGCGCCAGCTACAAACAATTTATCACCACCGCCCATGCCCTCGAAGGCGTCGTTGATTTGGACATCCTTCACCCAAACGATATGTCGTTACGGGCAACGGCCTTATACGAATTTCATCACGCATGGCCCAATGCCGACGGCCTGTCGTGGTACGTCGGGCCGGGAGCCACCGCCGGCGCCCTGATCAGCGCAAACAGCTCATTCATATTTGCCGCCGACGGCGTCGCCGGATTAGAATACAAACTCGCCGAAATACCGCTTTGCTTTGCCTTCGACCTCAACCCCAAAATCTATTTGATTGGCTACGGCTACATCAAATTCAGCCCCAACATCGGAGTTACCGTGCGCTATACATTCTAAGCCTCCGCGTCGCCGGCGCCGGAAAAAAACGCCCAATGGCCAATGCGCCCCTTATAGGATAATCAAAAAATCACGCCCCGATGCTAAAAAAACGATACCTCTCGCTACTGACGATATGCTGCCTGCCGGGCGCCACCGCGACCGCGCAACCGCTGCGTACCGGAGCGGAACAGCCGGAAGTCTATCTGCCGCTATTACAGGGCAAGCGCGTGGGCGTAACCGCTAATCACACCTCGATCGCCGGCTCGCAACATCTGGTCGACGCCCTGCTGGCAGCAAGCGTCGACGTCGTGCGCATCTTTGCGCCGGAGCATGGCTTTCGCGGGACGGCCGACGCCGGCGAGCACGTCGCCACAACCACCGACGCCGCCACGGGCGTCGAACTCATTTCCCTCTACGGACAGCACGTCAAGCCCCTGCCCGAACAGCTACAGGGACTCGACTGTATGCTCTTCGACATGCAGGACGTCGGCGTCCGTTTCTACACCTACCTCTCGACCCTGCACTACCTCATGGAAGCCTGCGCTGAAAACGACCTCCCGCTCATACTGTTAGACCGCCCCAACCCCAACGGGTTCTACATCGACGGCCCGCTACTAAAGCCCGCCTGCCGCTCGTTTGTCGGAATCCACCCCATACCCATCGTCCACGGCATGACGCTGGGCGAACTCGCCCGCATGATCAACGGCGAAGGATGGCTCAAAAAAGGCCTCACATGCCGACTGACCGTCGTACCCTGCACCGGCTATACCCATCAAACCCGCTACCGCCTGCCCGTAGCCCCCTCGCCCAACCTCCCGACCATGCAGGCCGTCTACCTCTACCCCTCGCTATGCCTGTTTGAAGGCACCGTCGTCAGCGTGGGACGCGGCACCGACGCCCCCTTTGAGGTATTCGGCCATCCCTCGTTTCGGGCGCATTACCCCTTCTCGTTCACGCCGATAAGCAAGCCCGGCGCGCGGCGTCCGCCATGGATGAACACCGAATGCTTCGGACTCAACCTGCGCGACTTCCCCCTTCACGACGCCACCTCCGGCGGACAACTCGTCCTGCAATGGCTCATTGACGCCCGCCGGCACTACTCGCCCCAAGCGGCCTTTTTCACCGACTTCTTTTACAAACTCTGCGGCACCGACCGCCTGCGCCGCCAGATAGAACAGGGACTCTCCGCCGCCGAAATTCGCGCCTCGTGGCAACCGGAAATAGAAGCGTTTAAGAACCTCCGAAAAAAATACCTCCTCTACGACGACTAATAAGCAAAGCACAAGGAATACTATAAATACGTAATCACTTCACGTAAATGCGTTCCGGCGTTACATAAATTTGCCACGCATTCGCGCGAATTTGCCACGTATTCGCGCGAATTTGCCACGCATTCGTGCGAATTTGCCACGCATTCGCGCGAATTTGCCACGCATTCGCGCGAATTTGCCACGCATTCGCGCGAATTTGCTCCGTATTCGCGCGAATTTGCCACGCATTCGCGCGAATTTTCTCCGTATTCGCGCGAATTTGCTCCGTATTCGCGCGAATTTGCCACACATTCGCGCGAATTTGCTCCGTATTCGCGCGAATTTACTCTGTATTCGCGCGAATTTGTTACGCATTCGCGCGAATTTGTTCCGTATTCGCGCGAATTTGCTCCATATTCGCGCGAATTTGCTCCGTATTCGCGCGAATTTGCTCCGTATTCGTGCGAATTTGCTACGCATTCGCGAAAAACCAAACAAAAAAAACGCGCCGTCATCCGGCGGCACGACGAAATGACCCTCTACGCCTCCATGCCCGATCACGGACAGCCCACCGACCGCGCCGGCGCGAAGGGAAAAAAATCACCCTCGCCGCCGCCTGGGTCAATCCCCGCATCGAACCCGGCCCATGGAGCGAAGACATCAACGAAATCATCGGATAAACAACCCCTCTTTTTAGCTCGATGCTCGATTTTCGATGCCCGCATTGGGCCTTAGGCTTTAAGACGCCGGCGGAGGTGCACCGAACAGCATAGATAAAATAAAATAAAATAACGTATATAATGAAAAAAACAACCACTAAAAAGAATGGTAACCTGTCAACTTTTTTCAGGACATGACATTCATAACTCATAACTCATAACTCATAACTCATAACTCATAACTCATCGCTCCTATTTTTAGTCGTCGGTGTGTACATTTAAAATTTTCCTGTACATTTGCATCAAAATAAACACGCAGTCTAACGATTTTCCGAAATGGAGTTGAATGTTGAACATATTCTTTTTATTGATGTGGAAACGGTCCCGCAATACGCTTCCTACGCGGAGGTGCCGGCGACGGTAAAAAAGTGGTGGGAGAAAAAGTCGGACTACTTCCGCACAGCCGGGCAATCGCCGGAAGACGCCTACGAACGCGCCGGTATTTGGGCGGAGTTCGGACGCATCGTTTGCATCTCGGCAGGGTTCATCTACCGGCGTAACGGGCAGCGGACGTTGCGCCTGAAATCGTTTGCCGGATACGACGAAAAAGCCCTGCTGCAAGACTTCTGCCGGCTGCTGGAACGCTTTTTTGTCAAAAAGAAAAACGCCCGCCTTTGTGCGCACAACGGCAAGGAATTTGACTTCCCTTACATCGCACGGCGGCTCCTGATCAACGGACTGCCGTTGCCGGAAATCCTCGACGTCGCCGACCGCAAGCCCTGGGAGACGCCATTTCTCGACACGATGGCGTTCTGGAAATTTGGCGACTACAAACATTTCTGCTCGCTGGAACTGCTGACCGGCGTCCTGAATATCCCTACGCCGAAAGACGATATCGACGGCAGTCAGGTGGCGTCGATTTATTATCGCGACGGCGATTTGCCCCGCATCGTTCGCTACTGCGAAAAAGACGTACAGGCCGTCGTGCAACTGCTGCTGCGTTACAAGGCGCAGCCGCCGCTCGACCACGTCGAATCGACCACCTACACAGACGTTGAAATATAAATACACTATGCCTTCCATCGCTTTTATTACCCTCGGGTGCAAACTCAATTTTGCGGAAACCTCCACGCTGGCGCGGCGCTTTATGGAAGCGGGCTTCGAACGGACGCACCCCGCGCGTCGGGCCGACGTATATGTCGTCAATACCTGCTCGGTAACGGAGCAGGCCGATAAAAAATGCCGTCAGGCCATCCGCCGGCTGACATACCTCAACCCCGCGGCGCTTGTGGTCGTTACCGGCTGCTATGCGCAGCTCAACCCCGACGAGGTCGCCCAAATCGAAGGCGTCGACCTCGTCATTGGCGCCGACCGGAAGGGAAACCTCCTCGAATATGTGAACAACCTGCGCACAAAAGGAAAAGCCGACAGCGTCCCGTGCGACGTCCGAACGGTCGAAAGCTTCTTCCCGGCCTTCTCGTCGGGCGACCGGACGCGATCGTTCCTCAAGGTGCAGGACGGATGCGACTACCGCTGCTCCTATTGTACCATCCCCCTCGCGCGGGGAAAAAGCCGCAACAGCCCGGTCTCCGAACTACTCCGCGAGGCGGAAATAATTGCGGCGTCGGGCGTCCGGGAGATCGTCCTGACGGGCGTCAATATCGGCGACTTCGGAAAAACCTCCGGCGAGTCGCTCTTCGACCTCCTGCGGGCGTTAGACCGGGTACAGGGCATTGAACGCATCCGAATATCGTCGATCGAACCCAACCTGCTCACCGACGATATGATCGACTGGATAGCCCGCTCGCGAGCCGTCATGCCGCATTTCCACATCCCCTTACAGTCGGGATGCAACCGGATACTCGCCGCCATGCGCCGGCGCTACCGCCGCGAGCTGTTTGCCGAGCGCACACAAAAAATCAAACGCCTCCTCCCGCAGGCCTTTATCGGCGTCGATGTGATTGTCGGCTTCCCGGGCGAGCGCGGAGACGATTTCAGGGAAACCTGCGACTTCCTGCAAACCCTTGCCCCGGCCAGCCTCCATATTTTCCCCTATTCCGAACGCCCCGGTACGCCGGCTGCCGCCATGACGGCCTCCGTGCCCAAGCCGGAGCGGGCGGCCAGAGCCCGAACCCTCCTCGAACTCTCCGACCTCCTCAACCGCCAATTCTATACCGCCAATATCGGGCAACCAACGCGCGTGCTCTGGGAAAGCGCCTGCAAGGACGGCCTCATGTTCGGATTCTCCGACAACTACCTGAAAATCGAAACCCCTTACAGAAAAGAACTCGCAGGGCGGCTGCAATCCGTCCGTATTACCGGATTCAACCCCGAACGACGAACAGCCTCGATAGAAATGAACAATGAAGAATGGAGTTAATGGAGTTAGAGTAGCCCTTATGAATAATCCACCATTGGCCGCAGGCCATTCATCCCCCTAACGGAAAATGCGCCCCTATCGGGAAATGCGCTCCGCAGCGGCCATTCTATTGCTATGGATGACCTCCGGCCGCGGCTGGCGGGGGGATTTTCAATTTTTACCCGGCTGTGTATGCGATTTAAGAAATTTCCTCTACCTTTGCAGCGCAAATGAAAAAATTGAAGACGAGATTACAGAAGGCCGGGATTGCGGCGCTGACCGCGTTGGTGTTATTGCCGTTGGCGTTATACTTGCTGGTGAAACTGCCGGCGGTGCAGGGCTTCTTGGCGCACCGGATTACGGCGGCGTTGTCCGAGCGGCTGTATCCGGCGTCGGTATCGGTCGGGACGGTACATTATGCGTTGTTCACACGGCTGGTAGTCGACGACATACAGGTTATCGACCGGCTGGGCGACACGCTGCTGTCGGTCAAAGAGACCGCCTTTACCCTGTCGGCGGTGCATTTTGGAAAGAAACAACTGACGGTAGAGCAGGTGCACCTCACCGACGGCGTATTCAACCTGTATACGTATGAAACGGACGAGGGCGAAAACAGTACCAACATCAGGGAAATAGTAACCCGTCTACAGGAGCGCAACAGGCGCGACACGACGGCTGCTCCAAAACGCCCGAACGCTTCTTGGCAGCTGGCCGTTCGCCACCTCACGCTCGACGCTTTTCGCTTTACTTTTCGCAACCTGCAATCCCCGACCCCCGACCCCGACGAGCGAGTCGTTGATTTCAAAAATTTAAATCTGCGGAACATCCATATAGAAGCACGCGACCTGCATCTGGCACACGACACCCTCTTCTTCGCCCTGCGGGACGTGCGTTTCGTAGAGCAAAGCGGCTACCGGCTGCAACGCCTGACGGCTAAAAGCGGCCACGTATGCGGCACGCAGGCCTTCCTGAGCGATGCGGAACTGATCGACAGCCATTCGCACCTTCACATGCACTATTATAAAATGGACTACAAAAACGCGCTTTCATTTAACAATTATGTAGACGAAGTGCGCATGGAAGCCGATTTCGACCGCGCGTTCTTTTCGTTCCGTACCGTAGGCCACATGGCGAAAAATTTCCATATCAACCCGGGCTTTTACCTGACAGGCGTCGTGGGCGGCACGGTGAGCAACCTGCGCAGCGACCGGCTGGAAATCCGTTCAGACTCGCTGAACACCGCCCTGACCGTGAAATTCCGTCTCGCCGGGCTGCCGCAAATCAACGAAACGATTATGTATATTAAAGTGCCGGAACTGACCACCGATGCGGAGCATTTAGCCGCGCTCCTGCAACGCTTCGCCCTGCCCGACACGCTCAACCTCGCGCCGCTGACAACCCCCCTGGAGCACGTCCGGCTGACGGGCAGTTTCACGGGACTGTACAACGATTTTGTCGTACACGGACGCATGCAAACCGGCTTGGGACAGGCGCAGTTCGACGTCGCCCTCGCCCCCGGCAAAGCCATACAGGGCGTACTGATTAAAGGCGATGTACAGATAGAAAAATTTCATGCCGGCAAATTCATTCATGCCGACCCGGCGATGGGCGAAGTATCGGGATGGGTAAGCATCGACGGGGCGGTTCGTCCGGCGCACTACGGCGGGCTACAGTTAGCGGCGGAAGGCCGGCTGTCGCAGTTGGAGTTGGCCGGCTATTCGTACAGCGCTATCGAACTGAAAGGACTGGTCGATGAACGCGGCTTTGACGGACGCGTGAATATCAACGATCCGAACCTGCAATTAGTCTTCTCCGGCGGCGTCCACTATCCGGCAGACGACGATACGGCATGGACACGCATGTTGGACTTTGAAACAACCATACACTATGCCGACCTCGCGGCGTTGCGGCTGAATACCCGCGACTCGGTCTCTATCCTACAGGCCACGGTGAAAGCCGATTATGAAACCTTAAATCAGGCGCTCGACGGCGTCGGGCATATTGCCGTAACCGGCGTCCGGTATACCGGACGGAACGGGATGCAGGCTATCGGCGACGTCCGAATCAACGCCTCGCGCAAAGCCTCGATCTACCAAAACACATTCCGCTCCGACTTCCTGACGATCGACTACGACGGCACATGTCCGCTGTCGCATTTTATCAAACGGGTCGCCGATGCGGCGGTCAGGCAGCATCTGCCGGCGCTGGCAGGCACGGCAGCCCCCAGCTACGATACGACGCTGACGACGGAATGTACGTTGAAAGCCGTAACGAACAACAGCGAAGCGGTGGCCGATATGATCGTCCCGGAACTCTTCCTTGCCCCGAATACGGAAGCGCTGCTCAAACTGCTGCCCGGCGATTCGCTCGCCCTCCAACTTACGAGCAGCGGGCTGTCGTGGCGCGAGCATCACCTGCGGAACGGTGCCTTAACAATCGGCCACAACCGCCGGCAGAACCACGCAACGCTCAACGCATCGGAAGCCCTCCTGTGGGGACTGCCGATGCGGAACGCCGTGGTGCAGGCCGCCGCCGCCGACAACCGGTTGCAAATGCACCTACAGTATGACAATAAAACAGAAGCGACGAATGACGGTACGCTGGCCGGCACGATACGCTTCGACCGCGAGTCGGCTGACTCCGCCCTGCTGACTACGCTGCACATTCACCCTTCGGAAATGGTGATTAATGATAATGTGTGGCGCATCGACTCGTCGACGGTTACATTGAATGAGAAAATACATATCCGCCGCTTCCATGTTGCGAACGATGTGCAGGAAATTCTGGTCGACGGATGCCTGTCGGAGCAGGCGACCGATACGCTGACGATGCAGTTGTCCAACTTCGACGTTGCCCACATCAACGCTGTTACCGGTCAAGAGGGCTACCGCTTTAACGGCTTGCTGTCGGGGCGGGCGCGGATGACGAATGCCTTCCGGGCGCCGCGCTTTTTCGCCAACCTGCAAGTCGACGAGGCGTTCGTCAATACGCACCGGCTGGGGCGGCTGTCGGTGCGCAGCCTGTGGGACGACCACCACAAGCGCTTCAACCTCCTGATACGAGCGCAGCACGATGCGCAAACGCCCTTCAGCATCACCGGCTATTATTCGCCGTCGCGGAATTATATAGACGTTACGAGCGAGTTCGATCATCTTTCGCTGGCCTACCTCGAACCGGTGTTTGCCGGCGTACTCACGCAGGTGGAGGGCGCCCTGTCGGGAAAAGCGCACTGCTACGGCGACCTGCAAAATCTGATACTGGAAAGCGACAACCTGCAAGCCGAACAGGTGGCCGCAACGGTCGACTACCTGAAAACGCGCTATACGTTTAGCGCACCGGTGTGGCTCAACGCCACGTCTATCGGCTTTACGGACGCGGAAGTGAGCGACGGTTCGGGCGGCCGGGCGAGCCTCTCCGTGCAGTTGAATCACCAGGGATTTAAAAACCTGCGCTACGAAGTAACGGCGCAGGCGCAGAACCTCTGCGTGCTGCGGACGACCGAAAAAGATAATGCCTTCTTCTACGGACAGGCCTTTGCTTCCGGCAGGGCTGCGATTAAAGGCCGCCCGGGAGAAACGCTGTTCGACATTAACCTGCAAACCGAGCGCCATTCGCACATTCGCATTCCCGCTTCGACGCCGGCAAAGACCAGCGACGCGGGGCTGCTCTCCTTTGCCGAAGCGCCCCCGGCCGACAGCCTCGTCGACGTATTTAGCCGCCCGAAAAAGCAGGCGGTGAAAGCGCCGGCCAACCTCGAAATTGCGCTCAATGTTCTGGTATCGCCCGAAACCGCTATCCAGATCGAATTAGACAAGCGCACCGGCGATATTATCCACAGCTACGGCGCCGGTACGATTAAAATGGAGATCAACCCGGCGACCGACAAGTTCAACCTTTTTGGCGACTACGTGGTCGAACGGGGCGATTACCTGTTCAGCATTCAAAATTTCAACCTTATTACCAAAAAGTTTTATATCAACCAGGGCGGACGAATTACGTTTAACGGCGATATCCGCAACACCAATCTTGACCTGACCGCCCTGTACCGCACCAAAGCGTCGTTGAACGGGCTGCTTGCCGACTCGTCGTCAGTGATTACCCGGCGGCCGGTCGACTGCAAGATTTATATTACCGGCAATATGCTGAACCCTTCGCTGCGCTTCGACGTCGATGTACAAAGCCTCGACGCCGAAGCCCGGGCGCGGGTGCAAAGCGCCTTGAGTTCCGAAGAAAAGATCACGCGGCAGTTTCTTTCGCTGATGGTCTTCGGCGCGTTTGTGCCCGATCAGGAACTCTCGTTCAATACCGGCATGGCGGCCTTGGGCAGCGCCACGGAGCTCCTCTCCAATCAGGTCAACAATATGCTGAACCAGCTGAATGTGCCCCTCGATATTGGCTTTACCTACATGCCCTCCGAACAGGGGCGCAACGACGCCTACGACATGAACTTCTCTACGCAACTGCTCAACGACCGGCTGACGATCAACGGCAGTTTCGGATCGGGCAACAGCGGGACGCAATCGTTTACCAACGATTTTAACGCCGACATCCGCCTCTCGGAGACGGGCAAATTCTATTTTAAACTCTTCACCCGTTCGGTCGACCAGTATACCGACGTGATCGACAACAGCCAGCGGTACGGCGTCGGATTGATGTATCAGGAAGAGTTTTCGTCCTTCGGCGACTTGTACCGCCGGATGTTCGGAAAACAGAAAAAAAACGCCGCACCGCCGGACAGCCGGCCTGTCAATACCGAAGGCAACCCCGCGCAGGAACCCCGTTCCGACGACAATCAATAACCGATATGGAGGCTACGACTCAGATCATCCGTCATCCCGTACTGGGCGAGGTACATTTACGGAAGTTATCCCTCGCGCGTACGCTGAAAATCCGAATGCAGTACGGCAAAAACATCGTGGTGATCCTGCCTTTGCAAACCACTTTCAAGGAAGCCGAAGCCTTCCTCAATGAAAAAATCGAATGGGTGCTCCGGTCGAAGGAGCAGATCGAAGCTAAATATAAGGGCAAACAGAGGCGCTTTACGCCCGACGCCTCCTTTACGACCTTCTCGCGAACCGTGCGCCTGCTGCCGGAGATGCGCCTCAACGTGCGGGTGCAGATTACGGACGACACGGTGTTCATCTATTATCCGTCCCATCGCCCGATAGACAGCGAACCCCTACAGGCAGCCATTCGGAAGGCGGTAGAGCACGCATGGACGGTGGAGGCGCACGAGGTCTTGCCGTCGAGGATCAAACAACTGACGGCGCAAAGCGGATTGTCGTTTAAACAACTGCTGATAAAGCGGGTTACCTCTTATTGGGGGCTCTGCGCATCGGATAATACGATTACGCTCAATATTCATTTGATGCATCTGCCGCCGCATTTGATTGATTATGTCATTTTACATGAATTATGTCATACGAAGCATAAAAATCACGGCCCGCGATTTTGGAACCTGCTCAACGGACTGACGGGCGGGCAGGCAAAAAACTATGCAAAGGAGTTGAAGGACTACGACACCCGGCTCTTTTAACCCAACGAAAAAAAAGAATAGAAAATAGAGATAGAGTATGAAAAATATGAAAGCATATATCGCCGTTTGCACGGCCATGTTCCTGTTCGGAATGTCGTTTGTATGGACCACCGATTTAGTGGCGTCGCAGCCGCCCTTCCCGCCGCAGAGCCTGTCGATGTTTCGGATGGGCATAGGGAGCGT
Source organism: Prevotellaceae bacterium (assembly GCA_031258415.1). GTDB lineage: Bacteria > Bacteroidota > Bacteroidia > Bacteroidales > UBA932 > JAIRKX01. The sequence goes on from JAIRMW010000165.1 coordinate 19,499, forward strand.
AGCGTTGTTCCTCTTCCTGATAGCCACGCGACGCTCCGTCCGGATTGCGAAAAAAGATATAAAATGGTTTCTCCTGCTGGCGCTCTTCGAACCGTTTATCTATTTTCTTGGCGAAAACAACGGGTTGCGCATCACCCAGTCGCCGTCTATCGGATCGGTGATTCTGGCGACGGTGCCGGTATTTACAATGCTGGCGTGTTTCTACGTATTTAAGGAACGTCCGGTGTGGACGAATATCGTAGGGGTGCTGTGTACCATTCCCGGCGTAGGGCTGGTGATGTTTACCGGCGACTTTACGCTGCTGGTGCCTTTGAGCGGCGTCCTGCTGCTGTTTATGGCGGCGGCGTCGACTGCCGGCTACGCAATCATTATCCGCAAACTGCATCACTATTCGGCCATCACGATTGTCGCCTTCCAAAACCTCACGGGGGCAATCTACTTTCTGCCGTTAGTCCTCTTTTTTGAACGCGAAACCCTCGGCGCGGTAGCCTGGGGATGGCCGGTCGTCTGGCCGCTGACGATGCTGGCGGTTTTCGTTTCGGGCGGCGCCTTTGTGCTGTTCGTTACCGCCATTAAACATATCGGCATTACGCAGGCCAACATGTTCTCCGCGCTGATCCCGGTCATCACCACCGTCGCCGCCTTCCTCATGGGGCGCGAAACGATGAGCCTGCAACAAATCATAGGCGTCGGGGTCGTCATTGGCGGGGTTATCCTGTCGCAGTACAGGCCGGCGAGCAGGTAATCCCGATACGCTAAGGCGTCCGGCGTGCGCGATGGAACGAGCCACGCCCGCTCTCGACAGCTTCTTAATGCGAACGATGGGGGGGAGAAGAACCGGGAACCAGCAACGCCATCACCTCGGCGGCGAGCGCGTCGGCAAGGGCTTGAGCCGGCGCTTCGGCGTAGAGCCGGACGATGGGTTCGGTATTGGATTTACGCAGATGGATCCATTTCTTTTCGCGGTCGAAATCAATCCGCACGCCATCGCCGGTGGTAATACGCTCATCCGCGTAGACGGTCGTCAGCTTTTCCAGCAGCGCTTCGATAGGGGTTTGCGGCGAAAGAGCCAGTTTATTTTTCGAGGTATAATAGCGGGGGTAAGTGTCGCGCAACTGCGAACAGGACGCCCCCTTGTTGGCCAGCAGCGAAAGGAACAGCGACAGGCCAATCAACGCATCGCGACCGTAGTGAAAATCGGGCACAATCACGCCCCCGTTGCCTTCGCCCCCCACGACCGCCTGCACCCGTTTCATCTCGTTTACAACATGGACTTCGCCCACCGCGGACGCGAAATAGCGTCTGCCGTACCGCTCGGTTACATCCCGCAACGCACGCGACGACGAAAGGTTCGACACCGTGTGCCCCGCTCGCTTGGAAAGGATATAATCGGCCACCGCCACCAGCGTATATTCCTCCCCAAACATACTCCCGTCTTCGCACACGATCGCCAGTCGGTCGACGTCGGGATCCACGGCGACGCCCAACCCGGCCTGCTCCGCAACGACCCGAGCGGAAAGCTCGCCAAGATGATCGGGTAGCGGCTCGGGATTGTGCGCAAACCGTCCGGTAGGCTCGCAAAACAGCGGAACGACCCCCACCCCCAACGCTTCCAGCAACGCGGGAATAGCGACGCCACCCACCGAATTGACCGCATCGACGACCACCTTAAAGCCCGCCCTGTAGATCGCTTCCACGTCAACCAATGGGTATTGGAGTACGGCCTCGATATGCCGGCCGGTGAAGGTATGATTTTCCGTCAGGACGCCCAGACGGTCGGCCTCCGCAAACTCGTCGGCGCCCTGCTCGGCCAGTTCCAGCAAAGCCCGGCCCGCGGCGGCGTCTAAAAACTCGCCCTGACCGTTGAGCAGTTTCAGCGCGTTCCATTGCGCCGGATTATGCGAGGCCGTCAGGACTATGCCGCCGTCGGCCTGCTCGAAAACCACGGCAAGCTCCGTAGTCGGCGTCGTCGCCAGTCCGATATAGACCACGTCTACGCCACAGGCCATAAGCGTGCCGCATACAATATGCTGCAACATCTCGCCCGATACCCGCGCATCGCGACCAACCACGACCTTCAGGCGCCGCCCCGGCGTTTGCCGGTGCAACCAGCCGGCATAGCCCGCCGTAAATTTAACCAGATCGACCGGCGTAAGCGCCTCCCCGGACCGGCCGCCGATAGTGCCCCGAATGCCGGAAATGGATTTTATAAGAGTCATACGAGTGAAATAATAAATGAAAAATACATACTGAATAAAGACCGTCTGCGTAAGCCGAACGCCCTCAAGGAAGCGGGCGGCAGGCTAATCCGTCAGACCCGTATAGTTCTGTGGCGACAACTGTAGCAATTCGTTTTTCACAGCCTCCGGCACATCCAGCGAATAGATAAATTGGGCTATCTGTTCCTTCGTTACCGTCTCGTTCGTGCGCGTCAGCGACTTCAGCGCCTCGTAAGGATGAGGATATTGTTCGCGGCGGAGGATCGTCTGGATGCCCTCGGCGACGACAGCCCAGTGCCGGTCGAGGTCGGCCGCGATCGCCTCGCGGTTAATATACAGCTTCCCAAGACCACGAAGCAGCGATTGCAGCGCAAGCACGCTATGCGCCACCGGAACGCCGATATGGCGCAACGTCGTACTGTCGGTCAGATCGCGTTGCAGACGCGACACCGGAAGTTTCCCCGACAAATACGCATAGAGCGCATTGGCCACGCCGATATTGCCTTCGGCATTCTCAAAGTCAATCGGGTTCACCTTATGCGGCATCGCCGACGAACCGACTTCCCCAGCCTGAAGCTTCTGTTTGAAATAATCCATCGAAATATACAGCCACATATCGCGCGACAGGTCGAGCAGGACGGTATTAATACGTTTCAGCGCGTCGAATTGCGCGGCGAGGTAATCGTAATGCTCGATCTGCGTCGTATAGTGCGAGCGCGTCAGCCGCAGCGAACGGGCGACAAACGCATCCGCAAACGCCCGCCAGTCGATCGTCGGATAAGCCGCATGATGCGCATTGAAATTGCCGGTCGCCCCGCCGAACTTGGCGGCAAACGGGAGAGCCTCCAGCAGGGCCCGCTGCTTCGTCAGGCGCTCCGCAAACACCCGGATCTCCTTCCCCACGCGGGTCGGCGAAGCGGGCTGCCCGTGCGTACGCGCCAGCAGCGGCGTATCCTCCCACTCCGAAGCCAGCGACGCTAACTGCCGCTGTAGCGCGTCGAGCAACGGATAATAAACCCCCTGCAACGCCTCGCGAAAACTATACGGAACCGCCGTATTATTAATATCCTGCGACGTCAGTCCGAAATGGATAAACTCCCGGAACGGATGCAGACCCATCGTGTCAAAGCGAGCCTTAAGAAAATACTCCACCGCTTTGACGTCGTGGTTCGTCGTACGCTCGATACGCTTAATCTCCTCGGCCGACGCCAGCGAAAACTCCTCATACAGCGCCCGCAGCGCCCCGTAATAGGCGACGTCGACGCCCGCCAACGGAAGCAGCGGAATTTCGCACAGCGCAATAAAATACTCAACCTCGACTAACAGCCGGTAGCGAATGAGCGCATACTCCGAAAAATAAGCGGCCAGCGCTTCGGTCTGATCCCGGTAGCGACCGTCGACCGGCGCAATAGCAGTAAGCGGATGGAATGTCATAACGATAATAGTAAACAATAAACAATAAACAATACTTTTTTACGGATAACCGGAATGCAAATGTACGGGAAATATTTTGAATTACCGCGCTCCGCGCCTCGTTCGGACAAGGCCGTGCGGCGAGCGCTGCCGTCCATGAGGCGACGATCCTGCGTATGGCAGATGGCGGCGCTACGCCCGCAATCCCTACAGGGCTACCCACATCATGTATCCCATGCAAATTCATCTAACCATAACAAAAATTAGATGCGCCGCCCCTGCCAAAAACAGCCGCCCATTTCGATAATTAGGAAAATTCTCCTACCTTTTCATCCGATATACGTGAAATGAAATCCATTTCACATAAAAACAGTTCCCACTTACGTGAAATGAAATCCCACTTACGTGAAACGGATTCCCACTTACGTAAAACGAATTCCCACTTACGTGAAATGAAATCCCACTTACGTGAAATGAGATACAACATATATGAAATGAAAATAAGTTCATGTAAAATGAAAAATAATATATATGAAATGAGAACCATTTCACATGAAATGAAAACCATTTCACATGAAATGAAAACCGTTTCACGTGAAATGAAAACCGTTTCACGTGAAATGAAAACCGTTTCACGTGAAATAAAAACCATTTCACATGCAATAAAAATCATTTCACGTGCAATGAAAACCGTTTCACGTGCAATGAAAACCGTTTCACGTGAAATGAAAATCATTTCACGTGAAATAAAAATCATTTCACATGCAATGAAAACCGTTTCACATGCGATGAAAACCGTTTCACGTGCAATGAAAAAAAAGACAGCTATACATTTTTTACTTATATAACAACACAACACAAATACAATGATACTATGGAACAATTAATACTGCTTGTAAACACACTG
>JAIRMW010000065.1 GCA_031258415.1 Prevotellaceae bacterium
AAACCGTCGCCTTCATGATCGCGCAATAATAATGGTGAATGGTGAATGGTGAATGGTGAATGGCCGGCGGGGGCGGCGCGCTTATTTCAATGACCAATGAGCAATGAGCAATTGGCCGGAGGCCATTCATATCAATAGAATAGGTCGCCCCGCGCAGCCTATTCCCCGTCAGGGGATTCATGGCCTGCGGCCAACGGTTGAGGATGGGGGGATGTCGTTTTCTATTGCTATGAATGCCCTGCGGGCAAAGGCGCGGCGTAAATCATCATTCGTTTTTAACGGACGATCCGCATAATTCATAAAAAAAATACTACCTTTGCACCCGCACTGGTTCCCGAAGCCGTTTAAACCGCCGGCAAGGGATTAAAAGGGAATGCCGTGAAAATCGGCTACAGTTCCCGCTGCTGTAAGTTCCGCTCTCCGTATGAAAGAGCACCCCGTTTTAACACTCTTTAAACCACTGTCGGCTTCGGCCGATGGGAAGGCCGTTAAAACCCGGAATAAGTCAGAAGACCTGCCCGTGCAGCACAAACGATTTTGCAGCCTACGGCGAATGGGCAGCAATCAACTGCAAGGGCGTTATTCGTTACTCCTCCCCCGTTGAACTGTAAAATCATAGTATGAAATTAATAATGCAAACATGCGTAAATATTGGTTCATGTATTATTTGTTCCTGTGGATCCCGGCGGCAGTTTCGGCACAGCCGGCGCCGGACAGCCTTGTACGCCCCGACAGCCTGCTTGTCCTCCGGGAAGTAGTGGTGCTTGGGCAGCGGACGGCGACGGATATTATTCCCGCGCAAACGCTCTCGGGCGAAGCCCTGCAACGCCTCGCCGCCCATTCGGTCGCCGACGCGCTCCGCTACTTTTCAGGCGTACAAATAAAGGACTACGGCGGTATAGGCGGCCTGAAAACCGTCAATATTCGCAGTCTGGGAACCAACCACACCGGCGTGTTCTACGACGGCGTCGGACTCGGAAACGCGCAGAACGGACAGATTGATTTGGGACGCCTTGCGCTGGATAATCTGGAGGTCGTAGCCGTATACAACGGGCAACGGAGCGCGGTATTCCAGCCGGCGAAAGATTACGCATCGGCCAGCGCCGTATACCTGTATGCGCGCAAACCGGCATTCGTCGGCCACCGGCGCGACAATCTCCGGACACGCTTCAAAACCGGCTCGTTTGATCTCCTTAATCCGTCGTGGCTGTGGGAGCATAAATGGACCCCGGCCATTGACGTGTCGGTCGGCGCAGAATACCTGTATACCTCCGGGAAATACCCCTTTACCTACACAAAGAAAAACGGCTACGACACGACGGAGATACGGCAGAACGGCGACGTTTCGATGTTCCGCGCGGAGGCCGCCCTGTACGGCGCCCTGCCGCAGGGCGAATGGACGGTTAGAGCCTACGCCTACCATGCCGAACGCGGCTACCCGGGCGCGGCGGTGCGGGAAGCGCCCGGCGTGTTTAAGCACGCCGACCGGCAGTGGGACGACAACCTCTTTGTGCAGGCCTCGCTCCGGACGACCGTAACGCCCGCCTACCGGGTACTGCTCAACGGCAAGGTGGCCTACGACTACCTGCATTACCTCGCCGATCCCCGGTTGGATGTTTCGACCATGTTCATAGAAAACCGCTACCGACAACAGGAAGCCTATCTCTCATCGGCGCATGAATACACCTTGTCGCCCCGGTGGAAAGCCTCGCTGTCATGCGATGTGCAATATAATACGTTAGACGCCGACCTGACCGACTTTGTATACCCGTCGCGCTATATGGCGCTGACCGCCCTTGCGACGTCCCTACAGGGAAAAACAGTCCGGTTTCAGGCCAGCCTGTTGCATACGTTTGTGTACGACGAAACGGCGACGCCCAACGAAGCCGCTCGTTCCAAAAGCGTCGTAACGCCTGCCGCGGCCGCCTCCATAAAGCCGTGGCAAAGCCGGGAGGTGTTTATACGCGCCTTTTATAAACGGATATTCCGTATGCCTACATTCAACGATCTTTATTATACTTTTATCGGCAACAAACGGCTGCTGCCCGAATATACCGCCCAATACAACATCGGCCTGACCGCCTCGCACCGTCTCGGGGCGATGTGGCTGCGGCGTCTCGAGGCGCAGGTCGACGCCTACTACAATGAAGTAACCGACAAAATTGTCGCCATGCCTTCCGACAATCAATTTCGCTGGACGATGATTAATCTCGGACGGGTCGAAATACGCGGCGTCGACGTCGCGCTGAGCGGAGAATGGCAGACAGGCCCGGTGCAATGGAGTACGCGATTGACCTATACCTACCAGCTGGCGCAGGACTGTACCAACCCGAACAGCCTCTGGTATCGCGGACAAATCCCCTACATCCCGCCGCACAGCGGCTCGGCGATTGTGAACGGCGCCTGCGGTCGTTGGGACTTCAACTATAGCTTTATCTATACCGGCGAACGCTACGAATCATCCGCCAATACGATAGAAAATTATTCCCCGGCATGGTATACGCACGATTTGTCCCTTGCCCGGCGCGTGCCTATCGGAAAAACGGAACTGCGGATAACCGCTGAAGTCAACAACCTGCTCAATCAGGCTTACGAGGTGGTACAATGCTACCCGATGCCGGGAATGAATGTTAAACTGATACTGGCATGGACTATTTAACAGGCGCTATATCCCCCATAAATACAATGAAACGATGAAACAGTTAAAATCAAATCACCTGAAATTCCAACTATCCTTACGCGCCGGCGTGCTTGCCGGCCTCCTTGCGGCGGCGGCACTAAGCCGGCTCGTTCCGCATCCCGCCAATTTTGCGCCGATAGGCGCGATGGCGCTGTTTGGTGCCGCCTATTATCGCCGTCGCCTCTGGGCTTTCGCCATCCCGGTGGCGGCCATGTGGCTAAGCGACCTGCTGCTGAACAACGTCGTATACGCCGCCTTCTTCGACCGCTTTATATGGTTCTACGACGGCGCGTTTTTTACGTATGGCGCCTTTATCCTTATTGCGATTGTCGGGCGAATGCTGCTGACCGGAATAGCTATACCCAATCTGCTGGCGGCGGCGGTGAGCGCGTCGGCCCTCTTTTTTGTCGTATCCAATCTGGGGGTTTGGTGGTCGTCGGGCATGTATCCGCTAACCGCTGCCGGCCTGCAGGCGTGTTATGCCGCCGGGCTGCCGTTCCTCGGAAATACATTGGCCGGCGACTGCTTTTATACCGCTCTGCTGTTCGGGCTGTTTGAATTAACCGTCCGCCGGTTCCCGGCGTTGAACGTCCGGCGGGCATAGCGACACGGTAAAGTATGTGCATCTAATGATATATTAAATAATGAAAAACAAACCCATTTTTACTCCATTATTACGCAAGGCGACCCCGATGGCCGGGGCCCCGAGCTGCGCAGTCGCCCGCCGCGTCCGCAGCCGGCGGATGGTCGCCTGTGGCGTATTGGCCGCGTGTCTGGCGGGCTGTTTATTTTCGTGCAGAAAAGAGGAAGGCGTAATCCCGCCTACGCATATCGATACGGGAGGGTCGATGCAGACCGACAGCATTCGGGGCTTTTTTCTCCTCAACGAGGGCAATAAGGGAAGCAATAAAGCGACGCTCGACTATTTCGATTACGCCACCGGCGTCTACAGTAAAAACATTTACCCGTCGCGAAACCCCACTGTCGTGAAGGAGCTCGGCGACGTGGGAAACGATATTCAGATTTATGGCAGCAAGCTATATGCGGTCATTAATTGCTCCCATCTGGTCGAGGTGATGGACGCGGCAACCGCTCGACATATCGCGACGATCGCTATTCCCAACTGTCGCTATATTACGTTCGACAAAGGCTATGCCTATGTTTCTTCCTATGCGGGGCCGGTATTGATCGACCCCGGCGCCCGCTTGGGCTACGTCGCCAAGGTCGATACGGCCACCCTGCAGGTGCTCGACAGCTGCGTCGTGGGCTATCAGCCCGAGGAGTTGGTCGTCTGCGGCAACAAACTGTACGTGGCCAATTCCGGCGGGTACCGCGTGCCCGACTACGACAACACGGTGTCGGTGGTCGATCTGACGACGTTCGCAGAAGTCGGGAAGATCGTCGTCGGGATCAACCTGCACCGCATGAGGCTCGACGCCTACGGCTACCTTTGGGTCTCGTCGCGCGGCGACTACAAGTATACGCCCTCCAAGACCTACGTGCTCGACACGCGCACCGACCGCGTGAAAACCGTATTTGCCCAACTGCCCAACTCGGCCATGTCGCTGGCCGGCGATTCGCTCTACGTGCTCAGCTCGGTGTGGAGCGAGCTTTCCGGCAGCTACTCGACCGCCTACGCGGTGGTCGATGTGAGAACGCAGCGCATCGTCGCGCAACGATTTATCACCGACGGCACGGAGCCGTTTATTGAACGTCCCTACGGAATAGCCGTCAATCCCGAGACGCGGGAAATTCTTGTGGCCGACGCCAAAGACTACGTAACCCCCGGCGTCCTGTACTGCTTCCGGCCGGATGGGAAAAAGAGGTGGGAAGCGTCGACCGGCGACATCCCGTCGTCGATCGTCTTCACAAGACAACGATTAGCGCCGTAAGCTCCGTATGCGTAGTTGCAGTCATTTCTCAACGGTCGTTCGGAGCGCCCTGTGTTGCCGGCGCTCCTCGTCCGCCCGCCGTCTCGACGGACGGCCAAAGCGGAGCGTCTTCTCCCAAAAAGGCGTCCGTATAGTATAGTAATTTATAAAATGGATCGAATATGAAAAAAAACAGATTTACAAATGCCTCCTTTTGGCTGCTGGCCGCCATGGCCGCCGTCGCTGCCGCCTGCGCGGACGAGGAGCGCCCGGAAGTTGCGCCTGTGGCGGAGCCTTCGGTGGTATTAATGCCGGCGACCGGCGAACACCGGCTGAAAATAGGCGGAAGCGTCATGCTGACGGCGGTAGTAGAAAATGCGCTAAGCCCCATTTTCTCCTGGGTCGTCGACGGGAAGATCGTATCGACCGACCCCTCGTTTACCTTCCTCGCCGAGCGATTGGGCGAGTATTTCGTAACCTTCCGGGTCGATGCGGAGAACGGCTCCGCGACGGCGCAGGTGAAAATTTCGGTGCTGGAAAAACTACCGCCGACAATCACGCTGCCATCGACCGCTATAGCCTACAGGGACGTCGCAAAAGAATTTGTCGCCGAGGCCGAAAATGCCGACAGCGCTACGTATGTGTGGCGGCTGGAGGGCGAGGTCGTGAGCGAAAGCAAAACCTACACGTTTACCCGACATACGTTGGGCGATTATGCGCTCTCCCTGAAAGTAACGACCGCCGAAGGACAGGACTTGAAAGGCATTACCGTAACGGTGCTGCCCGAGCCGCTGCCCGAACTCTATTTCGACAACGGACGCTACCGCGCGCCCTCCAACATCGCCGAACGGCGGAAAATGACCGTGCCGTCGGACAAATCGCTTGTCCTTGCACCGGTCATTCGCAATATCGACAATCCCACTACGTTTGTATGGACGGTCGATGGGGCGGTGCAGCCGGCAACCGGCGAACACTTCACGTTCACCCCGCCGGCGCAGGGAACCTACCTTGTCAGCGTAACCGAACAAAGTACGAATGCCACCGGCGAAGTGGAAGTAACCTGCACCCCGCCTGAGGGAACCTACCGCCGCACGGGAGGCGTGAAAAACCATGCCACGACCGCTTTTTACTACATCCCCGCGCCCGGACAGTACATCGGCGCTATGGAAGGCATGACCATAGCCGACGCCCTGCTGGAACTACAGGCATGGTGTACCGCCGGCGCGGACGGCTATTACATGATTGGCGCATTTGGCGGGTACTATATTGTAGGCTTCGACCACAGCGTAAGCAACGAACCGGATAAAGCCGACCTGCAAATCAACGGCAACCCCATGGGCGGCTGGTGCGAGTCGGGCGTCATCTGGGTCATGCAGGACGAAAACGGCAACGGACACCCCGACGACACGTGGTATGAACTCAAAGGCAGCGAAACCGGCAAGCCCGAAACCAAACAACGCTACGCCCTCACCTACTACCGACCGAAAGACCTTACTGCCGGCGTCGCATGGACAGACAATATGGGAGGCTCCGGATCGGCAGGCCGCTATCCCCAAATTATCACCGACGACTATTACACGCTTACCGGCACCTGCTTGGCTTCCACTGTCGTGGAAACCGGCCTCTCCTATTCCGAATGCTACGAATGGGGCTATGTAGACGGCTACAACACCAGTCCGCTAAGATCGACTACCGGACATTTCTGGCTCGAAGACGCCATACAGGCCGACGGCTCGCCGGCCAACCTGCAATATATCGACTTCGTGAAAGTGCATACCGCTATCAATGCCAGAACCCAAAACGTGGGCGAAATATCCACCGAAGCGCGTATGCCCTATGATTTGAACTTTAATTAATGATTAATGGTTAATGGTTAATGATTAAAAATAGTAAATAGTATGAAAAGAATGATAATATACCAATTTGCTTTGTTGCTATGGAGCGCAATGCTTGTGACGGGATGCCTCAAGGAACAGCAAGGCCCCTTTGCGGGTACCGACAGCTACCTCGTCGGGTTCAGCCTGCAACAGGGCGATGCGGTATTCCACGCCGCTATTGCCGGCGGTACCGTTACCGTTACCATTCCCGAAGGGTTCGCGCTGAGGCAGGCGAAAGCGACGGTGCAACTCAGCGAACACGCGACGATCTACCCCGACCCCGCCGCCATTACCGACTGGGACGAAGAGCAGCAGTTTGTCGTAACGGCTTACAACGGCGCGAAGACGACCTATAAATATACGGTGGCGCGCAGCGGCGTGGCCCATAACGGCTCGGTGCTACTCGCCACGCAGGCCGACGTCGACGCCTTCGGGCAGCAGGGGATTACCTTTATCGACGGCAACCTGACCGTCGGACGCGCCGCCGGCACGGACTCCATCACCTCGCTCGCACCGCTGGCGAACCTGAAAGAAGTCGTCTATTCGCTCACCCTCCACGCTACCTGCGCCGTTACCGGACTGGAAGGATTGGAAAATCTGGCGCACGTAGGCGGCACGTTGCAAATAGGCAGCGGCACCACCACGGCAACCGGCTTGAAACGCCTCGAAATACTGACGTTGCCGGCCCTGAAAACCGTGGGAGGCGTCAGCCTGCTAAATACCGTTACGTTGATTGTCGAACTGCCCGAACTCGTCAGTGTGAACAGACAACTGAACTTGAACAGTCCGCTCTGGCGATTGCAATTGCCCCATCTGAAATATGCCGGCGGCGCCGTTACGCTGAGCGGCTCAAGCGCCACGATAGCGCAAATTTCCATGCCTGCATTGGAAGAAGCCGGTACCGTAACCATCAGTTCGCTGCCGGAACTGACAAAAATAGATTTTCCTGAATTGAAAAAGTTAGTCGGC
>JAIRMW010000137.1 GCA_031258415.1 Prevotellaceae bacterium
ATTATTTTGAAAAAATATTTTGGAAAGTGTCTTTGGACTACTTCCGATAATGTATATTATCAGAAGTAAAACAAAGGTACGAGAAAATTCCGAAAGTGCAAAAAACGAGGGCGTAAGGAGAGAAAAAAAGGGCGGCGCTTTTCAATGGTTAATGGTTAATAGTTAATGGCCTGCGGGGGTTGCGCGCTCTGTGCCCCTCTCTGCTCTCTGTGTTCCTTTTTTCTTGCACAGAGGACACGGAGGTTGCACAGAGAGACACAGAGGAATGACCGCGGCGGAGCGCATTTCCCGTCAGGGAGCGCATTTCCGTCAGGGGGGAGGAATGGCGGGCGGCGGTCGGGTCAGGCGGGCATTTTAGCCCGCACGGCACGCAGCATGTCTTCGACCATCGTTTCCAGCGTCCACTCCGGCTGCCATCCCCAGTCGGAACGCGCCGCCGAATCGTCGACCGACGCCGGCCAGTAACGGGCTATTTCGCGCCGGAAGTCGGGTTGGTAATCAATGGTGAAGTCGGGGATATGTTTTTGTATCTCGCGCGTCAGGATTTCGGGGGTGAAACTCATCGCGCCGACATTGTAGTTGCCGCGGTGCCGCAACCGGCTGCGGTCGGCCTCCAGCAGGGCGATCGTGGCGCGGATGCAGTCGGGCATGTACATCATCGGCAGGCACGACTCGTTGCTCAGGAAGCACGTATAATGCTTGTCGCGGACGGCGGCGTAGAAGATTTCGACGGCATAGTCGGTGGTGCCGCCGCCGGGCATGGTCCGGTTGCTGATGATCCCCGGGTAACGGATGCCGCGGAAGTCGAGGCCGGCTTTTTTAAAGTAATAGTCGCCCAACAATTCCCCCACCACTTTGGTTACGCCATACATGGTGTTGGGCGTAAGGACGGTTTCCTGCGGCGTATCGTAGAGCACCGACTGCGGCCCGAAGACGGCAATCGAACTGGGCGTCATCACCCGGTCGAGGCGGTGTTTGATAGCTAGTCGGATGACGTTCAGCAGTCCGTTGATATTAATATGCCATGCCCGGTCGGGGTTCTTTTCGCCCGTCGCCGAGAGCATGGCCGCGAGGTTGACTATCGTATCGATATGGTGCCGGAGGACGATGTGTTCGAGCGTCTCGGCGTCGGTTACGTCAAGACGCTCGAATACGTTGTCGGGAAACAGGCGGCGGGTATCCTCGTTTACGTCGGCGGCCACGACGTTTGCCGTTCCGTACCGCCGGTTGAAAGCCGCCGTCAGTTCCGAACCTATTTGCCCTAAGGCGCCGATGACTAAAATTCGTTTCATGGTATTCTTTTTTTTGATGTGTTAAAGCGTTTACAAAATTAACATAATTTTTCGTACTTTTGCACGCATGAAAGAACTGACTGCTTTACCTTCTTCCGCTCCCCCGCGCCGTAGCCCGTTGCGGTGGGTTCCTTCCGTATACTTTGCGATGGGGATGCCGTTTGTCATGCTCTCGTTGGTGTCGGTAGTGATGCTTAAAGATCTCGGCGTATCCAACACCCAAATCACTCTCTGGACGTCGCTGATCCTCCTCCCGTGGACGCTGAAGCCGCTTTGGAGCCCGTTTCTGGAACTGTTCCGAACTAAGAAATATTTTATCGTCGGCGCCCAGCTGATCACCGGGCTGTCGTTTGCTCTGCTCGCCCTGAGCCTGCCGTTGCCCGATTTTTTCGGCTATGCGATCGCGCTGATGGGGCTTATCGCCATCAGCGGCGCCACGCACGATATTGCGACCGACGGCCTCTACATGGCCGAGCTCGACACCTCCACGCAGGCTAAATATATCGGCTGGCAGGGCGCCTTCTTTAATGTCGCGAAAGTGGTATGCAACGGCGGATTGGTATTCCTCGCAGGCGCGTTGATGAAGCACCTCGGGGCGCTCTACGCGTGGATGATTATCACAGGCATTTGTGCCGGCGTAATGATTGCCCTCAGCCTCTACCACAGCCGCGCCCTGCCGTCGGGCGGCGCGGCGGCCAAAATCCGAAGTTTCGCGGAAGGATGGGACTCGTTTCGCGAAGTGTTTAGCACCTTCTTCCGCAAAACCTATATCTGGTACTATATTATTTTCATCATCCTTTACCGGTTGGCCGAAGGGCTGGCCATAAAGGTGCTGCCGCTCTTCCTTAAAGCCGGCGTCGCGGAAGGAGGCATGGGGCTGACCAATGAAGACTACGGCTTAATCGTCGGCACGTGGGGCACGCTGGCTTTCATTCTTGGGTCTATCCTTGCGGGATATATGGTGGCAAGGAAAGGATTGCGCCGCACCCTTTTTCTATTATGCTGCTCCATCAACCTGCCGTTCCTGCTCTACCTCCTGCTCGCCATCTATCAGCCTTCGCAAATAATACTTACCGGCGCGGCGATCGTCGGCGAATACTTCGGCTACGGCTTCGGCTTCGTCGGACTGACGCTCTTTATGATGCAGCAGGTAGCCCCCGGCAAACATAAAATGGCGCACTACGCCTTCGCCAGCGGCATTATGAACCTCGGATACATGCTGGCCGGCATGATCAGCGGATGGCTTAGCGACCGGTTCGGCTACGAACTGTTTTTTATATTCGTGGCGCTGGCTATGATTCCTGCCCTCCTGTTTTCACGGATAGTGCCGTTCGCCCATACGGGAAATGAACAATGAACAATGAATAATGAACAATGAATAATGCAACCATGAACAATACACCGCCCCCCCCTTTTTTTCCCTGGGAAGATAAACCGGCAAACGAAAAAGGCGTCGTCTGGCGCTATTCGGCCAACCCGATTATCCCCCGCGACCTGCTGAGCACGTCGAACAGTATTTTCAACAGCGCTGTCGTACCCTTCGGAAACGGCTATGCAGGCGTCTTCCGCTGCGACGACACCAACCGCCGTATGCGCCTCCACGCCGGCTTCAGCCGCGACGGCATCCACTGGGATATCGAAGAGAACGACGTCTGCTTCACCGGCGCAGACCCCGAAGTGGGCGCATGGGTCTACGGCTACGACCCCCGCGTGGTCTGGATCGACGACCGCTACTATGTAACATGGTGCAACGGCTACCACGGCCCTACCATCGGCTGCGCATGGACGACCGACTTTAAACTGTTCCACCAGTTAGAAAACGCATTCCTGCCCTTCAACCGCAACGGCGTGCTGTTCCCGCGTAAAATCAACGGACGCTTCGCCATGCTCTCGCGCCCCAGCGACAACGGCCACACCCCCTTTGGCGATATATTTTACAGCGAATCGCCCGACATGACCTTCTGGGGACGCCATCGCCACGTGATGTCGCCGGCGCGATTCGAAGACAGCGCATGGCAATGTACCAAAATCGGCGCCGGCCCCATCCCCATCGAAACCGCCGCCGGCTGGCTGCTGATCTACCACGGCGTACTGGCGTCGTGCAACGGCTTCGTATACAGTTTCGGGTCGGCGCTGCTCGACCTGCACGACCCATGGAAAGTACTTGCCCGCAGCGGCCCCTACCTGCTCTCGCCGCAGAAAGACTACGAATGTACGGGCGATGTGCCGAACGTAACGTTCCCCTGCGCCGCGCTCCACGACCCTGCCACCGGACGCCTCGCGATCTACTACGGCTGCGCCGATACCGTAACCTCGCTCGCATTCGGATACATAGACGAAATCGTGGCGTTCACCAAACGCACAAGTATCACATAAGCGCCCGGCCGCCGGCAGGGGATACGCCTTTCCTGTCCCTGCCCGCAACCCCGATGAACGATTAGCAACATGATGAGTAACTTAATACGGTATATGAAAACACAACGGCTTCTGTCGGCCTTGCTGCCGGCGATTATCGCCGCCCTTGTCGGCCTTCCGGCGCCGTCTGCGGCACAGTGCACATTGTCCGTAGATGCGTCGGTAGCCCAACATTCGGAGTGCGCGGCCTCGGGCGTGATAAACGTGTGGGTATCGGGCAGCCCCGACGTCGTGATGAGCGATGTAACCATCAATATCCGCAACACCGGCGGCAGCATCAACCAGACCGTCATCGCAAGCGCGTATCAATTCAACGCTCTGCCGGGCGGCACCTATCGAATTATTGCCACCTCCTACTGCACGACGCCCTACTATCAGCTCGCCGCCGATACCGTTACACTGGTCGTGCAATCCGATTACGTCGGCATCTCCTATAGCTGGCGCAACTCAAGAGCGACGCTGCGATGCCGCCCGACCGGATTAGCGCAGTTGCAAATCTATGACGGCAAACCCCCGTATACCGTTACCATCGTTTCGGGACCCGACGCAGGCGCCCGGACATGGACCACAGGCGCGTCGGGCCTGGTATCCATGGATAGCCTGAGGGCCGGCACCTACCGCTTTAATATCGCCGACTCCTGCCAGTACTCAAGGCAGGTTTCCTTCACGATCGTAGCGGTAACGTCCGATTTCCCCTACAACCCCTACAACGACTACTTAGAAGGAATATGCGCGGCGTCGGGCAACTGTAACACCATAATGCTCTCCCGGAATTTCCACGGCGGGGAACTGACGGCCTACTGGGACAACATGGGAGACAGCTACTATGAAGTGGCCTTTACCGTCAATGGAGGCGATACGGTCTGGATGTCGCCCGGTAGCGTCGATTCATTGGTCTTGCCCTACGATTACAAAACCATGCGCGACAACAACTATGTCGTCAATGTACACCTGCGGATAAAAGGTTGCTCGAGCGTGCGAACCAATATCGACCGGATTGTCGCCGCTACGACCTTGGATATAAGCCCCACCATCGATAGCGCCAGCTGCGAGGAATACGATATCGCTTTCCAGCTTTCAGCGCGCAACCTGTTCTGTCTGCCCTACAATTGGATTATGCGCGATACGGAAGCCGACAGCATCGTCGGCGAAAGGACGAATATTCGGAATTGCTGGCGACAGGTCATCCAACATCTAAAATATAACCGCAACTATTCGTTGCGCATTACCGACAGCTTAGGCGCTACGCTCTACGATTCGCTGTTCTACAATATCGCAGCACCCCTGATGCGCTATAGCTATAATGTGAATTTCTGCCCTCCCGATACCTTCAACGCCTATTATTCATTCTCCATCTCGGCGCCGTTGGGCATCATGCCTATTCCCGTAGGCACCCGTATTCGGCAGTTAACCGGCCCGACGACTATTCCCCGTCCCGATACAATCCTGACAGAGCCAGCTTTCAGCTATTTCCCCTTTTCGACCAATCCGGCCGAGCAGCTTTTCCTCCCCATGGCGCCCGGGTCGTATTCGTTTGAGATCACCATGTGCGACTCTACATTTATTATTGAATTTGAACACGGCGACTACGATGTGGAAGAATTTACCATGGTAACCGAAGAATCGTGCAACGGACTGCACGTTTACCCGATTGGGCATTTTTTACGAAACGGGGAAAGAATATCAACCCAATACTCCCTGATAGAACGCCCGACGAGCGTCAGCAGCCAGACTATTTACGGATACAACGTAGATACCGTTGCTAAAACCGGCTATTTCCTGCTGCCCGTGTCGGGACATTATGTCATAGCCCAGCGAAGCTCCGAAGGGTATAGCTATTGTAATTTTGATACGCTGCACATTGATTATACCCGGGAGGTATTCGGGCTGGATTCCTTAGCCGTCTACGCCTGCGCCGTAGGCACCATGCCCTGTTTCTATGTGAAGGCGAAAAACGGCTTCGCTCCCTATACCTATGAACTGCACGAAAACGGCGTACGGGTGGCGACCAACACCACCGGCGAGTTTGTATACGGGAATGCCGTCAATACCTATACCATGCACATCATTGACTCGTGCGGAACGAATTTTTGGACCGATTTGCTGATCATTGATCTGGGAAGAGGCAATCAGGCCGTACACGGCACCGAAACGGTATGTGTCGGCGACACCATTCGTCTTAGTTGCATCAGCCTGGGGTCTACCGAATTCCGCTGGGACGGTCCGGCCGGGTTCACAACCAATAACCAGTTTGCCACCATTCCCAATGCCTCATTAGCCCATAGCGGCTCCTATATCCTGACTTTCCAGCCGCCGGGTTGCGTCGCGCCGGTTACGCAGGTATTGAATGTCTTTGTATCGCCATTGCCCGACCTGACCTTCGACGCCTCCATCGCCGACGTATGCCAGAGCCATTCGCCCTCCATCCGATTGAACGGGCTACAGCCGAATTACGTCTACCGCGTCTATACCGATTCGTCCCTATCGTCGCTGTCGGCTGTGGTAACCGGCGTTACCGATACGCTGGTACGGCTAAGAGAAGTGCTGAATGCCGACACCTATTATTATGTAACCGTTACCAATCAGTACGGCTGTGTATCGGCAAGCGCTAAACAGGTGGCGGTGCATGTAATCATCATATCCTTTCTGACGCCCGATCCGTTACCGTTATATCGATTCAACCATCCGTATGCCGTGCAGATACTGTCCGACGCGGCAGGCGGCGTATACAGCTATACGGGCGCATTGCCGGCAGGGTTGTCGTTCAACGCCAACGGGACGATCGCGGGAACGGTTCCGTATAACAACAATGCGTCGGACAGGACGATTACCGTAACGGTTACCGACCGTAACGGATGTATGGAGTCCAAAACATACGTCCTGCAAACCTGCGGCCTGAAGCCGACGGCGCCCTTCCATGAAATCGCCTACTGCACGAACGACCTCGCCGTGCCGCTGCAAGCCTCCTCGCCCGACGGATTTCCGCTCTACTGGTACGACGCGAACCAAACCCGGTTGGACGGAGCGCCGACGCCTGTAACGGCCATAGCCGGACAGCAGGTTTACTACGTATCGCAGTACAATACCATCCGGCAATGCGAAGGCCCGTTAGATACGATCGTGGTCATCGTTCGGCCGCTGCCGCTGCTGAACTTTAACGCATCGGCGGCCGATATTTGCTACCGGACGTCGCCGGCCATCCGGCTGGAACTGTTACGCTCGGATTATACCTATACGATTTATCAGGATTCCATGCGACAGACGCCGATGGCCTCGGTTACCGGCACGACCGGCACCGTGTCCCATTTAGCCGATGTGCTGGAATACAACCGGAATTATTACATAACCGTAACCGATCCCTTTGGCTGTGTGTCGGCCACGGCGAAAAAAGTGGCGGTGAATGTGATCATTCTGGAGATTATGCCCGACCGGCTACCGCCGTACAAAAAGTTCGAACCGTACGACTACTCATTAACCACAAATGCCGCATCGCCTTTCTTTTCGATGACGGAGGGCGCGTTGCCGACCGGCTTGTCGCTGAATATGTCGGGACGGCTGGCCGGCGTAGTGCTGGCGTCGGAACCCTGCCGCTCCGCGCATTTTACCGTGCGGGTCGAAGACCGTAACGGGTGTACCGCCATGCGCCCCTACATGCTCTACTGCGACTATTTTATACCCAAAGTATTTACCCCTAACGGCGACGGCGTCAACGACGTCTTTATGATTGGCTATACATTGACGATTTTCGACCGGCTGGGCATCGTCATCTTTGAAGGCGACAACGGATGGGACGGTACATACCTCAACAAACCGGCGCCCCCCGATATTTATTTCTATAAAATAACGGTCGAAAACGAAGCACAACTGCCGGAAATCAAAACCGGATACATCGGATTAGAAAGGGAGCGGTAGGCATGAAGAAAAGAATATACATATATAGTATTTTTCTGGGGGGGCTCTTCGCCGCCGGCCCGTTGGCGGCGCAGTCCGACTACGACTTTTCGCAGCGCTGGCTCAACGAGTCGATATACAACCCCGGGGCGGTGGGCAATCATTTGGCGACAGCCCTGTCGCTGCACGCCCGAATGCAATGGATCGGCACCGACGGCGCCCCCCTTTCGCAGGTGGCGACCTTCGACACCTACGTACAGGAAATCCGTTCGGCGTTTGGCCTGCTCATCCTGCACGACCGGATCGGCTACCTGAACACCTACAACGTCAAAGCGTCGTACGCATACCATATACCCGTCAGCGACCGCGCGGCGCTCTCATTCGGGCTGGCGGCCGGATGGCTCAACCGCAACCGCAACATCCGGGAAGAGATGGCCGACGAATGGTTTGACCCCGTGCTGGCGCGCGCCCGAATAGCCGACCACGTGCCCGAATTTGATTTCGGAGTAGAATACCGGGGGGCGTTTAAGGCCGGCGCTTCGGTGCGGCATCTGGGCTTTTATACCAGTTCGGATTTTGCCGCCCCGCCGCTGACCCTCTGGTCGTACGTCTCCGCGCGACTGCGTCTGACTAACGCCATGAGCATAGAGCCTTGCCTGTCGTACAACTACCGTAGCGATATTCACTACGTGGAAGCCGGCGCCCTGTTTTATTTTTCGCAACGCGCCGGATACTCCTATGCCTTTCGCGACCGCTTCTGGGCCGGCGTCATGTACCGCATACACCAGCAAGCCGCCGTACAACTCGGCGTCCATATCACGCCGGAAATACAACTTGGCTATTCGTTTGATTACGGCTTCGGCGACCTCGCCGCCATCTCCAACAAAGGCACCCACGAACTCTTTTTTGCATGGCGCTTCCATAGACTCTTTGCAAAGGACTTCTGCTGCCCAGCCCTTCTTTGATGAACAATGGAGTTAAAGTAGTTAAAGTAGGGGCGCACGCCATTTATCCCCCTGACGGAAAATGTGCCCCTGACGGGAAATGCGCTCCGCGGCGGGCATCCCTCTGTGTCCCTCTGTGCAACCTCCGTGTCCTCTGTGCAAAAAAAGGTACACAGAGCGCACAGAGGTACACAGAGAGGCACAGAGAGCCGCCGCCCCCGCAGGCCATTAACCATTAACCATTAACCATTAACCATTGGCCTCCTAAAAAAGCCATTGCGGGACGGCAGCACCCCTTCAGGAGGCCACCGTCCCGCAA
>JAIRMW010000094.1 GCA_031258415.1 Prevotellaceae bacterium
GCCGACGGCGCCACGCCGCCCTACACCGTCGTCGGGCAAGCCCGGACAATCACACAGCTACAATGTTACAGCAATAAATTGACCGCGTTGGACGTAACCGGATGCCCCGCGCTAACCACCTTGTTTTGTTTCAGTAATCAATTGACGGCATTAGACGTCAGTAAAAACACGGCGCTAACCCGATTAGAGTGTGGCAATAATCCATTGGGCACATTAGACGTCAGTAAAAACACCGCGCTATCCGGCTTGAATTGTTACGGCAATCAGTTGACGGCATTGGACGTCAGTAAAAACACCGCGCTAACCGGCTTGACTTGTTTTTATAATCAATTGGGTTTATTAGACGTCAGTAAAAATACCGCGCTAACCTCTCTGAACTGTGGCTTTAATCCATTGGGTACATTAGACGTCAGTAAAAACACCGCGCAAACGACCCTGAATTGTTATGATAATCAATTGACGGCATTAGACGACAGTAAAAACACGGCGCTAACCCGATTAGAGTGTGGCAATAATCAATTGGCCTCATTAGACGTCAGTAAAAACACGGCGCTCCGCAGTTTGGATTGTTCGAGTAATCCATTGACCGCATTAAACGTAACGAATAACACGGCGCTAACCTCCTTGAATTGTAGCTATAATCAATTGACCGCATTAAACGTAACGAATAACACGGCGCTCACTACCTTGAGTTGTGGCAGTAATCTATTGGGCACATTAGACCTCAGCGCCAACACTGCGCTCGTCAATTTGTCTTGCCAGGGGAATCTATTGTCCACGTTAGACGTTACGCTGCATACCGCGCTCGCCACCTTGAATTGTGGCGGTAATCAATTGACCGCCTTAGACCTCAGCGCCCACCCCGAGCTACGCTTCTTGAATTGTGGCGGTAATCAATTGACCGACTTAAACCTCAGCAATAACCCTGCGCTCGACTCCGTGTGGTGCTTCGCGAATCAATTGACCGCCTTAGACGTAACGCATAACCCCGCGCTAAAGAGATTGCGGGTGCAGAGCAACCAGCTTGACGCCGCCGCGCTCGACGCGCTGTTCAATACGCTGCCCACCGGCGGGAGCGGGAAAAAGGTATATATCCGCAACAACCCCAGAAGCGGCGGCAGCGCCGGCACGGGCACGGCCGGCTGCGACCGAAGCATCGCCGAGGGCCGGGGCTGGGAGGTGAATGACACAATCACCACGAGTCAGAATAACTAACGCATCTGACAAACAGCGAAACATGGGAGTTACAAAAAAAGGCCGAAAAAGGCGTTACGTTAAAATCCATTTCCGGAGCGTACGGGATGAACCCGTTTCCGTACGGGATGGATCCATTTCCGTACGGGATGAATCCTTTTCCGTACGGGATAGACTTTATTTCGTACGGGATGAACCCGTTTCCGTACGGGATAGACTTTATTTCGTACGGGATGAAAACGTTTCCGTACGGGATAGACTTTATTTCGTACGGGATGAAAACATTTCCGTACGGGATGAAAACGTTTCCGTACGGGATAGCCGCCGCTTTTCCGGCGATAAAAATCGGAATAGAGAGAATAATAGCTTAAAATTAAGTTCTTTAAATAAAATAAATCATAATACAAACCATTTAAATTATAGTAGTATGAATGCACTTTTGGTACTTTTAGTTATGACGGTCAATACGATTTTTGACCGGTTAATGCAATTTTTAGCCGCTCAGCCGGGCGTATTCCCGGATTTCGACGGCGGCTATGTGTATGCCTTTGCCCTTGGCGTAACGGCGTTCGGCAGCCTGCCGGCGAGCGTCCGCACGGGATTTCGACGATGGCACGGCAGTATCGACGATCAGTTCGATGCGATCGACAACGTGGTTACCTTAGCTACGTCGCATCCTCTGTGGGGTATGCCCTCGGCGCTGCTGGAAGAGCTTACCGCCTATCGCGACCGGCTGCGGGAGTTGATCAGCCGCTGCCGCTCTACGTCCGGTTCTCCCGCCGACCGGGTTACGCGCAACGCGCTGCTCAAAACGACCGTCGGCCTGTGCCTGCTACAGGTGAAGGTGTGGGCGCATGCGCAGTTTATCGCGGGCGTGCTGACGTCCGACGACGTCCATCTGCTCGGGTTCCTGCTTCCCGGCGAAAACGGCGGAAGCCATCTCCGCGCGGAAGCGACCGACGTTACGGCGGAAGTGAAAACACGGGTGATCAACGAAGATTTTGTCCGGGTGGTGATCGACCAGTCGGGCGGCGAGAACGCGGCGCTGGTGGTGCACGGCTGGCCTCACGGCGTTCGCAACGCCCTGATAGTGATTACCGCCGCCGACGGCCATACGGAAGTCGTACGCAAGATGACCAACCATTTGCATACCGACATCCGGATGCCCGAAGGGTCGCGCGGCCAATCGTTTCTCATCAAGGCGGCCTTCCTGCGACACGTTACCGACGAGCCGCGCTTCGGCAATGAGCCCTCGTTCACGATGCCCCGCTCTACCGCCGACCTCCTCGCCATCCTCGACCGCCAGCATCACGAGGATTTCGAGGAACAGGTGCGTGAAGTCGAACGCCACCGGCAGGAAATCGAACGCCTGCACGCGGAGGCGGAAGGAAGTAGTAAGTAGGAAGTAGCAAGCGCGCTTGCACCGTAAAAAAGAATCGCCGCCATGGAAACAGGGCGGCGGTTTTTTTTTAATGAAGTATGGAGTTAAAGTAGTTAGAGTAGTTAGAGTAGTTAGAGTAGTTAAAGTAGTTAAAGTAGTTAAAGGCCAATGAACAATGAATAATGAACAATTGGCCGGCGGTGGCGGCGCTTGCCTTGATGCGCAATGGAACGTTGGCCGGCGGCCATCCATATCAATAGAAAACCACAATCCCCGCCAGCCCTCAACCCTTCGGGTTGAATGTGAATAACCCCCAATTGCTTCGCTGCGCTCGCAATGACGCTCCGCCGGCAGAGGGCGCCGGTATAAAGACTGCAAATCGCAATACGCAATACGCTTTGTATTGTTGAAAAAAAAGTAAAAAAATATTTTGTTTTATTAAATATAAGTTATATCTTTGTTTCGTTTTATTATTTTACGCGAATGACTATGATTGAAAATCCTTGTAGAAACAGCCAAAATCTGTCTGTATCCGTTGTCCGTCCGTCGGGCCGTATTCCGCTACGGCTTGCGCGGCAGTTATTATTTTGTAATACGATTGTAAATACGATGTAACATCCGGCCGGTACTTTTGCCTCATGAAAATACCCTCGTCAACGATACGCGATGCACACCATGGATTTAATAACGATACATAATGAAACAGGTTTTTACTATATTTACATTTTATTTACGCAACCCAACCATAAATGACCATGTCTCGCTTGTTTAACGATAGCCTCCGGCTATTCCTGTTGGCGCTTCTTTCGTGTGCCGCCGTCGACCGGGAAGCGGCGGCGCAACATTCGGATCACCGGATCGCTTTTGCCGTCCCGGACGAAAGTTACCGGTATTTTGCCTATCGACCCGATGCTCCCATCGTGGTGAGCGGGCATCGGGGCGGGCGGGCGCCGGGCATTCCCGAAAACAGTCTGGAAGGTCTTGAATATGTGCTGCGGCAAATGCCGGCGATCTTTGAAATCGACCCCCGATTAACCAAAGACAGCGTCATCGTCCTCCTGCACGACGCCACCCTCGACCGTACGACCACCGGCTCCGGCAAGCTGTCCGATTATACCTGGGACGAGCTACAGTCGCTCCGCCTGAAAGATCACGAGGGGCGGCCTACCGACTTCAAAATTCCGTTGCTGGAAGACGTGATCGTTTGGAGCCGCGGGAAGACCGTCGTCAATTTAGACCGGAAAGACGTCCCTTTCCAGATGATTGTCGATCTGATAAAAAAACACCGGGCCGAGACGCATGTGATGCTCACCGTGCATACCGGCGCTCAGGCACGCTATTACAGCGACCGCCTGCCGGGCGTCATGCTGTCGGTCTTTGCCCGTAACGCCAAAGAATATGAAGACGTCTGCATTTCCGGCGTCCCGTGGCATACGATGATTGCCTACGTCGGGCCGACGATCGACGCCTCGAACCGCGCTATCGTCGATGCGCTGCACGAAAAAGGCGTGCGGTGTATGGTCTCGTATGCGCCTACCCACGACCGGCTCCCGACGAAAGCGGAGCGGGCTGCGGCATACCGGGAGGCCATGAAATGCCGACCGGATATTGTAGAATCGGATCTCCCTACGGAAATCCGGGATGTAATCACTCCATAACTAACGATCCATTATACCCATGTCAAACGTAGCACAGGCATTAGCGGCAGCCCGCGACACCAAAGCTCTGCGTATCGGCAGAGGCGCCTTGCAGGAGGTCGCCGGACTGTTTGCCGAACAGTTCCCCGGTCGGAAAGCGATTGTCGTAGCCGACGCCAATACGTTCCGGGTGGCCGGCGCACAGGTGGTCGAACGACTGAATGCCGCCGGCGTCGCACAGGACGAGGCCTTCGTTTTTACCGACCCCGATCTCTATGCCGAGTACTCGCACGTCGACCGGCTGCTTGCCCGCCTGACTGCGACGACGGCTATCCCCGTCGCCGTCGGCTCGGGCACGATCAATGATTTAACCAAGCTTTCGGCGCACCTCTCAGGACGCCCCTACCTCTGCGTCGCCACAGCCGCCTCCATGGATGGCTATACGGCTTTTGGCGCCTCCATCACAGCCCGCGGCGCCAAACAAACATTCCACTGCCCGGCGCCACAGGCATGTCTGGCCGATATTGATATTATCCGTCAGGCGCCCCCGGCCATGACCGCCTCGGGCTATGCCGACCTGTTTGCGAAAATAACCGCCGGCGCCGACTGGCTCCTCGCCGACAGTCTGGGCGAAGAACCGATCGATAGGCAGGCGTGGAATATTGTGCAGGACGGCCTTCACGACGCCTTATCGAACCCCGACGGCGTGAAAAACGGCGACCCTGCCGCCCTCACGCAATTAGTCGAAGGACTGCTGTTGGGCGGTTTCGCCATGCAATGGCTACAGTCGAGCCGTCCGGCGTCGGGCGCCGAACACCAGTTCAGTCACCTGTGGAATATGGAACACCACCTGCATAACGGCAAACAGACGTCGCACGGCTTTCAAGTGAGCATCGGCACGCTGGCCGTTACCGCGCTCTACGAACAGGCCATGCAAACACCCATGGCACAATTGGACATTGCCGCCTGTTGCCGGGCGTGGCCCTCGCAGGAAGAGCAGGATCAGCAAGTGCGCGACATGTTCGCCGGAACCGATTTTCAACAAACGGCGCTACAGGAAACACGTGCCAAATATATCGACCGGGCGGAACTGGCCAAACAGCTACAACGGCTGACAGACCAATGGCCGACGCTGCGCAGGGCGCTATTACAACAATTGACGCCCCTGTCCGAAGCTCGGCGACGGCTGGCGCTGGCGGGCGCGCCCGTATCGCCCGAGCAAATCGGGCTGTCGCCCCAACGGCTCCGAGACACCTTCGTCCGGGCGCAATGTATCAGGCGGCGGTTTACCATCCTTGACCTCGCGCTGCGAACCGCTATGCTTCACACATGGATTAACCGAATAATAGTATAGAACGATGACAAGAACCTTTAAATACTGGCAACTGCGTATCATCATAACGACGATGATAGGCTATGCGTTATTTTACTTTGTGCGAAAAAACTTTAGTATGGCCATGCCCGGACTGGAAGCCGATCTTGGCATCTCCAAAACAAGCCTTGGCATTTTCCTTACCCTCAACGGGCTGATATATGGCCTGTCGCGGTTTCTTAACGGACTGTTTGCCGATCGGGCTAACGCGCGGTTTTATATGGCTGCCGGGCTTGCCCTGTGCGCCATTGCCAACTTCGCCTTTGGCTTCGGCGTCGATATCGCCGCATGGATCAGCGGCGCCCCGACCGGTTCGCAATTTACGAATACACTGATATTGTTTATGGGCATTACGTGGCTTGTTAACGGCTTCCTGCAAGGATCCGGCTTCCCGCCCTGCGCGCGCCTGCTGACCCACTGGATTCCCCCAAAAGAACTGGCGACTAAAATGTCGTGGTGGAATACCTCGCACTCCATCGGCGCCAGCCTTGTCATTATCCTCTGCGGCTACATTATGGGCAATATGGGCGTAGGCGACCAGCATACCGGCGCTTGGCGATGGTGTTTCTGGATCCCTTCGGGCGTTGCTTTTGCCGGCGCCCTGTTTCTGTTCTTCTTTTTGCGAGATACTCCGTCGTCTGTCGGATTGCCCGAATTGGAAGGCACGGAAGCAACGTGGAAAAAACAACCCGGCAAATCGGCCGAAACACGCGCCTTTCTGCGGGAGAAAGTATTTGCCAATCCGATTATCTGGATACTTGGCGTGGCCAACTTCTTTGTCTATGTCTGTCGCTTTTCGATCCTCGACTGGGGGCCGACGCTGCTCAAACAGTCCAAAGGCGTAAGTATAGAAAATGCCGGCTGGCTGGTCGCTCTGTTTGAGATTGCCGGCGTCGCGGGTATGATACTCGCCGGCTGGTTTACCGACCGGTATATGAAATCGCGGGCACACCGTACGTGCCTGTTTTGCATGGCCGGCGCCGCCCTGTTTACCTTTATATTCTGGCTGCTTCCGACCACTGCGCCCGTCTGGTCGCTGTTTGCCGTCCTTTGCGCCACCGGCTTTTTCATCTATGGCCCGCAGGCCCTGATTGGCATTGCCGCCGCTAATCAGGCAACCAAAAAAGCCGCAGCTACCGCCAACGGGCTGACCGGCCTCTTTGGGTATGCCAGTACGACCGCATCCGGCGTCGGGTTTGGCTATGTCGTAGAACACTACGGATGGGACGTCGCCTACATTGCCATTATTGCCATGGCGCTGATTGGTATCGGCATATTCATGCTGATATGGAAGGCCAAAGCCGACGGATATGCTCCCGAAACAACGAAAAACTGAACCATACGTTATGTATCGAACAAACGAAAAACAACCTGTAAAGGCGCTGCTGCAAACCATCAAGCATGTCGCGCTGGACATGGACGGAACGATTTATAAAGGCGGCACGCTGTTTCCTTTTACCGTCGCTGCCCTGCGCACGCTGAAAGAGATGAACATCCGTTATTCGTTTCTGACCAACAACCCGACGAAGAACGTGCAGGAATACTTGCGGCAACTGCAAGACATCGGCATCGCCGCCACGCCGGACGAAGTATACACCTCCGGTCAGGCGACTATCGACTATTTGCAGCGGCGCCATCCGGCTATCCGGCGGCTGTTCATCCTCGGTACGCCCGGCCTGATTGCCGCATTTGAAGAAGCCGGCTTTAGCGTGGCCTCCGACGACCCGGACGACCAACCGGACGCCGTGGTGGTGGCTTTTGATACCACGCTGGTATATCCGCGTCTGTGCAGGGCGGCTTGGTGGGTAGCCCGGCAGTTGCCTTATATCGCCACCAATCCCGACCGGGTTTGCCCTACCGATAAGCCGACCGTATTAGTAGACTGCGGTTCTATCTGCGCCGCCATCGAACAGGCCACCGGCCGGACGCCGGATGTGGTCGTCGGAAAACCTGCTCCGCGTATGCTCGACGGCATTATGCAAAGATATTCGCTGCAACCCCATGAAATTGCCATGGTCGGCGATCGGATCTATACGGATATCGCCATGGCCAAAAGCACACAGGCCACAGGCGTACTGGTATTAACCGGCGAAGCGCGACGGGAAGACGTCGCAAAAAGCACGATCAAACCGGATATCGTAGTCGCCGATCTGTCCGAATTTTGTGCCATGTTGAAAACACAGCGAAACGCTCACGTATGACAAATCGCGCCTTATAAAAACGAACGAAGAACAATGAAACAAAAAAGATATTTGGCTTTACCGTTGATACGCCCCCTCCTGCCTGCTTTTAGTATTCAGGCGGGTAGACTGTCGTTACAAACCTGCGGGCAGTCGTGCCGCAGCCTTCGTTGGTCTGTACGAAAACGGATATTGCCTGTATGATGGAAAGAATGTAAAGACCGTGTAAATCTGCCGTATCAGTAGTCTTTTTTTGATTAACTTATTAAGTTAATCAAAATCGTCTTTTGTTCTTGTTATTTATTGAAACATAATATATTTCTACCTGTCTGGCCGCGCCAAATTCGCGTGGCCGTTTTCTTCTTTTTATTTTTCATATACGCTTGAACAGTTACTTGTTACAATTTCGTTTTTTTTAAATGACTCAAAAATTCTTCCCCTTTTTCGTTCCTCGTTATAATCGTTTAATATATATATTATCAGTATTCTACTGATCAATTATTGCGCATTCTTTTCCGTTATTCTTCCCCTTTTTCGTACCCTTTTATAAAAAATTCTTTTACTACTTGTTGTAAATCAACGCTTGCCGTTTCAATTTGCAAGACTTAATAAGTTAATCAAAAAAACAGACTAACTTTTTAATAAAATTATCTATGAAGATGAAAGTAAACCAACTTCTTAATGTAACAGGCAGTCGAGCTTCCGTGATAAGCCGGCTCGTGCTGCTGCTCTGTTTAGTGGCCGGAGGCCTTATCCATGCCGCCGCCCAGAACAGGATGGTAACAGGCGTCGTTACCGACGCTACCGACGGATCGCCGCTACCCGGCGTTACCGTGCAGGCACAGGCGACCAAAACGGTGGTATTGACCGACGAAAACGGAAACTATGCCATCAGCGTCGCCCTGGGCGATGTGCTGCTATTTTCGTTTCTGGGAAAAGAATCCCAGAAAATTACCGTACAGACAGCACAGATCAACGTCGTATTGAAAGACGACTTGCGTGCGCTGGACGAGGTGATTGTCATCGGCTACGGGACTACCCGCCGACGCGACCTGATCGGCGCCGTCGAACAGATCGGCGGAGAAGCGCTTGCCGAGCGGGCAAATATGAACGTCTCCCGTTCGCTACAGGGAAAAGTGCCGGGGCTGACTATCTCCATGCGCGACGGGAAGCCCTCGCGCGGCGCGACCATCCAACTTCGGGGCGCCACCAGTATCGGCTCCGGCGGTAGCCCGCTGATTCTGATCGACGGCGTTCAGGCGCATGGCGACATCACCACCGTCAACCCGTCGGATATTGCCAGCATATCGGTGTTGAAAGACGCCTCGTCGGCGGCCATATTCGGTGCGGAGGGCGCCTTCGGAGTCATCCTGATAACCACTAAAAGCGCCGATACCGACAAAGTGCGGATTAACTACAACGGCAGCGTCTCCCTGCATCGCCGGCTGAATATTCCCGAATTGGTATGGAACGGCAAACAGTGGACCGACGGATGGTATAAGGCCTACATGGAAGGCATGGGCACTGTGCCTAATGCCATTAATAACGTATTTAAGTATAATCAGGAATGGTACGACGAATTGGTCAAGCGGGACGCCGATCCTACGCTTGAGAAAGTGCGCGTAAACAGCGCCGGCGAATACGAATATTTTGGAAATACCAACTGGTTTGACGTCCTGTATAAAGACGTCAATACCTCGACCGAGCACAATTTGAGCGTATCCGGCGGGAACGACAGGACAAGCTATTACATTTCCGGACGGTACTTTAATCAGGATGGCATTTATAACGCCGGCAACGAAGATTATACCCAGTACAACTTCCGGGCAAAAGGCAAAATCAAACTGAACAAATACCTGACGCTGGAGAACAATACGGATTTTATCGACCGGGCTATTCACCAGCCGATGGTGATGTACGACCGTCAATTGATCCTGCGCCAGATACAGCATCAGGGCTTCCCGATGACCATGCCCAAAAACCCCGACGGTACGTGGACGGAAACCGCCGTATATATCGGGTGGGCGGGCTTTGAAGAAGGCACCTCGTATCAGCATAATACCAAGCTCGACCTGAAGAATACGACCGCCCTTACGTATAAGCCGTCGGAGCAGTTCATCTTTAAGGCCGACTTCTCCTATTACAACAACCATTCGAGCCGCGACCGGGTGGAAAACATGTATGACTTTTATACCGGGCCGGCTATCAAAGGGACGCGCAATACATTCAGCTCGCTGGAACACTACGACTACAACAACCAGTATCAGGCGTCGAATATTACGGCCAACTATATCCCCCGGTTTACCGGCGACGACCATTTTCTGAATATATTAGTCGGGTGGAACATCGAGCATAAATATACCAAGAACGTACGAACCTACCGGCGCGGACTGCTGTACCCGGAAAAACCGACCTTCGGCATGATGGACGGCGACTACTATGAAGCCGGTCAAAGCGGCGAAGAATGGGGGCATTCGGGGTTCCTCTACCGGGTCAACTACCATTTCAAAGAACGCTACCTGCTGGAAATAAGCGGACGTTACGACGGCAACTCCAAATTCCCCACCAACCAGCAATGGGGCTTCTTCCCCTCTGCGTCGCTGGGGTGGCTGGCGTCGGAAGAAGGCTTTCTGCGGGGCGCCAAAAGCTGGCTGGATTTGCTGAAAATTCGCCTGTCGGCAGGCAGTATCGGCAACGGACAGATCGACCCGTTTAGCTATATGTCGCTTATGTCGATCAGTAAAACCTCGTTCCTTATCGGCGGCGGACAGCAAAGCTATACGTCCGTGCCGTCGAATACCGTACCGCTATCGCTGACGTGGGAAACCAGTACGACCTTCGATGCGGGGATCGACGTCAATATTTTGCGCAACAGGCTGAACTTTGTGTTCGATATCTACCGGCGCAATATTACCGATATGTACACGGTCGGGCCGACGCTGCCGGCGGTCTTCGGCGCTTCGGCGCCAAGCGGCAATCATGCGGATATGAAAACCATCGGATGGGAAGTGTCCTTAGAGTGGCGCGACCAGTTTACCGTCGCAGGAAAACCATTCAGCTATAACGTCAAGGGAATGCTTTGGGACAACCGCTCGTGGATCACCCGCTACTATAACCTGACTAAAAATCTTGGCACCGGGCAAACCGCCAGCTACTACGAAGGGATGGAAGTCGGCGAGCTGTGGGGCTATCATATCGAAGGGCTTTTCCGCGATCAGGAGGATATTAACGGCCACGCCGACCAGAGCACTATCCGGGTGTCGTCGGACAATGTGCTTAAACCCGGCGACCTGAAGTTTGCCGACCTCAACGGCGACGGCTTTGTCAATACCGGCGAGAACACCCTCGACGATCCGGGCGACCGCCGGATTATCGGGAATACCTCGATCCGCTATAACTTCGGGCTGAACCTCGGCGCCGAATGGAACGGGATTGGCGTGAGCGCCTTCATTCAGGGCGTCGGGCAGCGACACTGGTACCCGCACAACGAGTCGGGCTACTTCTGGGGGCAGTACGACCGCCCCTATAGCTACATGCTGCAGGCGCATACCGGCGACAATGTCTGGACGGAAGAGAACCAGAACTTCAACGCCTACTGGCCCCGCTACAGAGGCTACTTGGCCAACAACGCCAACCGCGCGATGCGGGTCGTCAACGACCGCTACCTGCAAAATGCCGCGTATGTACGATTAAAATCCCTACAGATCGAGTATTCCTTCAACCGAAAGGTCTGCGATTTCCTGCACCTGTCCGACTTGCGGGTCTACCTGTCGGGCGAGAACCTCTGGACGTGGTCGCCGCTATTTGAGGTAACCCGGAACTATGACCCCGAGCTGATTGCCGCCGGCGACAGCGATTTCCGAAGCACCGCCGGCACCGACGGCGACGGCTACGGCTATCCGATGCTGGCTACCTATACGCTGGGACTGAATATAACCTTCTAATATTTTATGTTATGAAAAGAATTAAACTGTTTTTAGTGATCATGGCGGCTGCCTTGTGCGGCGCCTGTGAAAGTTTCCTGACGATCTATCCCGAGAACAATATTGCCTCGGACGAATTTCCGTCATCGGAAACGGATTTGGAACTTTACGCCAACGGATTTCTCAATTCGCTGCTGCCCGCCGCCGACGGTATCGCGTTCCACGACCAGTATACCGACTACATCGCCACCCGCAACTCGACCAACTTCCTGATTGGCGACTCGTGGCGTCCCGAAGATCAGGGCGGCTGGTCGTGGGGCAATCTGCGCAATATCAACTGGTTTTTGAACAATATGGATAAGGCGCGACCCAACGTGTCGGCCGACGTATACAACCATTACGAGGGCGTCGGGCGGTTCTGGCGGGCGTATTTCTACTACAGTATGGTACGCACGTTTGGCGACGTGCCGTGGTATGACCGCGTGCTGGAACCCGACGACGACGAGTTGCTCTACAAGCCCCGCGACTCCCGCGAATACGTAATGAGCCGCGTGCTGGACGACCTGAACTTTGCCGCCGCGCACTGCTCCGACGACCCGAAGATCGCCGCCACCTCGACCCGGATTACCCGCTGGGTGGCGCTGGCCTATAAAGCCCGGGTATGCCTGTTTGAAGGCACCTATCGGAAATACCATACGGAGCTCGACCTTGCGTCGTCGGCCGAGGGGTTTCTGCGGGAGGCCGTCGACGCCTGTGAAATCCTCATCCGCGAAAGCCCCTACGGGCTGGCCGCCGGCGGCAACGTCGAAACGCAATACCGCTCGCTGTTTATCGGCGAGAACCTCAATGAGAAAGAAGTGATCCTCGGGTCGGTCTACCGGTCGGGCGTCAGGATGCACAACCTGACGTGGCTCTCCTTCTCCGGGTCGGCCGGCGCCCAATGGTCGCTTATCAAGCCCTTCGTCAATCAATACCTGATGCTCGACGGCTCCCGGTTTACCGACCGGCCGGGCTATGCGACGACGACGTATGCCGACGAATTTAAGAACCGCGACCACCGCCTGCCGCAGACGGTCATCGGGCCGGCGTACGTCCGTAAAATAGGCGGCGTCGACCGTCCGCTGGCGCCGCCGTTTAGCGTTACGCTGACGGGCTATCATATTATTAAATGGGCGCTGGACGACGATGTGCACGACGGCATGTCGACGTCGGCCAATTCGTTGCCCATTCTGCGCTATGCCGAGGTGCTGCTCGCCTACGCGGAGGCCAAAGCCGAGTTAGGCGAGATGAACGAAACGCTCTGGAACGCCACGATACGCCCGCTGCGCGAACGCGCCGGCGTCAATGGCGCCGTGCCCGCGGCCTACGACCCCTACGTCGCCGCGTACTATCAAAACCAGACGACCGACAAATGGCTGCTCGAAATCCGTCGCGAGCGCAGCATCGAGCTTTGCTGCGAACAGGTGCGCTACGACGACCTGATGCGCTGGAAGCTGGGCGCGCTCGTCGAACTGCCGTGGTATGGTATATATATAGGTGCGAAGAACGTGGCCTACGACCTAAACGGCGACGGCACGGCCGACCTGACGGTGTCCGACGCCGGCAGCGCGTCGATCAACCGCGTCGTATTAGGCTCCGGCTACCGCCTCTCGGAAGGCGACCGGGGCTATCTGGAATACGGCTATACGATCAACCGGATGTGGCACGACCGGAAATACCTTCGTCCCATCCCCACCTCGGCGCGTCAGGTGAACCCGGCGCTGGGGCAAAACCCGGAGTGGGGCGAATAGATGAATCGACTGCTCATCAGACGTCTGCGCCTTGCAGCCCCCCTGCAAAGACCCTTTGCAGCCCCCTGCAACGACCCATTGCAGCCTGCTGCAAAGACCCTTTGTCGCAGGCGGTGCTTACCGAGCATCGCCTGCGATACCCGTCGAGCATCGCCTGCGATACCGGTCGAACACGGCAGGCTGTGCCGGTCGAGCATCGCAGGCTGTGCCGGTCGAACACAGCAGGCTGTGCCGGTCGAACACAGCAGGCTGTGCCGGTCGAACACAGCAGGCTGTGCCGGTCGAGCACAGACGTTCATGTATGTCATATAATATAAAATAAAAAATAACTAACATTCTACCAATATGAAAAGAAAACACATCTGTCAATTTGGGCTGATCCTTGCCGCCATCGCGAGCGGATTGGCCTGTAGCAACGAGGACGAAGCGTTTGTGCGGAGAAATACCGACGTACTGCATTTCTCGCACGAGGCGTCGTCGCAAACGTTTACCGTTCGGAGCAACGGGGTCTGGAGCGTCAGCTCGCCCGACGAATGGATTACGCTCAACCCGACGACCGGCGCCGGCGACGGCGAGGCGTACGAAACCGTAACGGTGAGCGTCGCCCGTAACGGAAATGTCGCCCGTTCGGGCAAGGCGCTTATCCACGCCGCCGGACGCACGGTGTATATCAGTGTGCATCAGAGCGAGGGGTTCCTGCTGTTCGGGACGCCGTCGCTGTCGGGGTCGCTGGCTATCGGCGAGCCGGCGGCCGACGTCAACCTGCGGATTCCCTACAGCCGCGCCGCCGGCGACGAGCAATTCCGGCTCTCGGTGCGCGTGTCGGGCGACGCGGCCGCCGGCCTCGAGCCGATCGTCGACTATCCGGCGTCGCTGACCGCCGGCGAGGGCATGATCTACGTCCCGCTGGCCGGCGAGCCGACGAAAGACGGGGCGCTGCGATTTTCCGTCAGCGCCGACTATCCCAATGCGTATATCGAGCCGCTGAACGTCTTTGTGGGCGCCAGCAAGGCCTACCATAATGCCGACTTTGTGATTACGGGCTACATGGCCGACCCCAAAGGCACCGACTCGCCCGTCATCGGCGCCGTATCGGGCGGCGGGTTTACGCATACCGGCGGCTATGAATACGTCCAGTTCCTTGCCCTGAAGGACATTGATTTCACGGTCGATAAATACTGTATGGTAACCACCCGCAACAGCAGCCAGAGTACGCCCGGCGACAAAGGCTGGGTCGGCGGCAAGGACGGGACGACGAAGACCTATCAGATAAATATCGACCGGGGCTCGGTGCGCAAAGGCGACTTCTTCTACGTCGGCGGCCTCTCGCGCCTCCTCAACGGCTATCCGACCTCCGGCACCGCCGCCATGACGCCGGTAGCAGCCGCTAAATGGCCGATAGCCGTCGACTACTATACCAAACCGGGCGACGACGGCAACGGCGCCGCCACCGCCGGCACCGGCATCCTGCGCAACTGGACGACCGGCACGCCGCTCGTCCACGAGGCCGCCGACGGGATCGCCGTATTCCGGGGTACCGGCATCGACGAAAACACCGTGCCGATGGACGCCATATTCTATGGCTCCTCGCTGACGAAACTCGTCTTTCAGGTGCCTACCAACGACCACTACAGCCGGCTGGCCGCCGACGGTACGCCGCAACCCTACTTCGGGCAGGGCGGCAACACATGGGCGGTAACCACGCCGCCGCCGGGCGCCGACGACGGCTGGTACTGCGCGCTGGGCGGCGAAGTCAACGCCTTAGAATGGATCACGCCCCGGACGCCGGCCTATGTACGCTGTAAAAATACCGCCGGCGACGGCGCCAACGCCACGACAGCCATCGTCGAAGAAATCCCCGAAGCCACCAAGTTTTTAACCAATTAATGAAATACGACAATGAAACGAATGAAAATAATACTCCGACTCCTGTGGGGCGTAGCCATCGCCGCCTCCGCATACGCCTGTCAAGACGATACGGGCGACCTCCGCCACGGCGTCTTTCTGATGAAAGACAGCGACCGGCTGACGTTCGGCTACCAAGCCTCGTCGCAAACCTTTCTGATCTGCGCCAACGCCCCGTGGAGCGTCTACAGCGACGACAGCTGGCTCGCGATCACGCCGACCGAAGGCGTCGGCGACGGCGCGACATGGCAGGAAATACACGTGTCGGCCGGCCGGAATGCGGGCGACGAACGTCAGGACAAAATCACCATCGTGGCCGATAACAAAACGCTCTCCATAGCGGTCGTCCAGCACAAAATCGTAGCCTTTGAAGAACCCGCCGTGCTGGGGACGCTGGTCTCCGAGACGGAGTTCGAGGGCGTCGTCCTGAGCGTCCCGTACCGAAATGCCTTAGGCTCCGAAACGTTCACCGTCTCGGTCGCCGTGTCGGGCGCGGCGGCGGCGGGCATCCTGCCGGTCGTCGACTACCCCGTAGCCCTGACCGGCGTTCAGGGCGCCTTTGAAATACCCCTCGCCGGCAGCCCCTCGACCTACGGAGCGGTGGCGTTCACGGTTACCTCGTCCTTCCCGGGCGCCCCGTCGACCGTCGTCCATGCCACAATCGCACGGAAACCGGGGATCGTATTCGGCGCCCCCACGCTGTCGTCGCCGATCATCGCCACGAAAGACGTGTCGGGCATTACGCTGAATATTCCCTATTCCAATGCGGTCGCCGGCGAACAGTTCCTGCTCTCGGCCGACGTCGCCGGCGCCGACGCGATCGACGACATTCGGAGCCGGCAGATAACCATCCTCGGCGCGCCCGACGGCGTAATCGCCATTCCCCTTACGGGAATAGCCTACACCCCCGGCCCCCTCGCGGTTACGTTTACCGTCAGCTATACGCATACCACCATCGCCCCGCTGACCACCGCCGTAGTCTCCGACGGAAAACGATACTTCCCCGGAGCCGTATTAGTTACCGGCGTCATGACCGACCCGCGCGGCAGCGACTGCAATACGAGTATGACCGTCAGCTGGTATAATCCCAATGAAAATGCCAACCTGCATGGCGACGGCTACGAATACATCCAACTGATGGCCGTCAAGGCGATCAACTTTGCGGTAACGCCCTACTCCGTCATCGTATCCCGGAACACCAGTACGCAGACGCCTACAGGTAAAGCGTGGATAGAAGGCGGCAGCCGAACCTACAAGTTCAACCTAACGCAGGGATCGGTCGCCCGGGGCGAGTTCTTCTATATCGGCGGGATGGCGAAGGCGCTGAACGGCTATTCGTCCAATGCGACCAACACTACGGCGTCGTCGTTCGACGGCTCGGTGCAAGGCAAAGTGTGGACGGGGCATCCGATAGAAATTCCCGCCTGGGCGCCGCAGAACGCAGGCGCTACGCAGACCACCGGCGGCATCACCAGTATACGCGACGCCAAATGGATACGGACAAAATCCTACATCAGCGAAGCCGGCGACGACGAGGTCGGCAATGCGACGACGACCAACAACTCCAATCTCTTGAGCAACTCGCCCAACCCGTCGGCCTACCCCGGCACGTTCGGCGTCGACGGGATTGCGGTCTATCAAGGGACGGAAGTCGATGAGCATACCATGCCCATCGACGTGGTCTTCTTCGGCGAAAATGCGGAAGGCGCGGCGAACTACAGCGCCAACAGCATCGGCTATACCGTCCCGCTGAACGATTTGTACAGCCCGGTCAACCTGACTACCGGCGAAGCGCAACCCTACTTCGGGCAAGGCTCCAACAGCGGCTTCCTCCGCGGCGGGCAACCCGAACTCACGATGGGGCTGCCTTGCAGCCTCGCGTCGGGCAAGGCCAACGGACGCGATTGCAGCACATTCATTAAGTTTGCCGGCGAGCTCGATACCGACAACAGTTGGATTCAACCGCGCGAAGTCCGCACCGTCTACCTGCTGGAACCGAAAAACTGGCTCGAACAGTACGGCCTTGCCCGTACCGCCCGGCTGTCGGACATCGAAAGCGCGCTGCCCGAAGCCGGCGCCGACGCGCCGGTGATGATTGTCCGCTGACCTGTAAGCACGGAAGCAACCGGCGCTCTGCCGTCGGTTGCTTCTTTTTATTCACTCTTCATTTTTCAACCTCTATGATGAATCGACGTATATTTATTAAAAACAGTCTCTATGGAAGCCTCGGCTTAGTAACGGCCGGACTGCTTGCCTGTACCAAAAAAACGGACGACGATCCGACAACGAATGCGCCCGTACATCCGGCCATCACCCCCCAGCCGGGAATGGACCTGTATGGCTCCCTCCTCGACCAGCACGGAAACCCGGTGGCCGGCGTAACCGTGAGCGACGGATACAGCTGCGTGCTGACCGACGCCAATGGCGTCTACCAGATGAAAAAAAACGTGCAGGCCAAAGTGGTCTTTTATTCCGTGCCGGCGGCATACGCGGTGAACGGAGCAAGCAAAACTTCCAGTGCGGCATCTTTTTTTACCGCCATTACGCAGGGAAGCAAGCGCTATAATTTCAACCTCGAAAAACGCCCGGACGTCGAGAACGACTTCACGCTGGTGTGTATCGGCGACCCGCAAGTTACGTCGGACGCGGACATCGAGCGCTATAAAAACGAGACGCTGCCCGATTTGAAAGCCTTCCTTGAGGCCTCTGCGCTACCCTGCTACGGGCTGGTACTCGGCGATACGGTAGGCGACAAACCCAACCTGCTCGCCAATATGCGCAATGTAACCGGCTCGCTGGCCATGCCCTACTTTACCGTCATCGGCAACCACGACAAGGCCGGGGGCAGCGCCTCCACGCCCCGCGACGCCAACGCCTACACCGCCGTCTTCGGCCCGACGAACTACTCGTGGAACCGCGGCAGCGTCCACTTCGTCGCCCTCGACAATGTGATCTTCACCAACAGCAGCGACTACTCCGGCGGCCTCGAGGACTACCAGATAGAATGGCTGCGACAGGATTTGCAGTACGTTCCCAAAGACCGGATGATTATCGTGTACTACCATATTCCCATCCGGCATAATATGGACTTCAAAAACCGCAGCGCATTCTTTGCGTTATTGAAAGACTACAGTCAGGTGCATTTTATGGTAGGGCATACGCACTATAATGAAAACTTCCAAATCACCAACCCGGTCAATATCTACGAACATATTCACGGAGCAGCCTGCGGCGCATGGTGGAAATCGACCGTGAACTGCGACGGGACGCCCAACGGGTATGCCGTCTATACGGTGCACGGCACGCAACTTACCGACTGGTTCTATAAATCGACCAACTACCCTAAGGATTTTCAAATCCGCCTGCATTGGGGCGATACCCGGTTCGGAGGGCCTTACGGCTATTTCTCCTATAACCGGGGCTATAACATCATTGCCAACGTCTGGAATGCCGACGCCGGATGGACGATCGAAGCCTTTGAAGACGGCGTGCCGGCCGGCGCCCTGACGAAACTCTCCACCCTGATCGATGCGTTTGCGGCCGGCTATCATGTCGGAGTACTGAACCGAATACCGGGGAACTACGGCGCCACAGGCAATGGGAACAACAAGCACGCCTACCTGCATACCCTGAAAAACCCGCAGGCCCGAACCATCGAAATACGCGCCACCGACCCCTTCGGTCGCACCTGCTCGCAAACCGAAATCATCACCAATCTGACAACCGCCGAAAGATATTGACGATGAACAGACGGCAATTCATCCAATCCGGGTCGGTCGCTGCGCTGGCGCTGGCGGGCGGCGGCTGGCCTTTCGTATCCTGTGCGATGAACGGAACCGGTGCGCTACGAAAAGCCTTTCTCACGCCGCCGGCCGGGGCGCTGCCGGGATGCTACTGGTGGTGGCTCAACGGGCGCGTCAACAGGGAGGGGATTGCTCGCGACCTCTTTGAATTTAAACAGAAAGGCCTCAATGAACTGCTGCTGGTTAATTCGGCGGGGCGCAATATGCCGGCGGGCGTGCCCTTCCTGTCGGACGAATGGAAAGCGCTGTTTCGCTTCGCGCTTACGGAGGCCAAACGCCACGGCATTGAAGTAGGCGTAAACCTCTCGTCGGGATGGTGTATGGGCGGCCCGTGGATTACGCCCGAAATGGCCGGCAGGTGGTTTCTACAGTCGGAACGGCATGTCGAAGGCCCGGCGACGTTCGCGGAGCCACTGCCCCTGCCCGGCCACAGGAGCGGCTACGACCACGTATTCAACCCGCCTGGCTATAAGGAGTATATCGATTTGCCCTTGGAGCAATTGGACTACCGCGACACGGCGGTGGTCGCCTTCCGGCTGCCCGACGGCGTCCATTCTATGCTGGACGACGAACGAAAGCAACTGCTTCCGGCCAAAACAAACCGCAAAGACGCCAGCAACCATGCGCCGGCGCATCAAATTATGTCGCCCACATTGGAACCGATACCGGCTCGCCCGGACGACCGGCCGGTGAATGTCTCGCAGGTGATTGATTTGACCGCTCAAATGGACGCCGACGGCGTGCTGCGCTGGGACGTCCCCGAAGGCCATTGGGTGATCATCCGTACCGGACACCGCATGACCGGCTCCCGCCTGTCGATCGCCCAACCCGAAGCCGACGGGCTCTCGGTCGGCTGGCTCAACAGCATGGGCATCGACCGGCAATGTGAAACGCTCGGGATGACGCTGCTCGAAGAAGCCCGCAAAGCCCGCTGCCGGCTAAAGTTCTTCTGCGACGACAGCTTTGAAGACGGCTTTCCAAACTGGACGGCCGATCTGTTAGACCGCTTCCGACACTACCGCGGCTACGACCCCACGCCCTACTTGCCGGTGTTTGCCGGCTACATCGTCGGCAGCGCCGACGTCGGCGACCGCTTCCTGCACGATTACCGCAAAACCGTAGCCGACTGCATGGCCGACGCCCATTACGGACGCTTTGCCGCATGGTGCCACCGCCACGGGCTAAGCGTGCAAAACGAATCGGCCGGCCCGAGCCGTTCGGGAACGATGTGTATGGACGGATTAAAAAACCTTGGCCGAAGCGATTTCCCCGCCGGCGAATTTTGGTTGGGCATCCGGCACGATCAGGAAGGCGGGCTGGCATTGCCCTACGCCCAAAGCCGCTTAGAGCAGGGGCAAAACAAAGTAACGAAAATGGTCGCCTCCGCCGCGCACATCTATGGGAAAACGACCGCCTCCGCCGAAGCATATACCACCTACCGGCACTGGACCGACTCGCCGGCCTCGCTGAAACAGGCGACCGACCGGGCATTCTGCGAAGGAATAAACCGGATACTGATCCATACCTCCACGGCCACCTGCCCCGACGACGGACTGCCCGGATACGAATACTACGCCGGTACCCATTTCAATCCCAATGTGACCTGGTGGGAGATGGCCGGCGATTTCCTGCAGTATATCGGACGTTGCCAGCACCTGTTGCGGCAGGGCCTCTTTGTGGCCGACGCCCTGTTTTATAATGGCGACGGCGCTCCTAATATCGTGGATCCCAAGCAGGCGATGCCCTCATTGGGCAAAGGCTACGACTACGACGTATGCAATGAAGAGGCGCTGCTGCAACGCCTCGCAGTGAAAAACGGGCGCCTCCGCCTGCCCGACGGCATGCAGTACCGTGTTCTGGTGTTACCCGAAAATGTGGCTATGCCGGTTGAGGTGCTGCAAAAAATAGCCGCCTTAGTCGCCGCCGGCGCCACGATAACAGGCGTCCCCCCCGTACGCGCGGCGGGACTGAAAAACTATCCCGACGCCGACGCGCAAATTCAACAACTGTCCGCCGAACTGTGGGGACGCGCCGCCGGCGCCGAGCAACCCGAACGCCGCTACGGAAAAGGCCGGGTATGCTTCGGAAAACCCGTGCGCGACATTCTCCTGCACGACGGCGTCGACCCCGATTTTGAAACCGACAGCCCGTCGATCGACTTTATTCATCGCGCTACCGAAGAGGCGGACGTCTATTTTATAGCCAACTTGGACAAAAACCCGCAACAGACGCGCTGCACCTTTCGCATGGCAGGCCGCCGGCCCGAACTGTGGGACCCGGTCGCCGGTCGGATTTTTTCCGTCGACGACTATTCGCTGCATCGCGGGCGCACCGTCATGCCGATGACGTTTGCCGGCTTCCAGTCCTACTTTGTCGTATTCCCGACGGCGTCGCAAAAAACGCCGGCGTCGCGACGGAGCGCATTTCCCGTACGGGAAACCCTCAAAACCCTCGCCGGCCCCTGGAACGTCGCGTTCGATACGACCCGCGGCGCCCCGCCACAGCTACGCTTCGAACAGCTCGACGACTGGACACGGCGCGAAGAACCCGGCGTCAGGTTCTACTCCGGGAAAGCCGTCTACAGCCAAACCTTTCGCCTCGACGTCGTCCCGACGCGCCCCCTGTACCTCGACCTGGGAACCGTCAAAGAGATTGCCCGCGTACGCTTAAACGGCCACGACCTTGGCGTAGTGTGGACGAATCCCTGGCGCGTCGAAATTACGCAAGCCATACGGCGCGGGGATAACCAACTGGAGATAGACGTAATCAACAACTGGAACAACCGGCTGGTGGGCGACGCCGCCCTGCCCGAAAACGAACGGACGACCCGCACCAACATCCCGTTCTCCCCCGACAGTCCCCTGCAATCGTCCGGACTGTTAGGCCCTGTAACCATTGTATGCGAATGTAAATGAAATAAACGATAAAACAAACGATGAAACAAACGATGAAACAGCACCTCCCCCTCAAACCGGCGCTCGTCCTGCTCGCCGGGTTCCTGTACGTCGCCCCGCTTGCGGCGCAGGAATTTGTATCCGCACGCATCGCCTGCGGCCCATGGATTCAAGCCGCCGGCGAAACCGAATTTACCGTCGTCTGGAAAACGACGACCGACGCGGTCGTATGGGTCGAAGTAGCCCCCGACGACGGCTCTCATTTCTACGCCTGCGAACGCCCGAAGTACTACGAGTCCGTCTATGGCCGCCGACCGGTTGGCGACCTGCATACGGTCCGCATTACCGGCCTCGCCCCCGGAACCGCCTACCGCTACCGCCTCTACCAGCAAGCCCTGCTACTC
Source organism: Prevotellaceae bacterium (assembly GCA_031258415.1). Classification (GTDB taxonomy): domain Bacteria; phylum Bacteroidota; class Bacteroidia; order Bacteroidales; family UBA932; genus JAIRKX01. The sequence goes on from JAIRMW010000094.1 coordinate 22,484, forward strand.
AATGCCGGCAACCGGCGAATGGTCTTCGGCGAAGCCTTCGGCAACGACCTTCTGCAACAGCGACACTATACGGTAACCACGCTCGACGCCGCCCGTCCCGAATGCCGGTTCTCGATGCTCAACGACATCCACGGCGACGACTCTCTCTTCCGAAAACTCACCGCCGACGTCGGCGCCCTCAACAATCATTTCATGATCTTTAACGGCGACATGCTCTCCCAGATCGAATCGACGCAGCAAATCGTCGACGGCTACCTGAAGACGGCCGGCCAGCGCTTCGCCCCGTTCTTACCGCTCTTTGCCGTCCGCGGCAACCACGAACACCGCGGCGCCGCTTCCTACGATTATATGCGCTACTTCCCCACCGCCACCGGCCAGCCCTACTACACCTTCCGCCACGGCCCCGCCTTCTTCATCGCCCTCGACTGCGGCGAAGACAAACCCGACAGCGACATCCGCTACTACGGCCTCGCCCTGACCGACCGCCTGCGCGAAGAGCAGGCCGACTGGCTCCGGAAGGTCGTCGCCTCCGACGCCTTCAAGGAAGCCCCGGTGAAAATCGTCATCCTGCACATGCCCCCCGCATGGAAAGCAAACCACTGGCACGGCATGAGGGAAATCGCCCGCCTCTTTATGCCCATCCTCAACGACGCCGGCATCGACCTCATGCTCTGCGGACATCTGCACCGCTACCTCTTCCTTGACAAAGGCGACGCCAACAACCGCTTTCCCATCCTCGTGAACGCCAACCGTACCCGCCTCGACGCCGTCGTCGACCCGCAGGAAATACGCCTCTCCGTCGTCGACGCCGACGGGAAGACGCTGCATACGCACCGCCTCAGCCGCACGGCGAAATACCTTGCGCATTAACCAATCCCCCTGAAGGAATCGGTAATTGATTTTCGATTTTCGATTTTCGATACTCGATACTCAATACTCGATACTCAATACTCAATACTCGACTGGCGTCGCGGGTCGAGCATCAAGCATCGCAAAGTCGAGTATCGAGCATCGCAAAGCAAGGCCGACGTTCTACTTTCAACTATATTCGTATCTTTGTAAAAAATAAATCATCGACCATGAATGTACTGGAAACAGAGAATGTAACCAAACGCTATGCGCACCATTTAGCGCTCGACGGCGTAAGCGTCGCCGTCCCCAAGGGGCATATCTTCGGCCTGCTGGGGCCTAACGGCGCCGGCAAAACGACGCTCATCCGCATCATCAACCAAATTACGGCGCCCGACAGCGGAACGGTGCGCTTCGACGGCCGTCCGCTCGCTCCCGACGACGTCTATCAAATCGGATACCTCCCCGAAGAACGCGGACTGTATAAGAAAATGAAAGTCGGCGAACAGGCCATCTATCTGGCGCGCCTGAAGGGACTCTCGCGCCACGACGCCGTCAGCGAACTGAAACGCTGGTTCGACCGCTTCGACATCGGAGGCTGGTGGAACAAGAAGGTCGAAGAACTCTCCAAGGGCATGGCGCAAAAGGTACAGTTTATTGTAACCATCCTGCACCGCCCGCCGCTGCTCATTTTCGACGAACCCTTCAGCGGCTTCGACCCGATCAACGTCCAACTCCTGAAAGAAGAAATCCTCGCATTGAAAGCCGCCGGCAGCACGATTATCTTCTCGACCCACAACATGTCGTCGGTCGAAGAACTGTGCGACGACCTGTCGCTGATTAACCGCTCGCGCGTAGTCCTCTCGGGGCGGCTCGACGAAATCCGCCGGCAGTATGGCGACAACGCCGTTGAAATCACCTGCCGCGACGCCGTCGACCTCGCGCCGTTCGTACCGGAATATACCGTCGCCGACCCCGACGAAACGAGCCGCCGCCCTACGTCGATCATCCGGCTACAGCCCGGCCAGACCGCCGGCAAACTCCTGCAACAGCTCCTGCCGCATGTCGAAATCACCGCATTCCGCGAACTGATACCCTCCATGAACGACATTTTTATTAAAGTCGTCCGGTCGACGCCGACGCCGGATGCGTAGCGTAGCCTTCATCGTCAATCCCCGGTCGGGAACGCGCCGTCGGCAGGCGGCCTGGGCGCGTACCGGCGAGGTCGGCGGACTGCTGCCCGGCTGCGAAACGAGCCTCTACGCCACCCGCTGTGCCGGCGACGCCTACCGGCAAGCGAAACGCTGTGTCGATGCGGGTTGCGACGTCGTGGTGGCCGTCGGCGGCGACGGCACGGTCAACGAAGTCGCACGCGCCCTGATGCACACCCCCGCCGCCCTCGCGATTATTCCCGCAGGGTCGGGCAACGGACTGGCACGCCACCTGAAAATCCCGATGAACGCACGGAAAGCCCTCGACCTCATCAACCGCTTCCGGGTGCAGCCCGTCGACGCCGCGCGTATCAACGACCGCTTCTTTTTCTGCACCGCCGGCGTCGGCTTCGACGCTCTGGTAGGCGCTCGTTTTAACGCTTCCGAAACGCGGGGACTGGCGAACTACGTCCGCTTTGCGGCCTCGGCGTTCCGGCGCTA
>JAIRMW010000155.1 GCA_031258415.1 Prevotellaceae bacterium
CGTAAGCCTGCGAAAGTGTAGCGTAAGCCTGCGAAAGTGTAGCGTAAGCCTGCGAAAGTGTAGCGTAAGCCTGCGAAAGTGTAGCGTAAGCCTGCGAAAGTGTAACGCCCGCCTGCGAAAGTGCAACGCCCGCCTGCAACAGTGTAACGCCCGCCTGCAGCAGTGCAACGTCCGCCTGCGAAAGTGCAACGCCCGCCTGCGAAAGTGTAACGCCCGCCTGCAACAGTGTAACGCCCGCCTGCAGCAGTGCAACGCCCGCCTGCAACAGTGCAACGTCCGCCTGCAGCAGTGCAACGCCCGCCTGCAGCAGTGTAACGCCCGCCTGCCATTCCCCGCAATGACGACGAGGCGGCGCGACCGCCGCAGGCCAATTGTTCATTATTCATTCTTCATTGGCCTGAGCCGTTGGCCGCCAACCTTATTTCCCCCTTATTTAAAAAACAAAACAACGGTAGTAGCCCTTGCACAACACGCCCCCCGAAACCTCTTATTACCTTATTTCAATGAAAAATGAACAATGAACAATTGCCGTCGGCTTCAGCCGACGGAGAGCGGGAACTTGCCCGTAGGGCAACCATAGCAATAGAACGAAGATGAACAATGCATCCATTGCCCGTAGGGCAACCATAGCAATAGAACAAAGATGAACAATGCATCCATTGCCCGTAGGGCAACCATAGCAATAGAACGAATGATGAACAATGCATCCATTGCCCGTAGGGCAACCATAGCAATAGAACAATGATGAACAATGCATCCATTGCCCGTAGGGCATTAACATATATCCCTTACGGGGAAACGGGGCGCTCGGCGTTCGGTTGTCTATTGCTATTATTGTCCTACGGACAAAGGCGCAACGTAAATCATCATTCATTTTTAACGGCTGATTCGCATAACTCCTAATTTTTCCCCCCTCTGTATGTAAATTCAAAATTTTCATGTAAATTTGCAAAACAATTAGAGAGAGGAAAAAAATGAAAACACCAGCCCTACTGCTATTACTCCTGTGCCTGATCGGATGCCGGTCGCAGGAACGCGAAATTGCGGACATCGACCTGCCGCTGGTCGTCGAACGTCTGGAAGAAGACCTCTACGCCCTGATCGACGATGCCGAATGCCGAGCGCTCCCGCGCATCCGCGAAAAATACGGCGCCTTCTTTGAATCCTACAACACCGGCGTCATCCGCGCCGGCGAAAGCCGCAACCCCCTCTACTGCGAAACCGTCCGGCGATTTCTGCACCACCCCGTCGTCGACAGCGCCTACCGCCGCGTCCGCCAAACATACGCCCGACCCCAGCCCCTGTTCGACGAACTTGCCGACGCATTCAAACACTTTAAATACTACTTCCCCGACGCCCCCGTACCCCATATCTACACCTACATATCCGGCTTCAACGAAGCCCTCATGCTCACCGACAGCGCCGTCGGCGTCAGCCTCGACCAGTTCCTGGGCGCCGACTGCCCCCTCTACGAACGACTCGGAAAAGCACGATACCTCCGATACAACATGCGCCCCGAACGAATTGCCCCGCTCTGCCTCCAAACATGGATCAACGGCGAATACCCCGAACCGTTCGGACAGGAAGCTACCCTGCTCGCCCGAATCATCTACGAAGGAAAAAACCTCTACGCACTCCGACGCTGTATGCCCGACAAACCCATAGAAGACCTCCTCGGATTTCGCCCCGAACAACTCCAATGGTGCCTCGACAACGAACGAACCCTCTGGCAACACCTCATAGAAGAACGACTCCTGTTCGTAACAGCCCCCTTCACCATCCAGAAATACGCCGCCGACGCCCCGTTCACCCCCGGATTCCCGACCGACTCGCCCGGTAAAGCCGCCAACTGGATCGGCTACCGAATTGTCTGTCGATACCTCCGGCAAAAAAACTGCAACCTCCCGGAACTCATGCGCCTCGACAACGCACAGCAACTGCTCAAAGAAGCAAAATACAACCCGTAAAAAAAATAAACCGTAACAATCATCCGTGTTAAAAAAATGAACTTTTTAGAACATACTATCTTCAACCTCGTCGCCAATGAAACCGAAAAATTGGGCATGAAAGCATTCGTCATTGGCGGATACGTCCGCGACTGCTTCCTCCAGCGACCCTCGAAAGACATCGACATCGTCGTCGAAGGAAGCGGCATCGACGTCGCAACCGCCGTCGGCAAACGACTGCGAACCCCCGTATCCGTATTTAAAAACTTCGGCACCGCCATGCTCCGATGCGACAGCCGCGAAATCGACTTCGTCAGCGCACGGCGCGAATCCTACCGCGCCAAATCCCGAAAACCACTCGTCGAAACCGGAACCCTCGAAGACGACCAGCGACGCCGCGACTTCACCATCAACGCCCTGGCCTTTAGCCTCCAAAAAGAAGACTACGGCAACCTGATCGACCCCTTCAACGGCGTCCGCGACCTCCAGATGGGGCTCCTCCGAACCCCAGGCGACCCCGACGTAACCTACAACGACGACCCCCTCCGGATGCTCCGAGCCATCCGGTTCGCCTCCCAGTTAGGCTTCACCATCGTCCCCGAATCCATCGAAGCCATCAAGCGAAACCGCAAACGAATGAAAATCGTCGCCGCCGAACGAATTACCACAGAACTCCACAAAATAATCCTCTCGGAAAAACCATCCGTCGGATTCTATCTCCTCGACCGGGTCGAACTCCTCGCCGACATCCTCCCCGCCATCTACAACCTCAAAGGCGTCGAAACCGTCGAAGGTAAAGGGCATAAAGACAACTTCCACCACACACTACAAGTCCTCGACAACGTCGCCCAAAAACGGGGAAACCTCTGGCTCCGATGGGCTGCCCTCCTCCACGACATCGCCAAACCCGCCACCAAACACTACGACCCCGAAACCGGATGGACCTTCTACGGACACGAATTTCTCGGCGCTAAAATGATCCCCGGAATATTCCAGCAACTCCGCCTCCCGCTGAACGAAAAAATGAAATACGTACAAAAACTCATCCAACTCCACCTCCGGCCAATCATCCTCTCCCAAGAAGAAGTTACCGACTCCGCCGTACGGCGACTGCTCTTCGACGCCGGAAACGACATCGACGACCTCATGCTCCTCTGCGAAGCCGACATCACCTCGAAAAACGAACAAACCGTCCGGCGACACCTCGGCAACTTCCAACTCGTTCGCGAAAAACTGACCGAAGTCGAAGCAAAAGACGCCATCCGTAACTTCCAGCCCCCCATCACCGGCGAACTGATCATGCAAACATACAACCTCGCCCCATCTCCCGCCATAGGCGAAATAAAAGAATACATCAAAAACGCCATCCTCGACGGACTCATCTCCAACAACTACGACGAAGCCTATGGCCTCATGGAAAAAAAAGCGCAGGAACTGGGATTGACGAAAACAAGCTGAACCGTCCGTGAAAAAAAGAAACAAACCGGCCCCCACGAGAAAATGAACGAACGTCCCCTGCCCGACGCCCCGCACACAGAAAACACGACGACGATCCGCTGGATTCCCGAAATCGATTCTACAAACCGCTACGCCGCCAGCCACGCCGCCGACGCACCGGAAGGAAGCGTATGGGCGGCGCGGGTGCAAACCGCCGGACGAGGACAGCAAAACAACAAATGGGAAAGCGAACCCCATAAAAACATCACCTGCTCACTCCTCCTCCGACCGGACTGGCTCCCGGCCGAAGCGCAATTCTACATCTCCAAAATCGTCGCACTGGGCATCGCCCGCTTCCTGCAACGCTACCGGATAGAACCCGCCATAAAATGGCCGAACGACATGTATGTTGCGCACAGAAAAATCGCCGGCGTCCTTATCGAACACCAAATCGCCGGCCACAGCATCGCGACGACCATCGTCGGCGTCGGCTTAAATGTAAATCAGAAACGATTTCTCTCAGACGCCCCCAACCCAACCTCCATGTGTCTGGAAACCGGCCAAACCTTCGACCTGCAACAAATCTTGCCGGAATTGATAGACTGTATCCTCAACCCCTACGAACGCCTTCGCCTTGGCGACCTCCAATCCATCGACGACGACTACCGGTCGCTGCTTTACCGGCGAAACGAATGGCACTGGTTTGAAACAGACGCTAAACGATTCCGCGCCAAAATAACCGGCGTAAGGCATACCGGCGAACTCTTGCTGCAAAACGAACAGGGACAAACCGAAACATTCCTGTTTAAAGAAGTGCGATTTATCGACTGACCAACCCGCCGACCATGCCCGTAGCAACTGCCCGCCCAACACACAGCGCCCCCTTATCCGGCTTGCGCAAACGCTATAGCCACAGGGACAAATGCGATAATGGAGCGCAAAAACAAGCGTAACAAATATATTATCGTATTGTTAAATTTAAAAATGGAGGCCTCTTTATTCTTGGCTTCTTTTTACATTTGCAAGCCTAAACCAAAAAATGTTTTATGCAACTCAACACGGTTTTTAGAAAATTAATCCCGCAGGGAAATAAGTTTTATCCCATATTAAGCGACATGTCCGACAACCTGCTGACATGCTCGGGAGTATTTACAGAATTAACCCGGGCTACCGATAAGGAAGCCCACAAGCGTCTGTATACACAAATTAAGCAATTGGAAACACGGGGCGACAACTACCTTGGCCTGCTCTTCGATGAATTGAATAATACATTCATTACGCCATTCGACCGCGAAGACATTAACGCACTGGGCGAAAAAATGGACGACGTACTCGACAGCATGAACAGCGCCGCCAAACGGGTCGTCTTATACAAACCCGACTACATGCCCGAACAATCCGTACAATTAGCATTGCTCCTGCAAAAAGGCTGCGGACTGATACGGACAGCCGTCAACGAACTGGACACAATGAAAAAAAGCCCAAAATCAGTCAAGGAAATTTGCTCGGAACTGCACAAGGTGGAAAACGAAGCCGACGATGTCTATGAACACTTTATCCTGAACATCTTTGAAACGGAAAAAAATGCGATCGTATTGGTAAAACTGAAAGAAATTATGCAGGAAATCGAACGCGCGACCGACAAAGCCGACAGCGTAGGGAAAATTATCAAAACCATCGTGGTAAAATACGCATAACAGCAGATAAGACCCCCTCTGGCAACCGTTTTTATGTTACAGCAGATACCGATTTAATTTACTTTCCTCGCTATGACTTTACTTGTAATTATCATTATTCTTGCACTCCTGTTTGACTACATCAACGGTTTCCACGATGCGGCCAACTCTATAGCGACGATTGTATCGACAAAGGTTTTGACGCCCTTTTGGGCGGTCATTTGGGCGGCGGTATTTAATTTTGTCGCTTTCTTTATTGCCAAATACGTTATAGGAGAATTTGGCATTGCCAACACCGTTGCCAAAACCGTACTGGAACAATTTATTACATTGCCTGTCATTCTATCCGGCTTGCTGGCCGCCATCAGTTGGAATTTGCTCACATGGTGGTTCGGCATTCCGTCGTCCTCGTCGCATACGCTCATTGGCGGCTTTGCCGGAGCCGCCATTGTAAGCAGTTTAAGTTTCGGAGCCATCCATACGGGCGTGGTGATTCGTATAGCCTCATTTATTATTCTGGCGCCGCTTATCGGAATGATTACCTCCATTCTCATTACGACCATCGTGTTTTGGATTTGCCGGCGGGCGAACCCGCATAAAGCCAATAAGTGGTTCAAGCGCCTGCAATTGGTCTCTTCGGGCCTGTTCAGCATCGGACACGGATTGAACGACTCGCAAAAAGTCATGGGCATTATTGCGGCTGCCTTATTTGCCGCGTATAAAAACGGCGTCGCCATCGGGATTTCCGATATTACCGCTATTCCAAACTGGGTGCCGTTTGCCTGTTTCTCCGTTATTGCATTAGGAACGATGTCGGGCGGCTGGCGCATTATCAAAACCATGGGATCGCGCATTACCAAAGTAACGCCGCTCGAAGGCGTGGTGGCCGAAACAGCCGGTGCGCTGACATTGTTTTTGACCGAAATATTGAAAATCCCGGTAAGTACCACCCATACAATTACAGGCGCTATCGTCGGCGTTGGCGCGGTCAAGCGGCTTTCCGCCGTCCGGTGGGGTATTACCGTCAACCTGCTTTGGGCATGGGTGCTGACTATTCCGGTAAGCGCCCTACTGGCTACCGGATTTTATATGCTGGTTTCAATGTTTTGTAGATGACTATTTGTTAGAGATGTATAACATTTAAGCAAAAATATAATCGCGCCCAAATAATATTTAGAAAACAAAAAATGAGATTTTTTTTTGTATTTCAAAAAAAAAACATAACTTTGACGCTTCAATTTATAAAATAGTTACAGTAATACATAAATTAAAATTAAAAACAATAAAAAAATTAAACATTATGAAAAAAACTAAAACCCCCAAAAGTGGTAATGGTAAAAAAAGTCTTGGAATCTCCGCATTCCCGATTATTCTTTTGTGCGCAATCTTAGCCTATGTGATTTACGAATTCGTATACGGCGACCCTTCGCACTTTATAAACAGAGACCCGAATAATCATCCGGTACAAGGAGACTTGTTGGGTACCATTTACAAAGGAGGAATTATCGTGCCGGTTATCCAAACCTTACTGCTGACAGTATTGGCATTGAGTGTTGAGCGCTTCTTTGCCATCAGTAAAGCGAAAGGGAAAAAGAACCTGCAAAAATTTGTCGTAGCCGTAAAAAAATCGTTAGATCAAAACGATGTGGAAACAGCCAGTGCATTATGCGATGCGCAACAAGGCAGCGTAGCCAATGTGGTAAAGAGTTCGTTACGGACGTATTCGGAAGTAAGCGCCAACCCGCAATTAACAAAAGAAGAACGCCAATTGGCGCTCCGCAAAGACTTGGAAGAAGCCACGATGCTGGAACTTCCGGCGTTGGAACAAAATCTTCCGGTCGTCGCCACGATTACTACCTTAGGAACGTTGATGGGACTACTCGGAACGGTTATCGGGATGATCCGGTCGTTTGCCGCCTTGGCTGGCGCAGGCGGTACGGACTCCATAGCCCTCTCTACCGGTATTTCCGAGGCCCTGGTAAATACCGCTTTTGGTATTGCAACAGGGGCTTGCGCAGTTATTTCATACAACTATTTTACAACAAAAATCGACGGCATTACGCATAGTATTGACGAAATCGGCGCTTTTCTGGTGCAAACTTTCTCAGGCAACAAATAATTGGTTTATTGTTTAATGGTTGAGTGGTGTTCGTGTTTACATTATATTAATTTGATTTGAATCGTAGAGGGGTCAGATTGTTTATCATTCGATCTTGTTTTGTCAGGTGGTAAAATAATGGAGAATGATAGACAATCCGGCGCTGAAACGACAAATCACAGGGAAAAGTAAACAACCACGCTCAACAATATCAACAAACGACTATGAGTAAAAAAATAAAAAAGCAATCTACCTTTATTGACATGACTGCCATGAGCGACGTGACGGTATTGTTGTTAACATTCTTTATGTTGACGGCGACGTTCGTACAGAAAGAGCCGGTACAGGTGAATCCGCCGCAGTCGGTGTCGGAAATTAAGATCCCGGAAACCAACATTGTGTCGGTATTGGTAGAGCCTAACGGGAAAGTGTATATGTCGTTAGACAAACAGCCCGACCGATTAGAAGTCCTAAAAAAGATGGGCGAACACTACGGGATCGAATTTACCCCCGAAGAATTGAAAAAATTCAGCCTGCTCTCCTCGTTCGGCACGCCAATCAATGTGATGCAAACCTTTTTGGCGTTACCTACGGAAAAGCAGGATAAAGAAATTATAAACTTAGGGATTCCCTGCGATAGCACCCGAAACGAATTCCGCGAATGGATGCGCTATGCAAAAATAGTCAATCGCGATTTGGTTATTGCTATCAAAGCCGACGGCGGAACGCCCTATCCTTTGGTAAAAGACATCATGGAAACCCTTCAGGAATTAAAGGAGTATCGCTACAACCTGATTACTTCTTTAAAAAATATGCCTGAAATATAAAACCAGCGAAAATTATGGCAGAAATACAACAAAAAGATTCCGGCGGAAAAAAAGGCAAGCAGAAAAAATTCAACATTCGGGTGGATTTTACGCCTATGGTAGATATGAATATGCTGCTTATTACTTTCTTCATGCTTTGTACAACCATGAGTAAACCGCAAACGATGGAAATCGCCATGCCGCGGAAAGATGTAACAAAAGAGGAAGAAGAAAAAATTAAGGACTCGCGGGCGGTTACCGTGTTGCTGGGAAAAGAAGACAGGGTCTATTATTATTTGGGTATGCTTAGGCCGGAAGACTATGAAAATCCCGAAAAATTGGTGGAAACGAATTTCTCCGGCGATGAAAGCAGTTTACGTGCCTTACTGCTTGGGCGTAATCGCGAAGTAGTAGACCAAATGAAAGAGCTTAAATTAAAGAAAGATAATCTGGAGATTGCAGATTCGACATACAGAAGACAATCGATCGAGATCAAGAAAAACAAAGAATCGCCGATAGTGATGATTAAAGCGTCGGAATTTGCAACGTACAGAAATCTGGTAGATGCGTTGGACGAAATGAATATTTGTAATATCGGTACGTATGCTATTATGGACATTGCCCCGGGTGACTTGCGGCTCTTATATAACCGCGACCCTAAGGCTGGCTATGAAGTAGTAACAGAAGAAACACAATAAGATTATGGCAAAAGAGATTAAAATAACCGGAAATGAGTGGATTGCCCTTGTATTTGCAGGGAGAAATCAGGCGTATGGCGCGTATGACATTCGTAAAAATACCACGAAGCGACATTTGATTGCCTATGCTATCATCGTTTGTTTGGCGATTGCATTGATATTTTTGCCGCGATTGATGGAATGGATTATTCCCCAAAAAGTAGACGATACCAATGAAGTCATTACGTCGTTGTCGGATATTCAGTTGGATGTGCCCGAAGAAAATATTACTAAACAATTTGAAGCGCCGCCACCGCCGCCTTTGAAAAGTACCATTAAATTTACTGCCCTGCAAGTAGTGGAAGACGAAAAAGTGGTCGAAGAGGAAGAAGTGAAGACGATGGAAGAACTGGTCATTGCCAAAGAAGCTATTTCTATTGCCGACGTAGTCGGTACCGACGAAGTGGAAGGGAAAGACATTGCCGATTTGGAAGAACACAAGGCTATTGTGGAGGCCAAAGACGAAGTTTTCCTCGTCGGGGCGGTCGAACAAAATCCTGAATTTCCGGGCGGTTTGGAAGCCTTGTATAAGTGGATTAACAACGAGCTGAGGTATCCGGCGGCGGCACAGGAAATGGGTATTGCAGGACGCGTAACAATGCAGTTTACAGTGGGGAAAGACGGCGCCATTCGCGATATTCAGGTGCTTCGTGGCGTAGAATCGTCGTTAGATAAAGAAGCCACACGCGTGGTCGGGAAAATGCCCAAATGGATTCCCGGAAAGCAGGGCGGTCGGGAAGTATCGGTACGTTATATCTTGCCGATTGTATTCCAAATAAAATAACGATTAAAAATGGTAAATAGATGGTATAAGCCGGTAGGATGGTTTTTACTTTGTTTACTGTTGGTGGCTTGCAAAGGGAGCAGGAGTGTGCCGGATGAAACCTTATTTAGCGGCGTTATCCGTATCGCGGCAGACGAATCGTTAGCGCCGGTAGTGCAGGAAGAATTAGATGTATTTGAAGCGCAGTATGTGTTAGCGGGGGTCATTCCCCGCTACACGAATGAAGTGGAGGCAATGAACTTGTTATTGATGGACAGTCTCCGCTTTGTGGTGGCGACGCGTCCGTTTTCGGAAGGAGAGTTAAAAGGATTACGTAACCGCAAGTTTATTCCAAAATCTATAAAAATTGCTACCGACGGGTTAGCATTAATTGTTCATAAAAGCAATCCGGATTCGATGATGAGCGTATCGACGTTGCAGAAAATATTCTCCGGGCAGGTAACCAAGTGGAACGAATTGTTTCCGCACAGGAAGGCGCAACCGATTTATGCTGTTTACGACGATCCCAACTCCAGTACGGTGCGCTATGTGAAGGATTCGATTTGCCGGGGCGAGAAGTTATCGGAACAGTCGTATGCGGCAGGGAGCAACGCGAAGGTGATAGAATACGTGGCGAGGACGCCAAATGCCATCGGCGTGATCGGCGTAAACTGGATTAGCGAAGAGCAGGATGCGGCGAGCCGGGAATTTTCGTCAAGCATTCAAGTGGTGCGGGTAAGCCGGGATGAAAACCCGACGTATGAGAACAGTTGTCAGCCCTACCAGTATTACCTGCACACCGGCCAGTACCCGTTCCGACGGGAAATTTACATTAATTTAAATGATCCGCGTAGCGGCTTGCCGACGGGACTGACAAGTTTTATTACTTCGGCAAGGGGGCAACGAATTGTGTTAAAGGCAGGGCTGCTGCCGGCTACGATGCCGATCAATGTTGTACATACAAGAGATAATTTATAAATATAAAAAATATGAGAATAGTAAAAACAATCAGTTGTGCCGGCTTGGTGCTGGCAAGCATTGCCGGCCGCGCCGGCGATAACACCGGTATTGACCTGTATGAATCCGGTATGTTCAATGTATCTAAAATTTATTTTTTAAAACAACTGAACACCTCTACTACGCCGGAAGCGAAAGCGGAAGCTTGTTTTTATATAGGCGAGAATTATCTTCAGTTAAATAAACCCGATTCGGCCGATTACTACTACCGGCAGGGGCTTGAATTGGCGCCATTGTATCTGTTTAACCAAATCGGATTGCAAAAATTAGCCTTAAAAAATCTAACCGGCAAAGATGAACTGAAAAAAGCGGAACAGGCGTTTAAGGATATTATCAAAAGCGACAGGAAGAATATCCGGTTGCCGTTGGCCGTAGCGCAGGCGTACGTGTATGCCGGCAATATTTCCAAAGCCAACGATTTTATCCGGGACGCTAAAAAAATAGACAGCAAAAACGGGTTGCCCTATGTTGTCGAAGGCGATATATTGTGGGCGCAGGAAAAATACGGCGATGCGGCTTCGAAATATGATATGGCGATTTACTTTTCGCCCGAACTGGTAGGCGCTTACATAAAGAACGCTCGCTTATACAAGGCCATCAATCGCGATGCGGCTTTTGATATACTGAACAGGGTCGGCAGAATAGCCCCCCACTTTAGCGGACGCTATCAGTTGTTGGGCGAACTGTACAAGGATATCCCGGGGCAAAGTGCGTTAGCCGCTGAAAATTACGGGAAGTTTATTGACGCCGGTTACTATGATTCGGAAAATTTATTGGCGTATGTCGGCATTTTGTACTTCGATAAACAGTATGAAAAAATGCTGCCGATAGTGAGGTCTGTGGTGCGGCAGCAACCCGATAATTTAGTAGCGAAACGCTTGCTCGCTTATGGATTGTCTAAAACCGAACCGGGAGAAGAAAGCATTCGCGCCATCAGGAGTTTTGTGGAAACTACACCCGAAGAGCGGCTGATTATGCAGGATTACCTCTGCTATGCCGAACAGTTGGAAGCCAATAAGCATTACGTGGACGCCGCAGTCAATTATAAAAAGGTAATCCAAAGGGACGAATCGAAAAAAATACTGTGGCAGAATATTGCCGATTTGTACCAGCGAAGCCAGCAGCCGGATTCTGCCATCCGCTACTACAACCTCTATCTGGATTTCACCGGCCAGCCCGACCCGACCGTGTATTTCCAGATAGGGCGCAATTATTTTACCATGGCTACGGCCGACTCGCTGAATGCAGCGACGCTGTACGCCAAAGCCGACTCGCTGTTTGCCATGCTGACGGAGATTGCGCCTACGAGGTATCTCGGGTTCTTTTGGCGGGCGCGAACCAACTCGGCGTTAGATCCCGAAACGACGGAAGGCCTGGCGCAGCCATACTATGAAAAGGTTATCGAATTGGTCATCGACCAGCCCGACCGCTATAAAATGCAGTTAATCGAGGCGTACAAGTATTTCGGCTATTTCCACTACCTGAAAGCCGATGCTATTACTATGCAAAATAAAGGCAACGCCAAACCGGCACGGGAAGAATACCTGAAAGTTAAAGACTACTTTTCCAAAGTCCTCGAACTGGATCCCAATGATGCTACAGCCCTCAAGGTTATGGAAGACATCAATGTACAATAGCCTGCTTCGGATAGCACTCTCAAAATGGATTGGATAAACAGCCTGCTGTGGGGCGACGGTATTGCACATACCGTGCTATTGTTGGCTTTTGTCATAGCTGCCGGTATCCGACTGGGGAAAATCAAAATCGGAGGCGTCTCCTTAGGGATTACTTTTGTACTGTTTACAGGCGTCGCGATGAGCCATTTCGGTTTTCGCGCCAGCCATGAGATATTGCATTTTGTCAAAGAATTCGGATTGATTTTATTTGTCTATGCCGTAGGGCTGCAAGTCGGACAGGGATTTTTCTCGTCGTTCAAAACAGGCGGCCTCACACTGAACCTCCTGGCCACAGGCATTGTGGCATTCGGCGTACTGATTACCATCCTCATTCATCTTATCACGGGAATACCCATGCCGACGATGGTGGGCATTCTCTCCGGCGCCGTTACGAATACGCCCGGCTTGGGCGCCGCGCAGGACGCCTGTGTCGGCGCCGGCCACGCGGGGAGCGACCCCTCTATTGCGCTTGGGTACGCGGTGGCCTACCCGTTGGGCGTAGGGGGGATTATTTTTTCCATTACCGCGATGCGCTACCTTTTCCGGGTCAATATGGCCAAAGAAAACGAACGGATTGAAGCCGACGACGCGGCGAAGAAAAACGCCGTGAAACTGCTGTCGCTCGAAGTACTCAACCCGGCGCTGTACAATAAAGATATTAAAACGATTATTGGACTGATCAACCGGAAACTGGTGATTTCGCGCGTATGCCGGACGGACGGTAAAACCGAAATCGCCTCGCACAGCAGCGTGCTTTGCGAACGAGATAAAGTGTTGGTCATTACCACGCCGAAGGATTACGAAGCGATTACCGCCTTCATCGGACGGGCGATTGATATGAGCAGCGAGCAATGGAATACCCTGGAATCCGACCTGCTGTCGCGGAGAATACTCGTTACGCGGACGGAAGTCAACGGAAAATCGTTAGCGCAGTTGCACCTGCGCAACCGCTTTGGCGTGAACATCACCCGCGTCAACCGGGCGGGCATCGACCTGATTGCGCGTCCCGGATTAACCTTGCAGGTAGGCGACCGGGTGATGGTTGTCGGCCATTGCGAAGCGATTGCCGGAGTCGAAAAAGAATTGGGAAACCAACTGAAACGGCTGAATGAACCCAACCTGATCCCTATATTTATCGGTATTTTCCTGGGCGTTCTTGCAGGCAGTATTCCCCTGGCGCTTCCCGGCATCCCGCAGCCTGTCAAGTTAGGGCTGGCCGGCGGGCCGCTGGTGGTAGCCATCCTGATCAGCGTATTCGGGCCGAAACTCAAACTGGTTACTTACGCGACCATGAGCGCCAACCTCATGTTGCGCGAAATAGGCATCTGTCTTTTTCTGGCCTGCGTAGGGCTGGAGTCCGGCGAACAGTTTGTCGCTACGCTGCTCCACGGCGGAGGCCTGTTGTGGGTTGCGTTGGGCGTGATTATTACGGTCGTGCCGCTCATTACCTTTGGCCTTGTCGGAAAAGGGCTGTGCAAGTTGAACTACTTCTCGCTGATGGGTCTGCTGGCCGGCAGTACGACCGATCCCCCCGCATTAGCCTTTTCGACGGCTGCGGCCGGCAACGACGCCCCGGCGGTCAGCTACGCATCGGTCTACCCGCTTACCATGTTCCTGCGGATTATGTCTGCGCAACTGCTAATCGTACTCTTTGTCTGATCTCACACTACAATTGCCCACCATGGAATATATACACTATGCAATAGATTTGTTTCTTCACCTCGACGTCCATTTGGGCGAACTGATGACGGACTATGGCATTTGGGTATACGCCATCCTGTTTCTCATTATCTTTTGTGAAACGGGATTAGTCGTTACGCCCTTCCTGCCGGGCGACTCGCTGCTGTTTGTCGCCGGCATGTTGCTGGCCACCACAGAAAACGACTTGAATATACACCTGCTCGTACTGCTCATAATCGCCGCCGCCGTCCTTGGCGATGCGGCGAACTACACCATCGGCCAGTTCTTCGGAAAAAAACTCTTCGGAAACCCCCATTCAAAGATATTTAAACAGCGATACCTCGAACAGACGCACGCATTCTATGAAAAATACGGCGGTAAGACCATCATATTAGCGCGATTTGTACCCATTGTCCGCACCTTTGCGCCGTTTGTCGCAGGCATGGGAAAAATGAGCTACCGTCGGTTTGCCGCCTTCAACGTCATAGGAGGTATTGCATGGGCGGCGCTCTTCCTCTATGTCGGCTATTTTATTTCCATTTACTTCAAGGAAAAAATCCCCTTTGTAAAAGAGTATTTGAGCTACTTTATCCTCCTGATTGTATTCATTTCCCTGCTGCCGGCGCTTATTGAAGTATACCGGAACCGGAGAAGAAACAGGAAAACGAGAAAGAATAATGCAGGCGACCCCAATAAGTCATGAAGTTAGAGGAGTTGAAAGACTCCCGTCAGAGTAGTATAGCCATAGAACATGCCAATGGATTATCCACCCCGCCCTTCCGGAAATGGAAGGCGAGCGTGGCTGTCATTGCCAGCGCAGCGTCGCCATCCATGAGGCGACTTTACGGTGTATGGTGGATGGCGGCGCTTCGCTCGCAATGGCCTCCGGCCGTGCGCCCCCCGCAGGCCAATTGTTCATTATTCATTCTTCATTGGCCTGCGCCGTATGGCCGCCAACCTTATTTCCACCTTATTTCAACTAACAAAACAACCTCAGTAGCCGAGCAGCCCC
>JAIRMW010000164.1 GCA_031258415.1 Prevotellaceae bacterium
CGAGTACACTCGCAAACTTTACGAGTACACTCGCAAACCTTCAGAGTACACTCGCAAACCTTACGAGTACACTCGCAAACCTTACGAGTACACTCGCAAACCTTACGAGTACACTCGCAAACCTTACGAGTACACTCGTAAACTTTACGAGTGCACTCGCAAACCTTCAGAGTGCACTCGCAAACCTTACGAGTACACTCGCAAACTTTCAGAGTACACTCGCAAAGTTTACGAGTACACTCGCAAACCTTCAGAGTGCACTCGCAAACTTTCAGAGTACACTCGTAAACTTTACGAGTGCACTCGCAAACTTTACGAGTGCACTCGCAAACGATCCGCTTGTTATTGGATCCCGTCCATGTATAATGGTAAATGCTTGGCGGTATGTCGGAGGAATAGATACAGTCAGGCGTGGCAGAACCCTTGCGCTGCAAGGCTTTTCACGCGCAATACGACACAATTAGCTAAACATCAAAAAGTTGGTGGTGATGGTGGGGGAGGTAGAATTAAATACTAAAACAATCGTCGGTCGGCTGGCGCCCGCCGCAGCCGGGAGGCCAAGCACGTCATGGCAAGCAGGGATGGACAATGGCTCTATTGCTATGAATGGCCTCCGGCCAACGTTCCATTACGCCTCATGGCAAGCGCGACGGCCGCAGGCCAATTGTTCATTGTTTATTAAAAAAAGCGACGACGCTCCGCTCGCAATGACGGCAAGCGGAGATGGACAATGGCGCCTCATGGCAAGCGCGACCGCCGCAGGCCAATTGTTCATTGTTCATTATTCATTGTTCATTTTAAAAGGGTAAATCATCGCCGTCGTCCGTATCGACGATGGCGTCGGTGGCAGCCGCTACCGGCGTATTTCTGGGTTCCTGCGATTCGGGACGGCGGCCTAAGAGGCGCATTGTTTCGGCTACGATTTCCGTCATAACGCGTTTTTGCCCGCTCTGGTCTTCCCAGCTTCGGGTGCGCAGGCGGCCTTCGATATATAGCTGACTGCCTTTCCGCACGTGTTTCTCTACAATTTCCGCCAGATTGCGCCAGAATACCACCGTGTGCCACTCGGTTTGTTCCTTGAGCTCTCCGTTGCGGTCTTTAAAGCGTTCCGTAGTGGCTATCGGCAACGTTACTACGGCTGTGCCATTTTCCAGATGGCGAATTTCGGGGTCTCTGCCCGCGTTTCCAATTAACATTACTTTGTTTAACATAAGCGTTCCTGTTAGTATAAAAGAAGACCGCTAAGGTAGAAATTTTTTTATAGAATGCCAATTTTTTACGAAAAAAAAATGCGTTTTACGCCGGACGTTCTCCGTTCTTTTTTCTATAGAGAATGTAATCAGGAAGATCGTCGGGAAAAATAAAACGCCGGAACGGGGGGCGTTCGGTTTAGCATCGGCAGATCAGATGGCGGTCGCCATACCCGTTATCGACCCGTGCGACGGCCGGCCAGCATTTCCTGTCGGCGATCCAGGGCAGGGGGAAGGCGGCCTGCGTACGCGGATAGGGATGCGTCCATTCGTCGGCGGCCACTTCAACGGCGGTGTGCGGCGCCATTTTGAGCGGGTTGTCGGCGGCGGGGTTGTTTTTGAGGGCTTCGCATTCGGCCTTAATGGTCATCATCGCCTCGATAAAGCGGTCTAACTCGTCGCGCGATTCGCTTTCCGTCGGCTCGATCATCAGCGTGTTGGGGACGGGGAACGAGAGTGTCGGGGCATGAAATCCGTAGTCCATCAATCGCTTTGCGACGTCGGTCGCGTCGACGCCGTAGTCCTTTCCGAAATGCCGCAGATCGATGATACATTCGTGCGCCACCCGTCCGGTTTCGCCGGTATAGAGCGTGGCGTAGTGGGGGCGCAGCTTTGCCGACAGGTAGTTGGCGTTGAGGATGGCTATTTCCGTGGCACGCCGCAGGCCGTCGGCGCCCAGCAGTTTGATATACGCATAGGTGATCGGCAGCAGCAGGGCGTTTCCGTAAGGGGCGGCCGCCACGGGGCCGCCGTGCCGGTCGGGGTCGTCGGCCATGCCGTGCCGGGGAAGAAAGGGCGTCAGGTGCTTTGCCGTACATACAGGCCCCACGCCGGGACCGCCGCCGCCGTGGGGCATGGCAAAGGTTTTATGCAGGTTCAAATGACAGACGTCGGCGCCAATAGCGCCGGGGTTGGTCAGTCCTACCTGCGCGTTCATATTGGCGCCGTCCATGTATACCTGTCCTCCGTGGTCGTGCACGATGGCGATGATTTCGCGGATACGGCTTTCAAACACGCCGTGAGTCGAGGGGTAGGTGATCATCATACCCGCGAGGGCGTCGCGGTGCTGCCGGGCTTTTTCGCACAGGTCGTCGATATTGATATTTCCGTGGTCGTCGCATTCGACGAGCACGATTTGCAGGCCGGCCATGGCGGCGCTGGCGGGGTTGGTGCCGTGCGCCGACGCGGGGATGAGCATCACCGTGCGGTGGCGTTCGTTGCGCGACGCATGATAGGCGCGGATAATCAGCAGCCCCGCATACTCGCCGGCGGCGCCGGAATTGGGCTGCAACGATACGGCGTCGAGGCCGGTAATCGTCGCCAGATCGCGTTCCAGTTCTCCTATCAGTTGCCGGTATCCTTCGGTTTGGTCGGCGGGCGCAAACGGATGGACGTCGCCAAATTCGCTCCAGCTTATCGGCAGCATTTCGACCGCCGCATTCAGTTTCATCGTACACGAGCCGAGCGAAATCATCGACTGGGTAAGCGACAGGTCGCGGCGCTCTAACTGTTTAATGTAGCGCATCATTTCCGTTTCGGAACGGCAGGCGTTGAATACGTTCTCGGGCAACACGGGCGAGGTACGCGCCATCGCGCCGTAGCCGGCAGGACGGTCGTCGCCGGCAGGGGCTGTGGCGCCGAAGACGGACAGGATACGCCGCACGTCGGCGTCGGTCGTAATTTCGTCGCAGCTTATGCGCACGGCGTCGGCGGCCGGATAGCAGAAGTTCATATTTTTTTCCAGCGCCTTACGGCAAACGGCTTCCGCGTCGACGCCACCGACTTCTACCGTATCGAAAAACGCCTCGCTCGTCAAGCGGTATCCGTGCGCTTTCAGTCCCCGAGCCAGTGCGACGGCGCGGCGGTGGGTGTGTTCGGCAATGCCGACAAGCCCCGCGCCGCCGTGATATACGGCAAAGAACCCGGCCATCGTCGCCATCAGCGCCGAGGCCGTACAGATATTCGAGGAGGCCTTTTCGCGCTTGATGTGCTGCTCGCGTGTTTGCAGGGCCATTCGCAGCGCGCGGCGCCCCATCCGGTCTACCGACACGCCGATGATCCGTCCGGGCATATTGCGTTTATAGTCGTCCTTTGTCGCAAAATAGGCGGCTGCCGGCCCGCCGAACCCCATCGGGATACCGAACCGCTGCGTGCTTCCCACCGCGACGTCGGCGCCCCATGCGGCCGGTTCTTTCAATACGGCCAGCGCGAGGACGTCGCACACGGCCGTTACCAGCAGGCCTTCGTCGTGCGCCGTCCGGCAAAAGTCGGCATAGTCGTGGAGAGCGCCGTTGGCGGCGGGATATTGGACGATCGCGCCGAAATAGCCGGCGCCGGACGGACGCCTGTCGAACGCGCCGGCGACGATTTCAATACCCAGCGGCACGGCGCGCGTTTGCAGTACGGCACGTGTTTGCGGAAAGACCGACGCATCGACAAACAGCTTGTTTCTTCCGGCTCTCACCGCCTCTCGCGACCGCAGGTCGAACATCATTTTCATCGCTTCGGCCGCCGCGGTCGCCTCGTCGAGCAGCGAGCAGTTGGCTACGGCAAAGCCGGTAAGTCCCGTAATCATGGTCTGGAAATTGAGCAGCGCCTCCAGCCGTCCCTGGGATATTTCAGCCTGATACGGCGTGTACGACGTATACCACGAGGGGTTCTCCAGCACATTGCGCAGCACCACCGGCAGCGTGGCCGTTCCGTAATAGCCCATCCCGATAAACGAGCGGAAGGGCTTATTCTTTTTGGCAATCGCTTTAATCTGTTGCAGGTATTCATACTCGCTCACCGGCGCGTCCAGCGCCAGCGGCGACGACAGGCGGATAGCCGGCGGTACGGTCTGGTTGATTAATTCATCGAGCGACGCCGCTCCGATGGCGTCCAGCATTTGCGGTATATCGGCCTCGCGAGGCCCGTTGTGTCGATTTATAAACGAAGAAGTCATAGAAATTTAAATTTCGTATAAAAATAACGGTTTTGCTTATAATTTATTCTGAAAAGACGGGCAAAGGTAGTCTTTTTTAATGGTTGTTGCAAACAGCGGCAGAAACGACCGCTGTACGGCGGAACTGTGGCCGGCGGCTATAATGCGGGCGCTCTTGATCCTTGAATCGGCGAGCCCGAATGATTGCCGAGCCGCGTTAATATCTCAAATTTATTCAGTACCTTTGACAAAATTTTAAAAACACACATGATTACGACAGAACAATTAAAAAACCTTCAAGAACGTGAGCAGGCGTTGAGGGGGCGTCTTTGACGTGGAGGCAAAACAGACGTCCTTAATCAGCGAAGAAGCAAAAACACATCTCCCCGCGTTCTGGGATCACCCGAAAGAGGCGGAAGTACAATTGAAAAAAGTCGCTTCGCTAAAATCGCAAATCAAGGCATATCAACAAATGGCCGGTGCGCTGGACGACCTCGTCGTGCTGGTCGACTTCGCCAAACAGGATCCTTCGGCCGAACCCGATGTCGACGCCCAGTACGGCAAAGCGCTGGCCGCCGTAGAAGAATTGGAAATGCGCAATATGCTCCGCGACGAAGCCGACCGGATGGGCGCGATCTTGAAAATCAATTCCGGGGCGGGCGGCACGGAAAGCAACGACTGGTCGGCCATGCTGATGCGCATGTATGTCCGCTGGGGCGAGCGCAATGGCTACAAGGTGATGGTCTTTGATGTACTCGATGGCGACGAGGCGGGGATCAAATCGGCGTCTATCGAATTTGAAGGCGAATATGCGTATGGCTTTTTGAAGGCCGAGAATGGCGTCCACCGGTTGGTGCGTATTTCGCCGTTCAATGCGCAGGGCAAACGGCAAACCACCTTTTCGTCGGTTTTTGTCATTCCCGCCGTAGACGACGCTATTCAGATAGCCATCAATCCCGCCGATCTGGAATGGGATACATTCCGCTCCGGCGGCGCCGGCGGGCAAAATGTGAATAAGGTGGAAACCGGCGTACGGGTGCGGCATCTCCCGTCGGGCATTGCCGTTGAAAACACGGAGACCCGTTCGCAGTTAGACAACCGCCAAAACGCCCTGCGCATCCTGCGGTCGCATCTTTATGAACTGGAATTGCGTAAACGTCGCGAAAAAGAGGCCGAAGTAGAAGGACAAAAAAAGAAAATAGAATGGGGGTCGCAAATCCGCAGCTATACCTTGCATCCCTACAGATTAGTGAAGGACCATCGCACCGGCTACGAAACCGCCGACACGCAGGCGGTGCTCGACGGCGATTTAAACGAATTTATGAAGGCCTTCCTTATTGGCACGGAGAATTAGCCATTCATTTATAGAGACCGGATCATTGAACAACATTTAACACGATTACACATGACTACTGCACAACGTAAACACTCGGCAGCGCCTGCTTCAACGGAGAGGACTACGGTTCCGCCATTCAGGTATCAGGAACCGTTTCCGGTGGGAAAAGACCCCACCGATTATTATTTATTGACCAAAGACTATGTGTCGATCGCCGATTTCAACGGCAAGGAGATGCTTGTCGTGGATCCCGAAGGCTTGACGGCTATGGCGAATGCCGCATTCCGCGATGTGGCGTTCCTGTTGCGTCCCGAACACCAGCAGCAGGTGGCCGGCATCCTCGCCGATCCCGAAGCCAGCGACAACGACAAATATGTCGCCCTGACGTTTCTGCGCAATGCGGAGGTGTCGGCCAAAGGGCTGTTGCCGTTTTGTCAAGATACCGGCACGGCCATTATCACCGGCAAGAAAGGCCAGCAGGTGTGGACTGGCGGCGGCGACGAGGAAGCCCTGTCGTTGGGCGTATATAAAACCTATACCGAAGAGAATTTACGCTATTCGCAAAACGTCCCGCTGACCATGTACGACGAAAAAAATACCGGCTGCAACCTGCCGGCGCAGATTGATTTGTATGCCGTAGCCGGCGCAGAGTACAAATTCCTTTGCATCGCCAAAGGGGGCGGGTCGGCTAACAAAACCTATCTGTATCAGGAGACCAAAGCCCTGCTGACGCCGGAGCGGCTGACGCCGTTTCTGGTCGAAAAAATGAAAACACTCGGCACCGCGGCCTGTCCGCCCTACCATATTGCGTTTGTCATTGGCGGCACATCGGCCGAAGCGAACCTGAAGACGGTCAAACTGGCCTCCGTCAAATATTACGACCAGTTGCCGACCGAAGGCAACGAAGGCGGGCAGGCGTTCCGCGACGTCGCGCTCGAAAAACAGGTACTTGCCGAAGCGCAGAAAATCGGGCTTGGGGCGCAGTTTGGCGGGAAATATTTTGCCCACGACATCCGCATTATCCGTCTACCGCGCCATGGGGCGTCGTGTCCGGTAGGATTGGGCGTATCCTGTTCGGCCGATAGAAATATCCAATGCAAAATAAACAAAGACGGTATCTGGATTGAAAAATTAGAGGACAATCCGGGCAAATATATTCCCGACCACCTGCGCGGCGCCGGCGAAGGCGATGCGGTAACGATTGACCTCAACCGTCCGATAGCGGAGGTCTTAAAGGAACTGTCGAACTATCCGGTATCGACCCGCCTGTCGTTGAACGGGACGATTATCGTCGGGCGCGACATCGCCCATGCGAAGCTACAGGAGCGGTTAGACCGGGGCGAAGGGTTGCCGCAGTACGTCAAAGATCATCCGATTTATTACGCCGGCCCGGCCAAAACGCCGGCAGGCATGCACAGCGGCTCGTTTGGCCCTACGACTGCCGGCCGGATGGACAGTTATGTAGAGGCGTTTCAACGGCACGGCGGAAGCCTGTTGATGATCGCCAAAGGCAACCGCAGCCAGCAAGTAACCGACGCCTGCAAAAAGTATGGCGGATTCTATCTGGGAAGCATCGGCGGCCCGGCGGCTATTCTGGCGCAAAACAATATTAAAAAAGTGGAATGTCTCGAATACCCCGAACTCGGGATGGAAGCCATCTGGAAAATTGAAGTAGTCGATTTCCCCGCCTTCATTTTGGTAGACGACAAAGGAAATGATTTTTTTAAGACCATAGTAGCAAGGTAAAACGCCGAAATGAACAACACAGCGAAGACAAACACGGAAACAGGAACCATTTTATAACGAAAAACCATTATGCTTACACTGAAACTCATTCGCGAGCAACCCGATTTTGTAATTGAACGGCTACGCATCAAACAGTTTGACGCAAGCGAATTGGCGCCGCAAATTATCGCCGTCGACAACGAACGCAAAGCCCTGCAAACAGCGCTGGACGCCAATCTGGCGCAGCAAAATACGGTGGCCAAACAAATCGGCCTGCTCATGCAGCAGGGAAAGCGCAGCGAGGCCGAAGCGGCCAAACAACAAACGGCGCAACTGAAAGAACGCTCAAAAACGCTGGAGCAGCAATTAGCCGGAATAGAAAAACAACGGGACGACCTGCTGGTCTTACTCCCCAATTTGCCCTCCGAACAAGTGCCCGCAGGCCGTACGCCCGACGACAATCTCATCGTCCGGGAAGGCGGCCGCAAACCGGCACTGTCGCAGGCATTGCCGCACTGGGAGCTTGCCGCAAAATACGACCTGATCGATTTTGAATGGGGCGTAAAACTGACCGGCGCGGGATTTCCCGTCTATAAAGGAAAAGGAGCCAGACTGCAACGCGCGTTGATTGCCTATTTCCTCGATTGCAACATCGCCGCCGGCTACACCGAAATACAGCCCCCCCTGATGGTCAATGAAGCATCGGCCTTCGGCACGGGAAACCTGCCCGACAAGGAAGGCCAGATGTACCACGCAGCCGTCGACAACTTTTACCTGATTCCGACCGCCGAAGTGCCCGTTACCAATATCTACCGCGACGTGATCCTCAACGCGGCCGACTTGCCCGTCAAAATGACGGCCTACACCCCCTGCTTCCGACGCGAAGCCGGCTCGTACGGGAAGGACGTCCGGGGCCTGAACCGCCTGCACCAGTTCGACAAAGTCGAAATCGTCCAACTTCGCTTGCCGCAGGAGTCGTATAGCGCGCTGGACGAGATGGTGCGCCATGTCGAGCGTCTGGTGCAATCGCTGGAACTGCCTTACCGCATTGTAAAACTGTGCGGCGGCGATATGAGCTTCACTGCCGCCCTGACCTTCGACTTCGAAGTCTTTGCGGCGGCGCAGGAACGCTGGCTGGAAGTCAGCTCGGTCTCGAATTTTGAAACCTTTCAGGCCAACCGGCTCAAACTGCGTTACCGCGACGAAACGAAAAAAATCCAGCTGGCGCATACGCTAAACGGTAGCGCCCTTGCCCTGCCGCGCATCGTTGCCGCCCTGCTCGAAAACAACCAGACGCCCGACGGCGTCCGTATTCCGAAAGCGCTGCAACCGTATACCGGATTTGAAATAATGAATTAAAACGACCGCCGCCGACCATCGCCGGCCGATTGCCGAATACAAAATACGAAAGCCGCTTGCCGCCCATTACCAAAATACAGAAGCCTGTCGCGCCCGCTGAGCGCATTATCATGGGGATCGACCCGGGCACCACGATTATGGGATACGGCATTATCCGCGTAACGGGGCAAACGGCAAAAATGGTAGTACTGGGCGTGCTCGCCCTGCATAAATACGACGACCATTATGTTAAACTGCGACATATTTTCGAGCGCGTAACGCAGCTGATTGACGAATACCGGCCCGTCGAACTGGCCATCGAAGCCCCGTTCTACGGGAAGAATGTACAGTCGATGCTTAAATTAGGCCGGGCGCAGGGCGCCGCAATAGCCGCTGCGCTGGCACGGCAAATCCCCATTACCGAATACGCGCCCCGGAAAATCAAATTGGCCATTACCGGACAGGGGGCGGCTTCGAAAGAGCAGGTCGCCAAAATCCTTCAAAAACTGTTAAAAATTGAAAAACTGCCCGCCGAGCTCGACGCTACCGACGGATTGGCGGTCGCCATCTGTCATTTCTTCCAGAGCGCCCGCCCCTCGTCCGAAAAAGCCTACAAAAGCTGGAACGACTTTATCGGAAAGAACCCCTCGCGGGTACGGAAATAAACCCGGGCACAGACAGCTTTCTTTCCCCATCGCTTCGCTTCATTGGGGGTTATTCACTCAACCCTTCGGATTGAACGAACGCCACCGGCATGGAAACATGCCGGCGGCGTTTTTTTAATGCCCCGTCTCCGCGATGGTACTCGGAGCGGGTATGGGGGCGCTTAGGAAAGCACCATAAAATAGGTATATCCTTTCGTGCGGTAGCCGACCTCCGCTTCTTCGACAATCTTATTCCCGTCTTTGTCGAATATCAGCAAGGTGCTTTTGCCGTCGGCTTTGGTGTCCGAGGTATAGATGTTGCCGGAAATCGGGCATACGCCGATGCTGGTCGGGTTGAACGATCCGCGTATTAATTCTTCCCGCGCGCCGGTGGTCAGGTCGGTTGCGTATATAACCGCCGGCGAGGCGCCGTAGCTGATCATTTTCGTCCATGTCATATCTATCGCGATGGCGCCGGTGGCGGAGTCTAACGGGATGGGGTATTCTGCGGTTACGGCGTATGTTTTCGGATTGAAACCCATGACGCCTCCGTCGCTGTAGGACACCCAAACGACGCCCGTCGAGTCGAAGACAAATTGTTTGGCATGGCCGCTAAATTGGGTGGATGTAATGACGGTGTCGCGAGGCATGGTCGTTTTTGAGAGGTCGAATGCGACGACGCCCGTTTTCGTTGCCACAAACAGTCTTTTGGCGTTCATGTCCACAAACAGTCCTTCGGCGTCCGAACCGCAGGGCAGTTTGGTTGGCGGCAGGTAATAATTGTTCAGGTTATAGACGGCGACGTAGGATTCCGGATGTTCGTTGTCGGCCGTTACGGAGTCGCCCCAATTGCTAATAAACAGTTTGCTTTCGTAGCTGTCGATGTAGTAGTCGGCATACCGGGGCGTTTGGAGTTCGGTGGCGGGCAATTCCGTCATTCTGTCATAAATCAGGTCAATAACGCTGACCTTGTCGGGGTTGTTGGCCACTACCCAGAGGGATTCCTGCACCCGAACGGCCGACTGGATATTTCCCGAGAGGTTGCGTACCGCCGGATTCAGGACGTTCTGGTTTTCGATGTATAGGCGGATGGAGCCGTTCTTGTCGGCCACGGTTCCTTCGTTTACAATAACTGTTACATCTGTACGTTTAATTTCCGGGGGATTATATTCCCCGAGACAGCCGGAGAGCAACGCGGCGCCGGCTATTAGCAGTGTAAAAATAGTGGTTTTTGTTTTTGTTGTTTTCATATTACTATGGATTTAAAGGTTTGTTATAGTACGTTGGTTTATGTATCGCTTTTTAAAAAGGCTATCACCTGATTTTTCTCCACCGACGCGCCCTGTTCGGTTTCGATTTGTATTAGTTGCCCGTCGGCGAGCGCCGGTACCGGCTCCAGACCGTAGTAGGTCTGTACGAAGCAAACCGGCTGTCCTTTCTTACAGGCGGTGCCGACGACCGGGGCTGTCGAGACGTCGGTCAGATCGTACTGCCAGATGATTTTCCCTTTGGCCGGCGCCTGTACGGGCTGAGCCGTGGGGTAGCGTTCCCGGAGTTGCGCGACGTCGAATTTCGGCACTTCGACGACCGGACGGACGACAACCAGCGGCGCGCCGGCTTTTTCGCGGGCCTGTTCGAGTTCCTTGTCGAACCGTTCTTTGGCTACGCCCGATTTATAGTCGCGGTACTGGCGGTCGTGCATGGCCAGTTCAAACAGTTCTTCGTCGTCTTTTCCCGGGAGCCAGTTGTTTTCTTTCATTTCCTTCCGGTATTCGGGCAGCGCATCGGGGTATGGCGCCTGCGGATCGCCGGTATAGAACTCGAGGTCGTTTTGTTTGGCCAGCGCGACGATTTCGGGGGAGAGTTCGCCGGGGAGCTTGCCCATTTTCCCGAGGATCATGTTCCAGCTGTCTTTGTCGATGGCGGCAAAGCGGGGTTTTCCCTGCGCCATGAAGAGGATGTTCATCAGGGCAATGTTTTTCACATACTGGCTGAATGGGGTAACCAGCGGCGGGCATCCCAGCTTGGGCCATACCTGTTCGACTTCCTGAAAGAGTTGTACGACGAGGTCGTTGAGCGTAACTTCTTTTTTATTGTGCTGGCGCAGGGCGGCATTAATGGCGCTGTGCATGCCGCGCAAGTCGGCCATCATCGATCCCATCATGCCGCCGGGCAGTCCGCAGCCGACGAGCAGCGACGACATTTGTTTGTTCGAGGGGTCGATAAAGAAGCCCAGGAAATCGTCGATAAATGTTTGCGTCAGGCGGCGGGCTTCCATGTAGGCCTTCATGTTGACGTCGGGCACCAGAAAGCCGGCGTCTTTCAGCATGGCCTGAATGGTAATCACGTCGGGGTGCGAGGTGCCCCACGAAAGCGGCTCCATCGCCACGTCGATATAGTCGGCGCCGGCACGTGCTACTTCGAGCATAGAGGCGACCGAGAAGCCCGGCCCCGAATGCCCGTGATACTGTATAATCAGGGTCGGATGCCGGTCTTTAATGGTTTTTACGATTTTTCCCAAAAATGCCGGACGGCCGATGCCGGCCATATCTTTCAGACAGATTTCGTCGGCGCCAAAGTCGACCAGCGTATCGGCAAGGGTTACATAATAGTCTTCCGTAAATACCTGTCCGTAGGTGATACTCATCGCGGCCTGCGCAATCATGCCGGCGGCTTTGGCGTATTCGATGGACGGACGCAGGTTGCGCGGGTCGTTCAGGCCGCAGAACGAGCGGGCAATATTGGTTCCTTGGGCTTTTTTGACTTTGAACATCAGTTGCCGCACGTCGGCCGGCACGGGATTCATACGCAGCGCATTGAGTGCGCGTTCGAGCATGTGTGTCTGGATACCGGCTTTATTGAACGGGGCCGTCCATTCGCGTACAGCGACGTTCGGGTTTTCCCCAAACAGCAGATTGACCTGTTCAAAGGCGCCGCCGTTGGTTTCGACGCGCGCAAAGCAGCCCATATCAATAATCACCGGCGCAATTTGTTTCAGTTGATCTACGCGCGGTACATATTTCCCCGACGATTGCCACATGTCGCGGTACAGCAGGCTAAATTTAATTTCTCTCGCCATATAAAAAAGTGTTTAAACGTTCACTGTATGAGGGCGCTTATGTCGTGCGCCCGGTTCTTTAAAAATGTGTGCAAACGAGAACCGGGTTCTCCGCTGTTGGCATTGTGATTCCGATTATTCGTTTGCCGCACAAATTTACAAAATAATTGTAAATTATAAAAAGGCCGATGCAAGGCCAGGGCCGGCGGCGTCATTGCGAGCGCAGCTACGCCATAGGGGGTCTTTATATTCAACCCTCCGGGTTGCGTGGGTGTCGCCGTGTTCGCTACCCCCAGTCGCTTCGCTTCACCGGGGGTTATTCATATTTAGACCTTCGGTCTTTTGTCGCGGTTATCCCTTGCTCAGGCGTCGCCGCCACCGGCGGCGGGCGACCGCGCGACAGCAGCCCTGAAAGGGCGGCCTATAATAGCGCAGGGCGTTGCCCTGCGAATACGCGACGCCCGCGCAGCGCAGCCCTGAAGGGGCGAAATCCGTGTCCTCTGTGCAAAAAAAGGTACACAGAGCGCACAGAGAACCACAGAGAGCCGCAGAGCACCGTTGGCGAACCATTGGCCGGAGGCCATCCATAGCAATAGAAAACGACACGCCCCCCATCCCCTCCCATTGTCCGTAGGACATGAATCCCCTGACGGGGAATGGGCTGCGCGCCCATTCCTCTGTGCAAGAAGAAAGGTACACAGAGAATCACAGAGGAACACAGAGAACCGTTGGCGAATCGTTGGCCGTAGGCCATCCACCGCCATAGAAAACAACACGCCCCCCATCCTCACCCGTTGTCCGTAGGCCATGAATCCCCTGACGGGGAATGCGCTCCGCGACGGGCGCCCGCTCGTGCTATTGAGATGAATGGTCTCCGGCCAACGCGACCCCCGCAGGCAATTAACCATTAACCATTGAAAACAAGGTTTGCTTTGCGTTATGAACAGCCTGTTGAAAAGCGCCGCCCTTTTTTCTCTTCTTACGCCCTCGTTTTTTGCACTTTCGGAATTTTCTCGTACCTTTGTTTTGCTTCTGATAATATACATTATCGGAAGTAGTCCGAACACTCTTTCCAAAATATTTTTTCAAAATAATC
>JAIRMW010000010.1 GCA_031258415.1 Prevotellaceae bacterium
TAGTGACAGGATTATTGTTAAAATGGCTTTAGACATGAATCGCAGAAACTGGATTGCTAAATTGTGTGACCGTATACAAGTACAATTCCTTCAATCCGGCTAATGGACATTTCGGGATAATGCGTTGCTCCCATATATACTATAGCATGATAAAATTTCTACAAAGATAATCCATTTTTATTTATTATTATAAAATAAATTTCCGGCAAAGGAGCCGGAAGTTCCGGCAAAGAAGCCGGAAGTTTCGGCAAAGGCGCCGGAAGTTCCGGCAAAGGCGCCGGAAGTTCCGGCAAAGGCGCCGGAAGTTTCGGCAAAGGCGCCGGAAGTTCCGGCAAAGAAGCCGGAAGTTCCGGCAAAGGCGCCGGAAGTTCCGATAAGGGCGCCGGAACAGATAATAAGCATCCTGTTATTCTATGGCAGGTATATGTTATTCTATGGCGTAGAGAAAAAATAAGCCGCTTCCGGCGCGAATGGCAGGAAGCGGCTTTGCTTTTCCGGGCGGTAGGCGGGCTATTGCAGGACGAACGCCGCTTTATTTTCGGTGGTCGAGCAGCCGCCGATGAACACCCAAAAGTCGCCGGGCTCGGCCGTCCATTGCAGCTCGGCGTTGTAGAATTTGAGTTGCTCGGTCGTGAGGGTAAAGGCGACTTCGCGGCTTTCGCCGGGCTGTAACGCGATTTTTTGAAATCCCTTCAATTCTTTCACCGGGCGGGTGATGCTGCCTTCGCGGTCGCGGATGTAGAGTTGCACGATCTCCTCGCCTTCGCGGGGGCCGGTGTTGGTGAGCGTTACGGAGGCGGTGAGGCGGCCGGCGGCGGTGAGCGTAGCGGCGGAGAGGTGCACGGCGGAGTAGTCGAACGAGGTGTAGCTTAGCCCATGTCCGAAGGGGTAGAGCGGGTCGTTGTCGGCGTCGAGGTATTTGGATGTGTATTTTTCTTGGTCGTCGAACGGGCGGCCGGTGTTTTTATGATTATAATAAATGGGAATTTGCCCGACCGTGCGCGGGAAGGTCATGGTGAGTTTGCCGGAGGGGTTGGCGTCGCCGAAGAGGACGTCGGCGATGGCGTCGCCGGCGAAGGTGCCGCCGTACCATGTTTCGAGGATGGCGTCGAGGCAGTCGTGCTCCCATTGGAGGGTCAGCGGTCGGCCGTTCATCAGCACTAATACTACGGGCTTGCCTGTTTCCTTCAGGGCTTTGAGGAGCGCTTGCTGCGGCGCGGGGAGGCCGATGTCGGTGCGGCTGGCGGCCTCGCCGCTCATGCCGAAAGGCTCGCCGACGACGGCTACTACTACGTCGGCACGGCGTGCGACGGCGACGGCTTCGGCGAGTAGCTGGGGCGGCGTGCGGGGGTCGGCGTCGAGCAGGCCGCCATGCCGGTTGAGGCGGTCGCGCAGCGTAGCGTCGTCGATGTGGTTGCAGCCTTTGGCATAGAGGAAGGTGTTTTTGGCGGCGGCGCCGTCTGCCGCTTTATTTTCCAGCGCGCTCCACAGGCTGACGGCCTGTCGCCAGTCGCCGGCGGCGCTCCAGTTGCCGATGAGGTTGCGTTGGTCTTTCACGAAGGGGCCGATGAAGGCGATTGTTTTCGAGGGGTCGAGGGGCAAGGTGCGGCGGTCGTTTTTGAGCAGTACGAAGCTCTTCGCGGCGGCTTCGCGGCTCAGGGCGCGTTTTTCGGCATTCATGATCTGTGCGGCGGCGCGCTCGTCGCTCATTTTCCGATAGGGGTCGTCGAAGAGACCGAGTTTATACTTTGCTTCCAGAATCCGGCGGCAGGCGGCGTCGATGGCGGCCTCGTTCACGCGGCCGGCGTTCACTAATGCGGGCAGCTGGTCGATAAAATATTCGCTGACCATGTCCATATCGGCGCCGGCGTTGATGGCGAGTTCGGCTACGCGCGCGCGGTCGCCTACGCCGTGGTTTTCCATTTCGGCGATAGCCGTGTAGTCGGTAACGACAAACCCGTCGAAGCGCCACTGGCGGCGCAGCAGGTCGGTAAGCAGCCAGCGGTTGCCGGTGGCGGGCAGTCCGTCGATTTCATTGAAGGCCGTCATGACGGAGGAGGCGCCGGCGTCGACGGCGGCTTTGTAGGGGGGGAGGTATTCGTTGTACATGCGTCCGCGGCTCATGTCGGTGGTGTTGTAGTCGCGTCCGGCTTCGGCGGCGCCGTAGAGCGCAAAGTGTTTGACGCACGAGAGGAGGGTGTTGGGTTTCCGGAGGTCGCCTTGTTCGTAGCCGCGGACGTAGGCTTTGGCGATTTCGGCGCCCAGATAGGGGTCTTCGCCGGCGCCTTCGCTGACGCGCCCCCATCGGGGGTCGCGGGCGACGTCGACCATTGGCGAGAAGGTCCAGTGCAGGCCGTCGGCGCTGGCTTCGTCGGCTACGGCGGCGGCGACGCGTTCTATGAGCGCGGTGTCCCACGTGGCGGACAGTCCTAACGGAATGGGGTAGATGGTGCGATGTCCGTGAATGACGTCGTATCCGAAGAGCAGGGGGATGTGCAGCCGCGTTTGGGTAACGGCTATCTCCTGCAATCGCCGCACGGCGGCGGGGGTGTAGCTGTTGAAGACGCCGCCGGCCTGTCCGTTTTTGATTTTCTGTTCTACCGATTCGTTGAGGCGTGCGCCGGTAACGTCGAAGCCTACTGTGGGCAGGTTGAGTTGTCCGATTTTTTCTTCCAGCGTCATTTGGTTCATCAGGCGGGTTACGAATGTATCCATCTCGGCGTTGTGCGAGGGCGGGTTAGTGCAGGCTACCAGACTGCTTGTCAGGCACAGGAGGAGGAGTGTTTTTTTCATTTGCCGAATCATCCGGCTACTAAAGGGCTGTTTCTTCGGGGTAAGATGTTCTTGTGTACGGTTCATTATTCATTATTATTCATTATTCATTATTCATTGTTCATTGTTCATTTGTTTCCGCAGGGCGGCGATCATGAGCGGGAAGGCCGGGGCGGTCATACCGTGTCCGTAGCCGTCAAATTCGTAGAGGGTCGTTTGCCGGTTTCCGACGAGTTGGAGCATCCGCCAGAGGTATGCATTTTCTTCATAGCGACCGAGCATTTCCAGTTCTCGGTCGCCGGTCATCAGGTAGATGGGCGGCGTATCGGGGCGCACGTGGTAGAGGAGTGCATATTCGTCGACTACGGGCTGTTTGTCGGGGATATTCCGTTCGCTGCGGATCGTATAATGCGTGATGGTTTGGGCGCTGAGGAGGAAGAGGGCGGCTATCCGGTCGGCGTCGATGCGGTGGGTTTGCAGCCAGCGTTTGTCTAATCCGAGCATTCCCGATAAATAGGCGCCGGCCGAATGACCGGAAAGGACAATGGCGTCGGGGTTGCCGCCGTATTCCGCAATGTGGTTGAAGACCCATGCCACCGCGGCGGCGGCGTCTTCGAGGTAGGCGGGTGCGGCGACCTGCGGGTGTAGCCGGTAGTTTACCGCGACGACGGCAAAGCCTTGTTTTTTCAGCGCGGCGGGAATATGTTTTTCGCCGCCGGAGAGTCCGCCGCCGTGGAACCACACCACCGTCAGGAAATTTTTCACATCGGTGGGATAATAGACGTCCAGCACGCACCGTTGGGCAATGTAGGCGTCGGAGGCCCGTACCGTTTCCGAATAGTACGGGATAGCAGAAAGGGTCGAATAGGCCGGCTCCTGCGCCCGCAACAACGAGGCTGCCGGCAGCAGCAGGAAGAATAAAAACAATCGTTTCATATACTAATAATGATTAAAAACGGGCGCAAGTTACTAAAATATTCGGGGTTTTTCCGCTGCCGGCCATTCCTGCCTGCGACGTCCTATTCCCGCACGGTAAATCCCAACGCGGTTAATCCGGCCTGTACGTCGGGGTCGGCCATGAAGAGGTTCCACAGCAACTGTGTCCGGTAGTTTTCTATCATGACGATAATGGGTCCCTGGTCGATGGCGATATGCTGGTCGGCAAACCAGCCGGCGGAAAGTTTCATTGCGTCGAAAAAGCCGTATTCCGACCACAGTTTATCGCCGAGCTTGTAGTAGAAGAACCGCAAGGCCCGCAAGGCTTCTTCGGGGGCGTAGGGCATCGACGAGAGGGCTGCGGTGGGCGCAATGACGCCTACGTCGTTGGAGGGCGAGCTGGCGGTGTAGCCGTTGGGAATATCGCTGGCGGTAAGTCCCCAGCAGTCGGCGCCGTAGCCGGCATGTCCTTTCGGGTTTTCGACACAGTAGCGGTAGTTGATCAGCGTATGCCGGGTGTTCTGCTCCCAGTAGTTCGCATAGGCGTCGGACAGGCGTCGCGGGTCGAGCCCCAAAAAGGAATAATGCGTAAAAAACAGCGGGCCGCCGTATTCCGACCCCAACGGCAAGGTGTAGCCGTAGTAGGGTTTTCCGTTGGCCATCGCGCCGCGGCGCGCCCATCCTTCGTCGTATACCGCTTTGGGTATGGCGTGCGTGGGCGACGAGGCCGCCAGCACATATACAATCAAACATTCGTTCCAGCCGGTGATGCGGTGGTTCATCGCCCAGCCCTTGTCGGCGCTCCAGTGCCAGTAGAGCACGTTTTCGCCGTTCTTCCGGTACCAGTCCCACTCCACGTTTTCCCACAAGCGGGTAATATCATTTCGCAGGGCTGTTTCGTCCGCGCCGGCGCCATCGAAATATTGGCGGGCGGCGAGCAGTCCCTGCATCAGGAACGCGGTTTCGACCAGATCGCCGCCGTTGTCGTTCGGACTAAAGGCGAGGGTGGCGCCTGTTTCGCCATGTAGCCAGTGGGCAAATGCGCCGTGATAGGAGGTGCATTTTTCGTCCAGAAAAGAAACGATTTTCCGTATGCGGCTCAATGCGTCGGCGCGGGCGACAAAGCGGCGTTCGGCCGCTACCAGCATGGCCATGACGCCAAAGCCCGTGCCGCCGGTGGTAACCGTGTTGCTCGTCGAAGTGCGTTCGCGCGCCATGCCCGACGTCGGATGCCCGAAGTCCCAGAAATAACGGAATGTTTGGCGTTGCACCAGTTCGAGCAGGGCGTCGTCGTCGATGCGCTCAAACTTGTCGGAGAGGTCGATTCCCGTTGTGATGGGAAACACCTTTCCCGTGAAAATAGTTGCGCCCGCTTCCGATTTCAACCCGGCGTCGATAATCAGTTCGTAGTGCGTATAGGCCTGCAACCCCGTCAGGGGAATGCGCAGGACGGGATTGGCGTCGTGATTGACCGTGATGGGGATGGGGGCGCCCGCCTGTTTGAGCGTTATATTTTTGGCGATGCTGCCGACCGCCACCGTTTCCGAAAAGGTTAGGACGACGGTATCGTTCGGCGCGACGTCGACGTAGTGGTCGGCATTCGTCCGGAGGCCGATGGTGATGGCGGTTAGTTTGAAGTCGGATGCCGTCGGCGTCGGCGCGGATTTGCATCCGGCCGCCAGCCCCGACAGGCAGCAGGCCGTGAAGCCCGTCCGCTTCAGCCAACGGACGAACGGGCGGGAAAGGAAATGTGCAGTCATTTTTTTATCGTTCATTTTTCAGTGGAGTCCGTCGACGGCCGCCGACGGCAATTATTCGCAGGGGCGTTACGGACAACGCCCCTGCGGATAATTCCTCATTGATCCCTCTCTTTACGGGTTTGCGTACAGTTGATTGACGTCGGCTTCGGAGAGCGTTTTGTTATAGAAACGCAGTTCGTCGATTTGCGCGTCCTCGCCCTTGTGGTTCCAGCCGCCAAACGTCGGTTCGCCCGATCCGATGGAAATGGCCGAGCAGCCCGTCCATCCGATGGGTCCGGCGAATGCGGTTTCTTTCTTCAACACGCCGTTGCAATAGAGCTTCATCGCGGTTTCGTCGAACGTAAAGGCAAAATGCACCCAGTCGGTGGTGGTCGCCTCGGTGATGGCTACCGCCCCGCCCCATGTGCCGGCCGTGCCATTGCCGGCGAGCAGTTGGAAGTTGGTGGTGCCTTCGCGGAATAGCACGAAGCCTATTTTCTGATTGCCGGTGGCGATGCCGCAGGAGATAATGCCTGCGCGTTCGGCGGCGCCGCGCTTATACCAGAACGATGCGCTGAATTGCTTTCCGTCGGAAACCGGCGTGGCAAAGTCGGCAAGGTTAAACGAGAGATAGGTGTCGGACGCGCCTTTGTAGGCCTGTCCGACTTTCCCGGCCACCGTCGCCGGCGAGCCGGTTTTGGCGGCTTCCGCCTTGCTGATGCTTTCGACAAAGGCGTCGGTTTCAAACGGCAGGTAGAATACTTCGCCCCGCGGGCCTAAGTTGTCGGGGCCGTCGAGGCCGTCGGGGTAATTGAACGGCGGGTCTTGCCCCAAATCCTGAAAACAGGCGCCGGCTGCCAACAGCAGGGCGGCAACTAAACATGCAATGTGTATCTTTTTCATAACAATCAATTTTAATAGTTCGGATTTTGAATCAGTACGCCGTTCGATTTGTCGATTTCGGCTTGCGGCAGGGGCAGGTACTGGTGTTTGGGCTGATAGCCCGCGCTTCCCAGTACGGCCGTCGCATCGCCCCAGCGCACCAGATCGTAGAAACGATCCCATTCCATAGCCAACTCGACGCGGCGTTCGTGTTTAATCGCCGCCCGCAGCAGGGCTTTGTCGGTGGTGGTTACTTCGGGCAGCACCGCGACGTTATCGCCCCGGGCGCGGGCGCGTACCTGTTCGAGGTAATCGAGCGCGTCGGCGGTAGCGCCCTGCTCATTGGCGGCTTCGGCAGCCATCAGCAGCACGTCGGAATACCGGATCATGCGGATGTTTACCCAAAAGGCGCCTTTGGTATATTTCGCCCGCATTTCGGGAGCGCCGTAGGCTTTTTTGTTATAGTATTTGTTGGTTACGTCGGCGTTGGCTATGGGTTTTTCGCCCCAGGGCGTATTGGCCGGACAGGTAGAGGGATCTTCGCCGGTTTTGTAGAAATAGAGCAGCGTTTCATCCTTGCGCGGGTCGCCGGTTTCAAAGGCGTCGGCCAATGTTTGAGTCGGGCAGTGCCAGCCCCAGCCGAAGTTCCAGTCGCCGGCGCCGCGGCATCCCTGTACTTGACAATACTGGCTGCCTATCTCGTTCGAGCCGGGCAGCTCGGGGGTCGAGGTGCATTGCAGTTCCCAGACCGATTCGCTGCAATTCTCGCCTTCCTCGCGGAACACTTTATTGAAAGGCGTGTTTAAGTTATACTGCCGCGACCCGATGACTTCGGCCGTCAGCGCAAGCACGTTGCCATAGTTATTGCGTTGCAGGTGGGTTTTGGCGTGCAGCGCTTTCACCGCGCCCCACGTCAAGCGTCCCGGATACTGCGTACCCCACGTGCGCGGAATGGGCAGCGCGGCGGCGGCGGTCAAGTCGGCGTCGATGAGTTCGTAGATTTTTTCTACCGACACTTTGGGCACATTCGCTTCGACGGCGTCGGCAATCGCAAAATCGATCAACGGCACCTCGCCAAACGCCCGCACTAAGTTGAAATACACAAAGGCGCGGAAGAAAAGCGCTTCGGCCTTATTGATCAGGTCGCCTTCGGAAATGGCGCCCATCGCTTCGGCCTCTTTAATATCGGCCAGCACCTTGTTGGCGATATGCGCGATAACGTAGTTCTCTGTCCAGTAATTGCTGATAGCGCCCATCGCCGGGGAGTAGTTGAAGCGGTCGAACTGTGGCCCCCACGTAGCGCCGTCGGATGGCGTACTGCCCAGCTCGATGTCTTCGCACCGGAAATTATGAATGGCTAACGCGGTGTTGCCGGTGGTTATGTGAAAACCGCGCGCTTTGGCGTACATAGAGAACACTTCGGTGGCAAACGAGCCGCCGCGGTTGTCTTCGGCCGTCCACTGGCCTTGCGGCTGCTGGTCTAACAAACTGTCGCAGGCTACAGGCCACAACAGCAAGCCTGCCACAGCACAAAAACGAATGATATTGATTATATTTTTCATACTCGTAAAATATTAATGAGATTAAAAGGAAAGATTGACGCCCAATGTATAAATCGCCGGCATCGGATAGCCGCCCGCGTCAATGCCGAACGACAACGCGCTGCCGCCTATTTCGGGCGTATAGCCGGAGTTCTTATGCCACGTGTGCAGGTTTTGCACATTGGCGTAAATCCGCAGCGACTTCAGGTACACCTTGCTCAACAGCGCCGGGCTGAACGTGTAGCCCAGCTGGATGTTGCGGATACGGAAGAAACTGCCGTCTTCGATAAAATAGGACGACGCCATATTATTAATAGCCCGCGTGGGGTCTAAAATCGGTTCCCAGTTCGAGGTGCCTTTGCCGTGCCAGCGGTTCAAATGTTGTTCCTGATAGTTGAGTTGCGCATAGGTGGAAGTACCCCAGTTCCGGTAAATCTCGTTCCCGTATACGCCCATCAGGTCAATACCCAAGTCAAGGCCTTTATAGCCGAAATTGATATTGAAGCCGTAAATACAGTCGGGCGTGGGATTGCCGATCATCGTACGGTCCTTGTCGGTAATGTCGCCGCTGCCGTCCGTATCCTTGAACTTCAAATCGCCCGGACGGACGCTGCCTAAAGTGTTTTTCGGCGACTGCTCGATGTCCGTCCATGTTTGGTAAACGCCTTCCACTTCGTAGCCGTAGAAATGGGCAATCGGATAGCCGGAAATCGTCCGCGAGCGGCTTTCGTTTTCGTACTTGGCGTCGGCGTCGTCGCGCCCTAATGATTCCACATTGTTTTTAATGGTGGTCAGGTTGACGCCCACGGAATAGCGGAAGTCGCCGTTGGCCAGTTTGTCGCTCCACGTGGCCGACAACTCAAAGCCCTTATTGGTGATCTCGCCCAAGTTCTCCAGCGAATTACGTGCGCCCGTGCGCGAAGCCAGCGATACGATAATGTCGGTGGTGCGTTTATTATAGTATACCGGCTCAATGCTCAACCGTTGTTTCAACAATTGCATTTCAAAACCGATTTCCCATGCGGCGGTTTTTTCCCAGTGCAAATCCTGCACTAAATACTCGTTGGTATAGCCCGGAATAATCTCGTCGCCGAACACCGCACTGCCCGAACTGACTAATATAGGCCATGTCGGGTAATTGTTCCCGCCGGTATTTTCGGAGCCTAACACGCCCCACGAACCTTTGATCTTTAAGAAGTCAATCACGTCCTGATTTTTCATAAACGCTTCTTCCGACACCAACCAGCCGACGCCAAACGAATAGAAATTATCCCACGTGTTGCCCACGCCGCTGAATACCGACGACCCGTCGCGACGGTACGACACATTCAGCAGGTAGCGGTTGTCGTAATTGTAGAGCGCCCGCGCAAGGTACGACATGGTAAAACGCCGCCACTGACTGCTGCCGTTGGTTTGCGCCGTATTCGGCAACGCCGAGAGCCACCATTTATCGCGGTTATCGCCCGGCGAGAAATAAATGTCGGCCAATAACTGGCTGCGTCCGCCGCTCAACGACGAATATTCGCGGTAATTGGTCGTCAAACCCAACGTCGCCGCTAATCCATGCTTCCCAAACTGGTTGTCGTACGTCAGGATATAATCCTGCTGCATGGTCATGTTGGTACTCTTGCTTTGGCTCACCGATTCGCGATCGGAGATGTGCACCTTTTTATCAGCGCCCGCCACATCGGGATTGTATTCCCAGATAATCGGCGTGAACTGCCGGGCTTCGCCCACCGCGTAGTTCATGGAGTACGTCGCCTTGAACGTGAAATGCTCCAAGAAGTTCACTTCGCCGAACAGGTTTCCCG
The DNA here is from genome assembly GCA_031258415.1 of Prevotellaceae bacterium. Taxonomy (GTDB): domain Bacteria; phylum Bacteroidota; class Bacteroidia; order Bacteroidales; family UBA932; genus JAIRKX01. The sequence goes on from JAIRMW010000010.1 coordinate 9,682, forward strand.
CCAGCCGGTGGTTTACGCCGAGATTGTGCTGCCCCTGCTGTTCGATAGCTCGTAGCGGATTCGACGCCTGCGCCCGCTGGAAATCGGGCAAGGTATGAATCAGCCGTTCGGTTTCGCCGGTAATCGGGTCGGTGTAATCATAATGCGTCGGCGCAATGGGCGCCGCTTTCAGTACGCCCGTAACATCTTTGGCGTCGGGGGGCAACGTGCGCGAACCGTTCACCTGAAAACCGAATTTCAAATAATTGCTCACCTTGTACTCGCTGTTGAGGTTCAGCGTGAGCTTACTCAGTTCTTCCGTTTTGATAGAGCCTTCTTCGGTCGCATAACCTAAGCCGACATAAAATTTACTTTTAGCCGTCGAACCGGTAATACTAATATTATTATAGTTCATAAATCCGGTTTGGAAGATTTCATCCTGCCAATCGGTATCGGCTTGCCAGTTGGTATAATCAAAAGGCCCCACGCCCTGATTGCTGCGCTGTTCGTTGTACAGCTCCTTGAATTGGGCGGCGTTGGTCATCGGTAGCCGGTCGGCGATGTGTTTCCACCCAATAGACGAATTGATGTTAACCACTGTTTCCCCTTCTTTCGCCCGTTTGGTCGAAATAATAATGACGCCATTGGCGCCCCGCACACCGAAAATCGCCAGCGATGAAGCGTCTTTGAGTATTTCCATTGATTCGATGTCGGCCGGATTCAGATAATTAATATTATCGGTAAACAGGCCGTCTACCACATACAACGGGGTATAGCCGTTGATGGAGTTCGTTCCGCGTATGCGGATTTCAGGGTCTTGTCCCGCGCGACCGGTATTGGTTACCTGCACGCCGGCCACCCTGCCTTGAATAGCGGCCAGCGGGTTGGTTGACGGTTTGTCGGCCGCTACCGCGCCCGCCAGACTGACAATAGAACCGGTCAAATCGCGTTTCTTCGCCGTACCGTAACCGATTACTACGGTTTCTTCCAACCACGTTGCCTCTTCTTCCATCACTACATCAATCCTGTCGGATGCGCCAACGGGAACCTGTTGTGATTTCATCCCGATAAAGGAAAATTCCAGCACATCGCCCGGATTGGCCGGGATCGCATACTTGCCGGAGGCGTCCGTAGTCGTTGCGGACGCGCTTCCCTGTACACGCACCATTACACCGGCCACCGGCACATTGCCGGCATCGGTAACAGCGCCTGTGATCATCTTGTTCTGGGCTGTTGCATGCGTAATGCTTCCTGCCGCTAAACAAAACAGCAACACGAGACTCCTTATAAGGGAACCTCGCCTGCCTGCTACATCAAAAAGTTGTTTTACTTTCATCTTCATAGATAATTTTATTAAAAAGTTAGCCGTTTTTTTTGATTAACTTATTAAGTTAATCAAAGTCGTTTTTTTATTTCTGTTATTTATTGAACCGTAATACGTTTCTACCTGTCTGTCCGCTTTAAGTTCGTGTTGCGTTTTTTTTATTTTACTTTTCATATTTATTTGAATAGTTAATCTTTACAAAGTCGTTTTTTTAAAAGCCAAAAAAATCTTCCCATTTTTCGTTCCTCGTTATAATCGTTTAATATATGTACTGCCAGTATCCTACGTATCGATTATTGCTCATTCGCTCCCATTATTCTTCCCCCTTTTCGTCTCCTTCTGTAAAATAGCCGTTATTACTTGTTGTAAATCAGCGATTGTCATTTTATTTGCAGAGCTTAATAAGTTAATCAAAAATTTTAACGTTAATGATGCGGCAAATTTACACAGTCTTTACATATCAACCAAAAATTCGGCCTGCATTCTATTACGTCATCCATAGAAAGCGACTACAATTTTACTACGTCATTTCGACCCTGCGCAATCAGTGGACGGTTGAAATACAATGAATAATAAATACCGGACAACAATTCTTTTTATTTTTCTTTTTTCGATGGTCAGCGGGTGTATTTCAGGGTGTCGCCCGACAATATGTCTTTTGCCAAAGAAGCCTATTAAAGGCCTGCGACCCTTTGAAAGGCGCCCTGTTCGACGACATTAACGACGATTTCAGAAATATAACTATATTTGCACCCTGACACAATTAAACATGAAACCGCCTGCTAACACACCTCGCTTCCTCTGGTTCTTTTTTCCGTTTTTCGCTGTCGTAGTCCATGCAACCGCCACGGAGGAGTATACCTATAATCCGGGATTGACGAATTATATGTCCTCTCACTATCATGCGGCCGATCAAAACTGGGCTGTTACGCAGGATCGGCACGGCATTATGTACTTTGCCAACAACAACGGACTGCTGGAGTTCGACGGCGTGCACTGGACGGTGCATAAGTTGCCCGGCTGCTGGCGGGTGCGCACGGTAGCCTGCGACTCGTCGTCCCAGCGGATTTATTGCGGAGCCTTTGAACAGTTTGGCTACTGGGAACGCAATGCGCTCAACGAACTGGTATATCATTCGGTCAGCGATTCCCTTACGTCGTATTCGTTGCATAACGACGACGTCTGGTCTATTCTTTTTGTAGACGACAAGGTTCTTTTCCGCTCGTTTGCCGCCTGCTATACCTATTCCGTCGGGCAACCGCTGCAAGTAACCGTATTTCCGTCGGCTTGTCTGGCGATGGAGAACATACACAACAAACTGTATGCGGCCACCATCGACGGGCTGTATGTTTGTAACGACGGCGTTTTTGAGCCGCTTCCGGGCGGCGGGCAATTTACGAACGCGAAACAGATTGCCGCATTATTGCCGTTCCCCCACAATGCGATGCTTATTGCCACCCAGCACGATGGTCTCTATGTATACCGGGACGGCGTCTATACGCCATGGCCTACGGCGGTCGACCGATTGCTCAAGGAGGCGCAAATTAACCGTGCGCTGGTCATACAGGATTCCATCTATGTGTTCGGTACGATCCTCAACGGCGTTATGGCGGTCGACCGGCGTGGTGAACCGTTGTGGCATCTGCATAAATCGAACGGATTACAAAACAATACGGTATTGGGGCTGTACGAGGACCGGGAGCATAATGTCTGGCTGGCTTTAGATCGCGGGATTGATTGTATGGCCGTCTATTCGCCCCTGCGGTTTTATTACGGCTATTACGATAATGTCGAATCGGTGTATGCCATTATGGAACATAACGGCACGTTGTATTTGGGAACCAATAAAGGGCTGTTTGCACGGGCGCCCGGCGAAGAGCGTTTTTCCATTGTGCCGGACACTCAGGGGCAGGTATGGGACTTATCTGTTTGGGACGGACAGCTGCTCTGCGGACACAATGCCGGCACTTTCCGAATAGAAGGCCGGCGGGCGATACCCGTGTCGAATATTACCGGCGGGTACTGTTTGCGCCTGCTTACGACAGTCGAAGGCGACGACGTGTTGCTGCAAAGCACCTATACGCAGTTGGTGGTTTATACGAAGAACAGCCGGGGCGTCTGGCAATACAGCCATGCTATTCCCGATTTTATAGAGCCGGTGCGTTACCTCGAAATTGATCATCTGGGGAACATTTGGGCAAGGCATATTGAGAAAGGATTGTTCAGAATACGCCTGAACAACTCGCTTACCGCCATCGACGAAAGCAGAAATTACCCGCTCGTCGGGCACGCGACCAACGCCCATGTCCAGTTATTTAAGGTGAACAACCGGATGCTCTTCACCTCCGGACAGCAACTCTATACCTACGATGATATCCGCGACACGATTGTGCCATACAACCGGCTTAACCGGTCGCTCGCCAAAGTGGCCGGCGCTCATAAAATCATTCCGGCCAAGGCTTTTCATTACTGGTTTGTCGACCGGGACGAATTGGTCTGCGTGGCCTTCGATAATGCCGAAAACAGCCGGATACTTCAACGGATTTCCCTCCATGCCCTCAAAGGGCAATTGATGACCCACGACGAATGTATCTATACCTCGAAAGAGGGGCTTTCGTTTATCGGGCTGAACAACGGTTTTGCGCTGTTCGACGACAGGAAGCCCCTGCGCCCCTGCGTGGCAACGGACATCCTGCTGCGAACCATAGAAGCCTCTACCACCCGACGGCAAACGATGAAACTGTCGCCCGGCTTGAAAAACGCCTCCGTGCCGGCGCATTATAATAATGTGCGGTTTACTTTTGCATTCCCCTCGTTTGCTTCGGCTGGCGAACAACTGTTCTACCGGATGGAGGGACTGGAAAATGAATGGTCGCCGGCCCCCGATAACTGTCAAAAAGAGTATTCACGCCTGCCGTCGGGGACATACCGGTTTGCCCTCAAAGTCGTCGACGGGAGCGGAATAGAAACCGCGCAAAGAGTCTTCGACTTTGTCATGGAGCCTCCCTGGTATGCCGGCCATGCGGCTTATATCGCTTATGGGATCGCCGGCCTCTGCCTCTTGCTCGTTACCTACCGGGTCGGGCGGGTGAGGCTACGGAGGCAGCATCAAAAAATAATGCGACAGGAAGAGCTCCGGCAACAGGAAGAACTGGAGCGGAAAGAACAGAAAATTATCCGCCTTAAGAACGACAAATTAGAAGCCGAGGTGCTTTATAAAGCCAAAGAACTTGCCGTAAGCGCCATGGCTATTATCCAAAAAAACAATGTGCTCGAAACGCTGAAACAGGAACTGCAAAAGAACGAGAACGGGAAGAACACGAAAAACATCCTCAAACTGATTAACCGAAATCTTTCTTCAAAAAAAGAGTGGGAAATGTTTGAAGCCAACTTCGACCTGATCCACGACCAGTTCTTCCGAAACTTAAAAAAACGATCGTCGCAGCTTACCTCCCACGACTTGAAGCTTTGCGCCTACTTGCGCCTCAACTTCTCGACCAAAGAAATCGCACAACTGCTCGGCAATTCGGTGCGTGGCGTCGAAGTCGCCCGCTACCGGCTGCGGAAAAAACTGCAACTCGCCCCGGAGGAAAACCTCAACGAATTTATCTTGGAGTTTAAGGGGTAAATGCAGCCTTGCATCCGGGGTCGACGCCGCAGGCCAACGAGCCAATGAACAATGAATAATGAACAATTGGCCTGCGGCAATCATTCCCGTACGGGAAATGCGCCCCTATCGGGAAATGCGCTCCGCGGGGGGCCGCTCGTGCTATTGATATGAATGGCTTCCGGCCAATTCTCAATGTTCGACGTTCAACGCCGCAGGGCGCCCAACCTTATTTCCACCTTATTTAAATAACAAAACACCTCAGTAGCACGGGACGCTCCCCCCCTTCCCCGAACCTTATTACCTTATTTCAATGGCCATGAGTTTCGATGCTCGATCCTCGACTTTCCGGCTTTTAGAGATGAAAGCCCGTCGTCAGTAGCACAAGGTAGCGCCCTGTGTAAACGCCGCCGCCCGTATCCGCATAGCCCTGAAGGGGCGAAATCCGTATACCGCCCTTTCAGGGCTGCGGCCTTCGGGCGACCGCGACATGCGTAGCCAGTCATGGCGCCGTGAAGCGCAACCCGGAGGGTTGAATATGAATAACCCCCAGTGAAGCGAAGCGACTGGGGGGTAACGAACACGGCGGCGCTCACGCAACCCGAAGGGTTGAATATGAATAACCCCCACTGACGCGAAGCGATTGGGGGCAGCAAACCCGGCGGCTCACGCAACCCGGAGGGTCGAATTGGGGGTTATTCACATTCAACCCTTCGGGTTGAGGGGTGGCGGGGATGGTAGTTTTCTATGGATATGGATAGCCTACGGCCAACGTTCCATTGCGCATCATGGCCGGCATCGCCCCCGCAGGCCAATTGTTCATTATTCATTGAAATAAGGTAATAAGGTTCGGGAGAGGGGGAGCGTCCCGTGCTACTGAGGTTGTTTTGTTTTTTAAATAAGGTGGAAATAAGGTTTAGATACAGACCCGCGATCCTCGACGCTCGCCGCAGCCAGTCATGGCGCCGTG
>JAIRMW010000088.1 GCA_031258415.1 Prevotellaceae bacterium
AAAAAATATTTTGGAAAGAGTGTTCGGAGTACTTCCGATAATGTATATTATCAGAAGTAAAACAAAGGTACGAGAAAATTCCGAAAGTGCAAAAAACGAGGGCGTAAGAAGGGAAAAAAGGCGGCGCTTTTCAACAGGCTGTTCGTAACGCGAAGCAAATCGCAGAAAAACCTTATTTCCCCCTTATTTAAAAAACAAAACAACGGTAGTAGCACGGGAAGCCTCACCCTCCCCCCGCCTTTATTACTTTATTGTAATGAAGAAATGGCCGTTCGGCAACTCACCCCCGTATGCTCAAGCACACGGTTATTCAACGCATAGGGGCTCAAGAATTTTTGCAACCTTCCCCTATAATTTTTCGTGGAGAAATTTTATCCGGCGGCGTGTAAATTTAAAATTTTCATGTAAATTTGCAAACCAAAAACCAATGCCATGTTTACAGGATTAAAACGAGCGGCAGGACGCAGAGTCCTGAGAAAAAAGAGTCGGCAGTTGCATTGCCTGCGACGGTTTCATAATTTCCATACGGCCAAAACCGTTGCGTTGCTTTATCCCTACAGCAAGACGACGGACAGCCAAATCGATAAATTCATACGCTTCTTTACGGAACAGCGCATCAAAGTGCAGGCATTAGGCTACATTGCCGAGACCGACGTGCCTAAATCGTTTATCGCCACGATGACAAAAAACCTGTTCTGCAAACGGCATCTGAACTGGTACAACCGGCCGTCGTCGGGCGAAATCAATACCTTTATCGAAACGCCGTTCGACATTCTGATTGATTTCAGCCCCGAGCCGCTCTTCCCGCTGCACTATATCGCCACGCTTTCGCACGCGGCCATGCGCGTCGGGCGTTCGGCCTACCCGGGCAACCCCTACGAGTTTCGACTGGAAATGCCCGCCTGCGCCGACAGCCACGCCTACGGCGAACAACTGCTACATTATTTACTGTCCATACAAATAAAATAACTATGATAAACGGAAAACGCATTGCCGTCGTCTTGCCGGCCTACAATGCCGCATCGACATTAGAAAAAACCTATCGCGAAATACCGCTGGATATGGTCGACGAGGTCATCCTTGTCGACGACAAAAGCAGCGACAACACGGTGCAAATCGCCAGTCATTTAGGCATCCGGCACGTAATCCGGCACGAACAGAACCGCGGTTATGGCGGAAACCAGAAAACATGCTATACGAAAGCGCTGGAGTTGCAGGCCGATATTATCGTCATGCTGCACCCCGACTACCAGTACACCCCGATGCTGCTGCCGGCCATGTGCCATATTATTGCCAACGGCGTTTATCCGGTCGTCCTTGGCTCGCGCATTCTGGGACGCGGCGCGCTACAGGGCGGCATGCCGCTGTACAAATATATTGCAAACCGCCTGCTGACATGGACGCAGAATATCCTCATGCGGCAAAAACTGAGCGAATACCATACCGGCTACCGAGCCTTCTCGCGAGAGGCCCTACAGGCGGTCAATTATACCGTAAACTCCGACGACTTTGTGTTCGACAACCAGATGCTCGCACAGCTTTTTTACAACGGCTTTGAAATCGGCGAAATCACCTGCCCGACAAAGTACTTCAAAGAAGCGTCGTCGATCAACATCCGGCGTAGCATCCAGTACGGATTTGGCGTACTGGGAGTGGCCTTCGCCTACCGGTTGCAAAAATGGCGCATAGCCACCTTTAAAATTTTTACATAATATATATTTTTAGTATCTTTGCCCCCGGAACGACTGCTCGATCCTTAATACTCGACAGTCGATGTTTTTATTAAACAAAGTGGGTAAACAAAATAATCGTTGATAAGACATTATATTTTTTAGGTATTTAGACCCACGCTGGTTCCGTAGCTCAGTTGGATAGAGCAGCAGCCTTCTAAGCTGCGGGTCGTGGGTTCGAATCCCTCCGGAATCGCCAATACGGGTACATTTTTTCTATGACAGGAAAGGCTGTTCAACATTTTTTGAGCAGCCTTTTTCACAGAAAAACACCACGACGGGCTATTACAGACCGTTGCCCCCTGTAACGCGAAACGGCCGATGATCCGAAACGCATATTGCTCACTGCTCGCCAATCACATTGCCGGAGAGGGCTGAAAAATCAGAAATAGGGACGCCGACTGTCAAATATACCTACGATTAGGGATTGTGTAAAACAGGCAAGGGCTGTACTTTTGCAGAAAAAACATAATAACTACCATCTAAAAAAATTAAAGTATGAGTAAAATCGGTATTTTTTACGGTTCGTCGAGCGGCAACACGGAAAGCATAGCCAAACGTATTGCCGCTAAATTGGGCATAGCGCCCAATGATATTTACGATGTAGGCTCTGCGAAAGCCGACCGGCTGGCGGACTACGATGTACTGCTGCTGGGCAGCTCTACATGGGGCATCGGCGATTTGCAGGACGATTGGGAAGGTTTTATCCACGCACTGCCGTCGGCTGTTGCCGGAAAGAAAGTGGCGCTATTCGGCTGCGGCGACTCTGCGTCGTATTCCGATTCGTTTTGCAGCGCGGTGGGCAAACTCTACAGCGCCGTCAAAGACCTTGCCGTCGTCGTAGGTTTTACCGGCACGGACGGCTATTCGTTCGATGCATCGGAAGCCTTCGTCGATAACCGCTTCGTCGGGCTGCTTATCGATGAAGACAACGAAAGCAACCTCACCGAACAGCGGATTGAACAATGGACTGCCGCATTGAAAGAGGCCGTCTGACACGCTTGAACGGCGATTGATGCAAATCGTGTAATCACGATTTCAGGAAGGGTGGGCTGCGGCGTCCGCCCTTTTTTTTGCAATAGCCCCACTCTCTTCGGCCTGCGAATGGCCTGCAAGTTTAAAATTTTTTGTACATTTGTGGCCTCAATTAGTAACGAGTAAACCTTAATCATTATGGCACGCGAACAAGAACAACAAATTGCTACCAGCAATATTAATAGGATTTGCCAGGGTACGGAAATCATCGGGAATATTAAAACATCGGGCGATATCCGGTTCGATGGAGTACTGGAAGGAAATATTATTTCGTCCGGCAAATTAGTTATCGGCAGCGTCGGCAAGACGAAAGGAGAAATCAACTGCCGCACGGCCGACATCTTTGGCTTTGTGGACGGCGTGTTGGACGTCTCCGAAATAGTGAACCTCAAAGCCTCGGCAAATATCAAAGGAACCATTACCACCGCCAAAATAAGCATCGAAGCCGGCGCGATATTCAATGGCACCTGCACGATGCCCGAACCGCAGAAAAATCAGGCAGCACAGAAAAAAGGATAATATGCCGGAAACGGAACACTATCTTATTTCGTACAATGTAAACGGCGTCCGGTCGGCGGTTGCCAAAAACCTTTACGACTGGCTACGCGCCGAAAACCCCGATATTGTATGCTTACAGGAAACCAAAGCGCAACCCGCACAGATTGACCACGCCCTTTTTGAAAGCCTGGGCTACCGGTGCTCGTTTTATTCCGCCGAACGCAAAGGCTACAGCGGTACGGCCATCCTTTCCAAACCGGCGCCCGACGCCGTGCTCTACGGTATCGGCGACGCCCGTTTCGACCATGAAGGCCGCCTCATCCGCGCCGACTACGGCGAGGTTACGCTCGTCTGCTCGTATTTCCCGTCGGGGACTATGGGCGACGTCAGGCAGGCATTTAAAATGGAATACCTCGCGTGCTTCTTCCGGTACATTGAACAGCTCCGGCAGTCGCGGACGAAAATCATCGTAACCGGCGACTTCAATATCAGCCATAAGCCGATTGACATCAACAGCCCGAAGACGCATGAAAAAATGTCCGGCTTTCTGCCCGAAGAACGCGCTTGGATGGATCAATTTGCCGCCGCCGGGTTTATCGACACATTCCGCGTCTTTCACCCCGACGAAGCGGAACGCTATAGTTGGTGGAGTCATTGGGCTAAAGCGAGGGAGCGAAACATCGGATGGCGACTGGATTATTTCTGGATTACGGAAAACCTCCGCGACAACATGACCGACGCCGATATTCTATCCCGGGTAGTTCATTCCGATCATTGCCCGGTTACGCTGCGCATACGCTTCTAAAAGGTGCCCGAAACAGGGCTGCCGATTATTTGAACCGGTAAAAATCCGTGGGTAAAAATTCGACGACGCCGGTATTGATAGCGCCCTGTTCCCCGATTTTAAACCACGCGCCCAATACGTCTTTCTGCGCGGTGTTTTGCAATACCCGAATAGCCTGCGCCGGCGTGCCGCCACAGGCCAGCAACACCATTCTTTCGCCGCTCTCCCGATTGACGGCCATATCCAGCACCATCATCGCCCTGTCGTCGCGAAGCAGCAAATCGCCCGGCGCCAGATCGCTTGCCGCAACGGATTCAATGTCGCGGAGCACCGTCTGGAAATCGCTGTACTGGAAAATAAAATCCAAGTAGCGGCGAAAGGTGCGGTATTGGTGGGGGTTGTAGGGGGTTTTTGTCCAGTAGGCGCGATTGTCCACCAGAATGTTCATGCCCTGCGTCCATTGCTGATAGGGGATAGCCTTGCCGTTGCGAATGTGAAACCGGATAGCGGAAAAACGTTGCTGCTCGAATAGATATTCCGCCCAAATCCGCATAAGCGATTGAACCGTCCGTTGCCAGTTTTTTGTTCCTGTTTCTATATCCAGAATGGCTGCCGGCGGGGATTGTGTATCCGTTTTCAGCGGTTCGTTCGCATAATTTTGTATCGGGGTATTTTCGGGCAGTAGCGGCAGATTGCGCAGGAACAGCGCAAACGAATGGGGCGGCGCATCCGTGCGTTCATACGGTTCCGGCGTTTCAAAGCGAACAAGCACCGTGGCTTTATTTTGCCGGATTGGGGTTTGTCCGCGGCTGCCGGACGGAATGAAGCACCACAGAAAAACAATAACTATATAGTATGCCCGAGATTTCATTTGCATACAAAGATATGAATATATATTGACTTTTGAAAGCACTGGTTATTCTCTAATCGGTCCATTGTTGGAACGGGAAAAAGGAATACCGGTCAACGAATGAGTTGTTCCGCCGTTTTTATACGGCCTGTACCAACATCCCTGCCGGCTATCGGGAAGGTTGAATGTCGTCGTCGTTGTCATTCGCCAGTAAATCGGGACGCAGGGTTTTCGTTCGTTGCAGGGCTTGCTGCTCCTGCCAGTCGGCGATTTTTTGATGATTGCCCGACAGCAGCACCTCCGGCACACGCCACCCGTTGAACTCTTCGGGACGGGTATATACCGGCGGCGCCAGCAGCCCGTCCTGAAACGAATCGGTGAGCGCCGAGGTTTCATCGGAGATGACGCCGGGAAGAAGCCGCACAATGGCGTCGACCAGCACGACTGCCGCCGGTTCTCCGCCGCTTAACACATAATCGCCGATGGAAATCTCCTGGGTGATCAGCTGTTCGCGAATGCGGTGATCAATGCCCTTGTAATGCCCGCACAGGATGATGATATTCGTCAGCAGGGAGAGGCGGTTAACGCATGGCTGCGTCAGCCGTTTGCCGTCAGGCGAGAGGTAAATAACCGCGTCGTAAGCGCGTTCGCTTTGCAGTTTTTGCAGGCAGGCGAAAACCGGCTCTATCATCAGCACCATGCCCGCCGCGCCGCCAAACGCATAATCATCCGTCTGCCTGTAACGCCCCTTGCCGTATTCGTGCAGGTTGTGTATATGAATGTCGGCGGCGCCTTTGTCCTGCGCCCGTTTCGGGATAGAATACCCCAGCGGGCCTTCCAGCAGCCCGGGCACTACCGTCAATATGTCGATCCGTATCATGGGGCAAATTTACGGAATATTCGGAAGGTATACAACCGGCGGAGGACAGCGACAAGCGCCACCCCCGCAGGCCATTAACCATTAACCATTAACCATTAACCATTAATCATTGGCGCCCGCAGGCCTCCTTTAACTCCTCTAACTACACTAACTCCATTAACTCCTCAAAAAAAAATTTGCACAATTCAAAAAATAGGTTTACCTTTGCCCCCGTGAGACAACAAATGCTCGCGCTTGCTAGTTAAAATTGATCATGAAAAATGCTTATCATTCGATGCTTCCCTTCTCCGCAGGCGCCTTTCCGATGCCGGGCGGGCAGGGCATGCTTTCCAAGCATTTTCTGATTGCTAATTTTACCCCCCCCCCCAACTTTTTGATGCACAGTTAGTTACAGCTGTTTATACGCCGGAAGCCTTGCAGGGCAAGGGATGCAACATAGCGACGCAAATACGGACAGCGGCTTTTTCTGCGCCGCTTGCGTACACATATATATATACTATAACAAGCCTGCCGACAAGTACGGCAACCTTGCCGCAACTTCCGGCAACCTTGCCGCAACTTCCGGCAACCTTGCCGCGACTTCTGGCAACCTTGCCGCGACTTCTGGCAACCTTGCCGCGACTTCTGGCAACCTTGCCGCGACTTCTGGCAACCTTGCCGCGACTTCTG
>JAIRMW010000105.1 GCA_031258415.1 Prevotellaceae bacterium
GTAGCCGTGTAGCCGTGTAGCCGTGTAGCCGTGTAGCCGTTACTACACCAAGTTACAGCAAAAGAAGCAATTATGCAAGGGTTTTGAAAATTATTTATCCATAAGTTTTCCACGACTGCCTGTATTCGGTTAGGTATTAGTTTTATTTATCTCCTGTTTTCTGCGGTCATTCATTTTCTTTTCCGCCTTATACGTAAACAGCATTAACAGGATGGCCACGACGCAGCTCCCGATAAGCAATTGAAAGCCGTACGTCCATCCGTAGTGTTCCAGCACATACCCCATCACAATATGCGCCAGTAGCGACGTGCCTATAAAGTAGCCGAAGAACCCGCTCAGGCCGGCCGATGTGCCGGCGGCGTTCTTCGGAGCCAGATCCAGCGCGTGTACGCCTATGAGCATCACCGGGCCGTATATAAAGAACCCGATAGCCGTAAAAGCGATGAGATCGACAGACTTCCCAAACGGGCTAAGCCAGTATACCACGATGGAGATCGCAACTAATACCATAAATATAATGGTGGTCATGGCGCGTTTGCCTTTAAACAGTTTGTCGCTTACCCAGCCGCACAGCAGGGTGCCGGGAATAGCCGCCCATTCGTAGTACGAGTAGGCATTGCTGATGGTTGTGTCTGAATAGTGTTTGATCTCGGCAAAATACGTGGGCGTCCAGTCCTGTACGCCGTAGCGTACAAAATAGACAAAGGCGTTGGCCGCCGCCACAAACCACAGCGTTTTGTTCGCAAGCACGTATTTAAAAAAGATTTCTTTAGCGGTCAATACTTTTTCCGATTCCGACGAATAGTTGGGCGGGTAGTCGTTTTTATACTGTTCGATACTCGGCAGGCCTTTTGATTGGGGGTTGTCGCGGATCAGCGCCAGTGCGATAAGGGAAATGAGTATTGCGATAGCGGCGGGGAAGTAGAAGATGCTAAATTGCCATGCAAACGACGAGAAGCCCAAAGAGGCTGAAAACAGCAGGCCCCATTTAATAACCTGCCCCAACAGCCCGCCGCCGACGTTGTGCGCCAAGTTCCATATCGCCATTTTCGTCCCTCGTTCCTTGACGGAGAACCAGTGTGTCATAACTCGCCCGCACGGGGGCCAGCCCATGCCGCCGAACCAGCCGATGAGGAACTGGAATACGGCCATCACCGTAATATTGTACAGCCCGACGCTGGCGCCGGCGAGGATGGTACATACCGACGCCAGCAGCAGTCCCAGCGGCAGAAAAAGCCGCGCATTGCTCCGGTCGGAGACGCCGCCCATTAGGAATTTGGATAATCCGTAGGCCATGGCGTTGAACGAGAACGCCAGCCCCAAATCGGCTTTGGAGAAGCCCATGTCCAGCAGGTAGGGCATGGCTAAGGAGAAATTTTTACGTACAAGATAGTAGGCCGCATAGCCGGCAAACACCCCGATAAAGACCTGCCACCGCAGGCGCTTGTAGTGGGCGTCTACGGAGTGGGGCGCGAGGGCCGGTTGGGGGGCCGGGGGCTGTAAAAATTTCCACATGGCGGGTTGATATTGGCTGGGTTGTTAGTGTCTTCTTGTTATTTCATGCGGCAAAAGTAGTCGTGCGATATGACAAAGTGGTTACAGAATGATTACCGTATTTCGTCGCACCGGGCGGCGGCGGCGTTATTCGCGGCGAACCGGTACGACCGGTCGTTTACTAATTCCGGGACGGCTACGCCTGCCGGCGGCGGCGAGGCGGAGCAAAACGGGGCGGCCGGCGTGTCCGTTTCCGGAACGGGGGCGTCGGCGATGAGGTACTGTTGCGCGAGCTGTGTAAAGGTTTCGATTTGTTCGTGTTCCCATGCTTTATCGAAGCCCAGCTCGTCGGCGATGATCCGGGCGGTGAGGGGCGCGGCCTCGATGGCTGCGCGGGCGTCGAGGAACAGGAGGCGCACCCGCCGCGCGAGCACGTCTTCCACCTCGCGTGCCATTTCCCGACGGACAGCCCAGACTACTTCCGCCACCGTATGCGGGTAATCCCGATGGAGGCGGGCGGCATACGCCGGGTTATCGGCGGCCAGCCGGCGAATGGCCGGCTCGTCGCTACCATATATATACAGGTGGTCTGTCAGGTCGGGGTGCGGGCGATAGCCGTGCACCGGCAGTTTCTTTGTCCGGCACGGCCGCGCGGCGAGCAGGCCTGTCCGAATGGCTTTGTTGATCGTACACTCGGCCATTTTCCGATAGGACGTCCATTTGCCGCCGGTGATGGTGATCAGTTTGTGCGGCGAGACGATGATCTTATGGCCGCGCGACAGTTCTTTGGAGCTTTTGCCTTCGTGTTTTGGCGCGGCCAGCGGGCGTTGTCCGGCAAACACCGATCGCACGTCCGAGTAGCGGGGCGGTTTTTCAAAGTAAAGCGACGCCGTATGCAGGATAAAATCAATCTCTTCCTGTAGCGGGCGCGGCTCGAGCTCGGCCGACGGGCGCATAATGTCGGTCGTCCCGACGACCACTTTATCGTGCCACGGAACGGCAAACAGCACCCGCCCGTCGCTGGTTTTCGGGATCATCATCGCATCGCCGCCCGGCAGGAACTGTTTGTCGAAGACCAGATGCACGCCCTGACTGGGGGTTACCATTTTCGTATGCGCCGGCGAGTCCATCGACATGACGTCGTCGACAAACACGCCGCACGCATTGATGACGCACCGGGCGTTGACCGCCCATTCGCGACCGGTTTCCAGATCGGTTACCCGGACGCCCGATACGGCGCCGGCGGCCTCGTGGACGATGGCCGTTACTTTGGCTTTGTTCAGTACCACCCCGCCGTGGTCGACGCAGGTTTGCGCCAGATTGACGGCCATCCGCGCGTCGTCGAACTGCCCGTCGTGGTAGACCACGCCGCCTTTCAGGCCTTTTTTGATAATCCCCGGCATCCGCGCTATCACTTTTTTCGCCGATATAAAACGACTGCGTCCGTATCCGAAACCAAATGAAAGGACGTCGTAGAACGTAAGCCCGCAAAAATACAGCAGATTGTCCCAACGGCTGTAGTTGGAGATCACAAAGGCCTGGTCTTTTACCAAATGGGGGGCATTGACTTTCATGCGTCCCCGTTCGCGCAGGGCGTCTAATACCAGCAGGACGTCGCCGTGCTGGAGATAGCGCACCCCGCCGTGTACCAATTTCGTACTTTTGCTGGAAGTCCCTTTGGCAAAGTCGGCCATCTCAAACAGGGCGGTCTTATACCCCCGGCTGGCCGCGTCGACGGCCACGCCAAGGCCGGTGGCGCCGCCGCCGATGACGATACAATCCCACTGTGTTTCCCGTTGCAGGCGCGCTGTCAGTTCCGCTCTATTCATATACAAGTTTGCATTTATATCGAAGATTAATAATAAAACGAAACAAAGGTATAACATTTATTTAAGAAAACAAAATAACTGCTTGCTTTTTTTTCAACAATACGACAGCGTACGGTTAATAACGATCGTTCGACGCGCGATACTCGACGCGCGATATTCGACGTTCGGGCGCGCGACGCTTGAGGCTCGACGCGCGACAGGCGTCGACCGACGCGAACCGCCCGATTCGACCGACGCGAACCGCCCGATTCGACCGACGCGAACCGCCCGGTTCGATCAACGCGAACCGCCCGATTCGATCAACGCGAACCGCCCGATTCGATCGACGCGAACCGCCCGATT
>JAIRMW010000093.1 GCA_031258415.1 Prevotellaceae bacterium
ACTTCCCGTTTAACGCCTGTTAAGCGCTTAAACCGTTGCGAATTTAATTTCTCTATTTCTTTGTAAAACATGATGCAAAGATACTGCTTTTCGTTTAATCTATTTCCCGAAGAAGTCTAATGCGTCGTTTGACTTTTCGATTTTTCGATAGAACCACGAAGTCGCACAAAGTCGCACGAAGTTTTAAAAGGCACAACGTCGAGCATCGAAAAGTCGAGCGTCGGAACGTCGAGATAAAAATTGTGCATATCATAAAAAAAGACTATCTTCGCACCTTTAAAATTTATGGAGGAATACTATATGACAACAAAACCCAACGTAGAAACAACCTTAACAGCCGACGAACAACCACAGGAAAAACAGCGCTATAGCGATAAGGAATTGCAGGAATTTAAAGCCTTAATTCTTGAAAAACTGGAAAAAGCCCGGAGGGATTATGAGTTGCTTTTGTCGAGCGTAACCAACACCGGCAGTAACGATACCGAAGATACTGCTCCGACATTCAATGTGCTGGAAGAAGGCGCATCGGCGCTCTCGAAAGAAGAAGCCGGCCAGTTGGCGCTACGGCAACAAAAATTTATCACCTCGCTGGAAGCCGCGCTGATTCGTATCGAAAACAAAAGTTATGGGATATGCCGCGAAACCGGTAAACTGATCCCGAAAGAACGCCTGCTTTCGGTGCCTCACGCCACGCTGAGTATCGAAGCCAAAGCGAATAAATAATCGGACGCCCCCTTAACGCCGGCACTGCTTACCCTGCAAAGAATGAAACGATCATCAGGAAAACTCACGGCGATGATTATTGCCGCCGTGGTCATTATCGACCAGGCCGTCAAAATATGGATTAAAACCACCATGCCGCTCGACAGCGAATTTTCGGTATTCGGACGCTGGTTCCTGATCCATTTTACGGAAAATCCCGGTATGGCCTTCGGAATGAAATTTGGCGGCGACGCCGGCAAAATACTGCTCAGTCTATTTCGGATCATACTGGTAGCGTTCGTCGGCGTGATGATCGTCAAATTGAATCGCCGGCCTGCGACCCCGTTGGGCGTCATGATTGGCTTCGCACTGATTCTGGCCGGCGCGGCGGGCAATATTATCGACAGCATGTTCTACGGCCTGCTCTTCGACAGTTCCTGGGGGCAGGTGGCCACCTTCCTTCCCGACGGCGGAGGGTATGCCCCCTTCCTTTTCGGGAATGTAGTCGATATGTTCTATTTCCCGATTATCGAAACGACTTGGCCCGAATGGGTACCCTTCTGGGGCGGAGAATCATTTGTATTCTTCCGCCCGATTTTTAATATCGCCGACGCCTCCATCAGCACAGGCGTCATTTATTTAATCCTCTTTCAACGGCGATTTTTTATCACAAAAAAACAACTCCCTGCCGACGGGCGCCAACCCGCGCAGGAATAAATGTCTGTATGAAATATTCAGTCGTTTTATCCATTAGCCTGCTGGTCGGCATCGCAGGCCGGGCGCAAACGTCCGACATGCTGGCCATCGCCCCCGACGCCCGTGCCGCAGCGCTGGGCTATGCCGGCATCGCCACGTCGCCCGACGCCGCGGCGCAGCATTGGAATGTAGCCAAATATGCGTTTGCCGAAAACAGCGGCGGCGTACAGTTCTCCTATACCCCCTGGATGAAAAATATCGTCGACGGTATACAACTCCTGTATGCATCGGGCTATAAAACATTCGGCGCCCAGGCCGTCAGCGCATCGCTGCACTATTTTTCGGCCGGCGAAATCGAGTCGAATAATACTTGGACGGACTATACCGCATCGCCTGCCAGCCGGGCAGTCGACCTCGGCTATGCCAGACGCTTCGGCGAACGATTTTCGCTGGGAGTAGCCTTTCGGTATATCGCGGTCGATTATATGGAGCGCGACCATGCCTTTGCTCTGGCCGCCGCCCATACGATAGCCGCCGACGTCGGCGCCTGCTACCGCCTGCCGATAGCCGCCGGCGAATGGACGTTCGGTATGGCGCTGACCAATGTAGGCGGCTCATTAGACATGGGCGGCAGCCGTGTATCGCTCCCTGCCAATATCGGCGCCGGTTCGCAATTCGCATGGCGCATCGCCGATCTGCACCGGCTGAATCTGGCTGCCGACGTCAATAAACCCCTGTCCGGCGGAACCGGCGCGGCCGGTAACCGCTTCGACCTGCGTATGGGCGGCGGCGCGGAATACAGCTATGCGCAGAAAATAGCCCTGCGTGCCGGATACTACTATGACGACGCCTTCGGCAACAACCGCTCCTGCCTCGCCTTCGGCGCGGGATTGCATTTCTACTCCGTGTGCTTCGATATAGCCTACTGGGTAACCACCGGCCAACAAAGCGTGGCGCTGAACAACACCCTGCACGTTACGCTCGGCTATACGTTTCCGTACAAATCGGCCCGGACGGACACAGCCCCGTCTTCCGTTTTATAAATCTAACACAGCATCTGTATGCGCCCTCTTGTCTTCACTCTTCTTCTGCTATTCTGTATGACGGCCGCGTCCGTATGGGCCGCGCCGTTGCGAAATGTTCCGCAAACACGGATCCAGCCCAATGGCGATACGCTCCGCTGCTTTGCCAGCGGCGATGAATTTTTCCACTACCTGCACGACGCCGACGACTACACGATTGTCCTCGATACCGCCACCGGCTACTATACATACGCCATACGCGACGGCGAACGGATCAAAGCCTCGACCCTTGTCGCCGGAAAAACCGACCCGGCTAAACTCCGTTTGCCGAAACAGACGCTGCCTTCGGCCGCCAAACGGCATGAAATCATAACGGCCAAACGGGAATACTACCGGATTGATCGCCCGTCGCGCCTGTCGGATATAAGCAAAGCGCCGCCGGCATACGCCCCCAACCGGGGAACGTTCAACAACCTCGTGGTCTTTATTCGCTTCAGCGACGAACCCGAAACCATTTTCGACAAACCGCTGACATACTTCGACGACCTGTGCAACGGAGCGACTTCCCTGCGATCCTATTTTCAGGAAGCCTCCTACGGGTTGATGAACCTGCAATCGACGTTCTACCCGCTGCCAAACGGAACCACCGTGCTCTCGTATCAGGACGCCCATCCGAGGGGCTACTACCTTCCCTACAGCGCCTCCAATCCCAATGGCTATAGCGGCGACAATCAAATGACCGAACGCGAACACGGACTGCTGGCCAATGCCGTTACCGCCATCGCTTCGCAGGTGCCGGCCGACCTGCTCATCGACAGCAACAACGACGGCGAGGTCGACGACGTTTCTTTTTTCATATCGGGCGCATCCGGCAACTGGAGCGATTTGCTTTGGCCGCACCGGTGGTCGCTTTATACCCGGTCGGTCGACATTCACGGCAAACGGGTATACGGCTACCTGCTTGTGCCGGTCGATCCGCGCGACCTCGACCTTGGCACCCTCTGCCACGAAACGTTTCATGTCTTTGGCGCCCCCGATTTATATCACTACTACGAAAACGCCCTCTCGCCCGTATCGGCATGGGATGTGATGGAAGTGCTCACGACCCCGCCGCAGCACATGGGCGCATACATGAAATACAAATACGGAAAATGGATAGACGAAATTCCGACTATCACCCCCGGCAGGTATACCCTCGCGCCGCTGAATACCTCGAGCGCCGGCAACTGCTATAAAATTCCGGTGCCCGGCCAGCCGCAGCAATTCTATGTGCTGGAATACCGCCGGCGCACCGACAGCGGCTTTGAATCGTGGATCCCGGGCTCCGGGCTGCTCGTCTACCGGATCGATACTCGCTTTGAAGGCAACGCCGACTACAACGGATCGACGATACTCGACGAAATATACATTTTCCGACCGGGAGGCACGCAGACCATCAACGGAAATCCCGCCAATGCGTGTTTCAGCCAAACGGCAGGCCGCACGAAATTCAATAAAGCGACCGATCCCCGCCCCTGGCTCAACCTCAATACCTACGACGACTATACGTCGATTACGGAAGTCTCCGCCGTCGGCGAAACCATCTCGTTCGTATACGGCGAGTACGGCAAAGTGGCCTGTATTGATATTACGATACCCGACACCGTTTCGACAGGCATGCTCGTGCCGCTTACCGCCACAGTCCTGCCGTCGGACGCCCTCAACAAAGCCCTGACGTGGCAGATAACCGACGGCGGCCACCGTGCGCGGATCGACGGCCCCCACCTGATCGGCGACGCCGAAGGGACGGTTACCCTACAGGCGGCGGCGCAGGACGGCTCCGGCGTCGTCGCGGCGGCCAAAACAATCTACCTGCAACGGACGCTGGTCGATTCGATCATCATCAACACCGCCGACAGGCTGTATACAGGCTCCGCTGTGCCGCTAACGGCCACGGTGCTTCCCGCCCATGCGTCGGACAAAACGCTGGCATGGGCGGTGATCGGCGGCGCCGCCCACGCCCATATCGACGGAACGTCGCTGGTAGGCGATACGGAGGGAACCGTTACCATACAGGCCTCGGCGCAGGACGGGTCGGGCGTTCGGGCGTCCCGGGAAATAGCCGTCCGTCCGTACGACGAAACGCAGCCCCTACAGGTCGCATGGACGACCCAGTATGGCGCCGACGGCTTCCTGAGCGTCGAATCGCGAAAAGGCCTCTACCGCGTGGAAATATATTCGACTTCCGGCGCAAAAATAAAAACCTTCCCGGCTTCCGGGCAGCAGATACAGCTCTCGTTTGCCGGCCTTCCGAAAGGCATATACGTACTGCTTGTATGGCATGACAAAACGACCCGTTCGTCCGTCAAGGTCATCTGGTAGCGGGCAACGCCGCTCCCCCTGTTTTTACCGATCGATTTAATCCCCCCTTACAATCGCCGCGTCGCGTTCGTGCGCCATAGCCTGTAGCGTGCGGAAAAAACCACTCCCAAGCCTGTCGCATTTGTAAAAATCTGCTTCATTTTATATTAAATATATGAAATGAAAACGTTTGCGCCCGGGAATACGGCTTATATTCCCGAGAATATTTCTTGCGTTCCCGAGAATATTTCTTGCGTTCCCGAGAATATTTCTTGCGTTCCCGGGAATATTTCTTGCGTTCCCGGGAATATTTCTTGCGTTCCCGGGAATATTTCTTCTGTTCCCGAGAATATTTCTTGCGTTCCCGGGAATATTTCTTGCGTTCCCGGGAATATTTC
>JAIRMW010000020.1 GCA_031258415.1 Prevotellaceae bacterium
CCTGCGCCCCGAAGCGCATCGGCGATTTCCTGCACGGAAAACGGATTGCCGGTTGTCCGCGCGCCTATCCAGAGGATGTCGATCCCGTGTTGCAGGGCGGCTTCCACATGCCGCGCGTTGGCCACTTCGGTCGCCACAGGCAGCCGGAATACGCGGTATACCTGAGCCAGCCATGCCAGCCCCTTTTCCCCGACGCCCTCGAAGCTGCCGGGATATGTCCGCGGTTTCCACACGCCGGCGCGAAACACGTCAGTCAGTCCTCCGGCGGCCAGCGCCTGCGCCGTC
Source organism: Prevotellaceae bacterium (assembly GCA_031258415.1). Taxonomy (GTDB): domain Bacteria; phylum Bacteroidota; class Bacteroidia; order Bacteroidales; family UBA932; genus JAIRKX01. The sequence continues at coordinate 286 of JAIRMW010000020.1, forward strand.
GCCATGATTTGCTGCTCCGTCTCGGCGCTGCACGGCCCTGCAAACACCAATGGCTGTGCGGGATTTTTCTGAAGTTTGGAAAATGTACTCATACGATCGTCTATACGACGCCTGCAAAATTACTGGAAAAACCCCGCTTTTCCAAATGAATGAAAATAAAGTAGAGACGCAATGCCTTACGCCTCTACTTCCCGCCCGCCACTCATTCCCGTACGGGAAATGCGCTCCGCGGCGGTCATTCCTCTCATAGAGATAGCATACCGAAAAATGGAAGACGCTGTCCGCATATGCGGACGATATGCCAAAAAGTGTAAGACGCTGTCCGCAAATGCGGACGACATACCGCAGAGTAGAGAACGCCGTCCGCAAATGCGGATAATATGTCGCAAAATGAAGAACGCCGTCCGCAAATATGGATAGCGTGTAACAAAAAGAAGCATATAATCCGTTGCTGTCGATTTATGCCGGACGCCCATGCGTTGACGGTTACGGCAGGCAACCGGCATTCGTCCGTCAGTAATCAAAGAGGCGCTACCCTATTTGCAGGGCGGCGCCTTACTTTTTAATGACTAATGAGCGTTGGCATGCGGGCGCGGGGGAGGAGGTCTCGTTGTCTATGACGACTTGCTGGCCGCCGGTCTACGCTCTCCGCCGGCTTCAGCCGGCGATCTTATTCGTGTTTTTCGATGGCGACGCCCTAAAATACCAAAGCCCGCCGGTGTTGGCGGGCTTGAAAGGATGAGCCGTAATTCAGCCGTTCTCTACTTCACCCTTTTGTGTCATTAAAAGTATACAGGCTATGCGATTACTCAAGTAATCGCGGGCTTTTTGTTGACCTACCAGGATTCGAACCTGGACAAACAGATCCAGAGTCTGTTGTGCTACCGTTACACCATAGGTCAATAATGCGACGTATGATTTTGGGGAATGCAAAGGTACAATAAAAAATCTTGTACAATCAAAAAATAAATTTTACCTTTGTATCATAATCATTTATTAAAAACAATTTAAAAAAACAACGTCATTATTCACCCATCACTCTCGTTTTATGAAACTGATTTACTTTTCTCTTTTGGGGTCGCTATTGCTGCTGTCGGCCTGTTCGCAACCTGTCGGCATTGTGCCGGAACCGGTACAACTGACGCTCCTCTCCGGCTATTATATGCTGGACAGTACCACGACGCTGGTCTTCCCGAATGTCGCCGAAGACGACGATATTATATCTTACGCGCCGGATTTTATCCACCGCTATTTTGGGCTGTCGCTGGCCACAGTCAACGCACAGCAACCGGGCGTCAATCCGGCTCAAAGCCGCAACGCTATTGTATTCCATAAAACGGCAGACCACAACCCATCGTTGGGCGACGAAGGCTACAGCCTGTCGGTTTCCGGCGATGCGGTATATATTGAGGCCAATACGACTGCCGGATTTGTCTATGGGTTGCAAACGCTCTACCAGCTGGCGCCGGCCGACGTAACGGCAAAAAAAACGGCTCGTATTCCGCTACGCGCCGCTACGATTGTCGATTATCCGCGTTTTGAATGGCGTGGCAACCTGCTCGACGTGTCGCGGCATTTCTTTGATGTGGAGTATATCAAAAAGCATTTAGACGTGCTGGCGTTGTACAAAATCAATAAATTCCACTGGCATCTGACCGACGACCACGGCTGGCGGATTGAAATAGAAAAATATCCGAAGCTGACGGAAATCGGAGCATGGCGCGTTGACCGCAGCTCGGTGCCCTGGCGAGAAGGCCTGCCGCCGCAGGAAGGAGAACCGGCTACTTATGGAGGCTATTATACGAAGGAGCAAATCAGGGAGGTGGTGGCCTACGCAGCCCAACGAAATATTGAAGTGATCCCCGAAGTGGAAATCCCCGGACACTGCTCCGAAATTCTGGCGGCCTACCCGGAATTTGCCTGCGACACATTTAACTATTATGTGCAAATTGGCCCTTACTGGCCGCCGAAAGCCATTATGTGCGGAGGCAACGACGAGGTGATCCGTTTCTTTAAGGACGTCGTCGATGAAATCGTCCCGCTGTTTCCTTCGGAATATATCCACATTGGCGGCGACGAGGCCGTGAAAGACAACTGGCGGGCCTGCGCCAAATGCCAGCAGCGGATTAAAAGCCTCAAATTAGCCAATGAAGAAGAGCTGCAAAGCTGGATGATCCTCGAAATCGAAAAACATGTCCACCAGTACGGGAAACGAATAATCGGATGGGACGAAATACTGGAAGGAGGCGTATCTCCAAGCGCCACCATCATGTTTTGGAGAGGATGGCAGGGCGATTCGGTGATTATTAAAGCGGCGGAACGAGGGAATGAAATCATTATGACGCCCACGAATTATTGTTATATCGACTACTACCAGTCCGACCCGGCCACGGAAAAACAGGAAGCCATTGGCGGATTCTTGCCGCTGCAAAAAGTCTATTCGTTCGACCCGGTTTATGAAAATTTGCCCCCCTCGGCGGCGCCTTTTATCAAAGGAGGACAGGCCAACCTTTGGGCTGAATTTCTGTTTACTCCCGAACATGTAGAATACATGTTGTTGCCGCGCCTGCTGGCGCTTGCAGAAGGCGTATGGTCGCCGGCTACCGGAAAGGACTGGAACCGTTTTGTGGAAAAATTGCCGGCGCAAAAGAAACGGCTGGCCGCCTTAGGCTATAACTACTGCGATAAAATTGCGCTGATAGCCGACGAGCCCAAACCGAAAACGTCCGACGACGAAGCCGGAGAGTGAGCCGGCGGTCATCATCCTTTAGTCGTATAAACGTGTTCCTGATCGTGGCAGGCGCAGGGCTTCCGATGTCGTTTTTTAGGTATTTGGAAAAGCGGAGTTTCTCCGGTCATGCTGTTCCTGCGTAGCATTATTTTTTAGGTGAAAACAATTTATATCATTGCAGGGGAACCCTCGGGCGACATTTTAGCGTCGCGACTGATGCGGGCGTTGCGTTCCCGCAACGCCGATCTCCGCTTTTGCGGCGTGGGCGGCGAGACGATGGCCGAGCAGGGGTTCTGCTCGCTGTTCGACATTCGCGACCTGTCGGTAATGGGTTTTTGGGAGGTGCTGCCGAAATTGCCGGTGATTTTGCGCCGGCTACGGCAGACGCTTGCGCACATCGGGCAGGAACAGCCCGACATGCTGATAACGGTTGACAGCTGGGGATTTGTCAGCAGCGTTTTGCGCAGGCTGAACCGGCAGGGGGCGTCGTTTCCGAAGGTGCATTATGTGGCGCCGCAGGTGTGGGCGTGGAAGAAAGGCCGCGCCAAAAAAGCCGCGAAGCTGCTCTCCCACCTGATGACGCTGCTTCCCTACGAACCGCCCTATTTTGAAAAGTACGGCCTTGCCTGCACGTTTGTCGGACATCCGGTGCTGGACGCCCTTCCCGACCTCAGGCAGGCCATGCCGGTCGCGCCACCTGTTCCCGCCGGAGCACGCGTGCTGTGCATACTGCCCGGAAGCCGGCGCAACGAAATCCGAAAGCTCTCGCCGGTGTTTATAGCCGTACTGGAAAAATTGCAGGCGGCCATGCCCGATTTATATGTTTTGATACCGTCGGTAGCCGCGATGCAGCAGGAGGTTACTCGCGCCTTTGCATCGGTAACGACGCCCCACCGCGTGGTGGTAGGACAGGCTGCACGATATGCGGCGTTTGCCGCGTCGGAGTTTGCGCTGGCCGCCTCGGGTACGGTATCGCTGGAACTGACGGCCTGCGGCACGCCACATCTCATCGCGTACACCTTTAATGCCTTTACCAATCACCTGATCGCCCGGCTGGCGACCACCCGCTATGCCAATCTTATCAATATTTTAGCAGGCCATACGGTCATTCCCGAATTTGTGCTTCAATACTGCCGCGCCGACCTTATTGCGCCCACGGCGCTGGCGCTGATGGAGGACGCCGCGCGTCGCGCCAACCAGACGCGAGAAGCGCAAACCGTCCTGAACCGGCTGAAACCTCCGGGACAAACGCCTTCCGGCGCTGCCGCAGAAACGATACTCAACCTGCTGGACGCAGAGAGAAATCAACAAACAACCACAGGTTAATTACACATATATATTAATTAAACAACTAAGAAAGTATGCCGGGTTTTGAATTATTCGACAATATGGAACGGGACCAGTTACGGGATGTAATGGATACCGGGATTTTAATGCGCTACGGCTTTAGCGGTCTCCGCAAAGGCCATTGGAAAGCTTGCGAGATGGAAGCGGCACTATGCCGTGTGGCCGGCGTGCGCCACGCCCTGTTGCTGTCGAGCGGGACAGCCGCCCTGACAACGGCGCTGGCCGCGCTGGGCGTAGGAGCAGGCGACGAGGTCATCCTCCCGCCGTTTACTTTTGTCGCAAGTTTTGAGTCGATCCTTGCGACGGGGGCGGTGCCGGTGATGGCCGACATCGACGAAACCCTGTGCCTCGACCCGCAGGCCGTGCGCAAGGCGATTACGCCCCGGACGAAGGTCGTCATGCCCGTCCACATGTGCGGCGCCATGGCGCAGTTAGACGAACTGCAAGCCGTTTGCCGGGAACATGGGCTGTTGCTGCTGGAAGACGCCTGCCAAGCATTCGGCGCTTCGTTTCACGGGAACATGCTGGGCAGTATCGGCAACGCCGGCTGCTATTCGTTCGATTTTAACAAAATTGTAACCTGCGGCGAGGGCGGGGCTGTGGTAACCAACGACACGGCGCTCTACGAACGCGCCGACCGCTACCACGACCACGGCCACGACCATCGGAACGACGATCGCGGTGCGGAAGACCATCCGTTTGCCGGCTATAATTACCGGATATCCGAACTGCACGCCGCCGTCGGCTGCGGACAGATAGGCAAACTCGAACGCTTTGTGGCAATCCACCGGCAACACAAACAGGTGCTGAAAGACGCCCTCGAAAACCTGCCGGGCGTAACCTTCCGCCGCCTGCCCGACCCCGCCGGCGACAGCGCTACATTCCTCACGTTCTTCATGCCCTCCGAAACGGCCGCCCGTCGTACAGCGACAGCCCTGAAAGCCGCCGGCGTCGATGGCGTATTCCACTGGTATGATAACAATTGGCACTATATCCGCAAATGGGAACACCTGAAAACGCGAGCCTTTGCACACCCCCTCTACAAACCCCTGCTGGACGCCATGCCCGACTACGCGAACACGGCATTTCGGCAGTCCGACGCCATAATTTCCCGCACCCTCTCCATAGCGATTAAAATGGGATGGACGGACGACGAAGTACGGACGCGGGCTGCCCTGATAAGGACTACGGTACAATCCTCCATAACGCAATAATATAATACCAACGGCAATGAAAGTGCTTGCATTAATCCCTGCCCGGTACGACGCGAGCCGGTTTCCCGGCAAACTGATGGCGCCATTACGGGGCGTGCCGGTCATTCGCCATACGTACGCGGCGGTGGTCGATACCGGCCTGTTTGACGAGGTGATGGTGGCAACCGACAGCCCGGCGATTTATGATGAAATAATACGCCATGGCGGCCGCGCCTTTATGAGCCGCCGTCGCCACGAAACCGGCAGCGACCGTATTGCCGAAGCAGCGGCCAGCCTCGATGCGGACATTGTGCTCAACGTACAGGGCGATGAGCCGTTTACCCGGCGCGAACCGTTAGAAAAACTGCTGGCCGTGTTCAACGCTCCCGGCGCCGAACAGATTGACGTAGCTTCGCTCATGCAGGAAATGCACCGGCAGCCGCAAATCGACGACCCGAACTTTGTGAAAGTGGCGGTCGACGGACAAGGCTTTGCGCTGTTGTTCTCGCGGGCGCCCATTCCCCATCCCTTCGCCACGAACATTCGTCCGGTATATTACGAGCATATCGGCATTTATGCGTTCCGCAAACAGGCATTGCTCGATTTTGCCGACACGCCGGCGACGCCCCTCGAACGCGCCGAAAAAATCGAATGCCTGCGATACCTCGAAATGGGGAAGAAAATCAAAATGGTCGTTACCGACTACATGGGCGTCGAAATCGATACGCCGGACGACCTGCACAACGCCGAAAAACTCCTCGACAACATGTCGAACAGCAATAAATAAAGTACCCATTATTCAATAGCTATTAACAATACATGCAATTTAGAAATTTTCCAATGGTTCCCCGGGTGATATACGGACGTGGTTCGTTCGACGACCTGGGCGAAATTATCGCTCCTAAGCGGCAGGCCGACGCGCCGTTTATTTTTTTTATCGACGAGGTGTTTGCCGGACGCGAAAGCCTTGTCGGACGCATTCCGCTTGCGGGACGCGATAAGATCATTTTCATCAATACAACCGACGAACCCAAAACCAAACAGGTAGATGCGCTGCGCAATCAGTTGCAGGAGGAGTTCGGATCGGTGTCGGGCATTATCGGCGTCGGGGGAGGCAGCATTATGGATCTGACGAAAGCCGTCGGACTGATGATGACCCACGAAGGGTCGTCGGCGCAATACCAGGGATGGGATTTGCTGAAGCGACCCGGGGTATACCGCGTCGGCATTCCGACGCTGAGCGGCACCGGCGCAGAGGTCTCGCGCACAGCCGTGCTAACCGGCCCGGAACGGAAGCTGGGGCTTAATTCGGACTATACTACCTTCGATCAAGTGCTGCTTGACCCGGCGCTGACGAAAGGCGCGCCGACGAACCAGCGGTTCTTTACCGGTATGGACTGCTATATCCACTGCATTGAGTCGCTAAACGGAACGTATCTCAACGCATTCAGCAAAAGCTACGGCGAAAAGTCGCAGGAATTGTGCGAGGAGGTATTTCTTCATAAAAACGACTGGGACGACGAAAGCGACGAGGCGCTGATGATGGCCTCGTGGCACGGCGGAATGAGCATTGCCTACTCGCAGGTGGGCGTGGCTCATGCAGTAAGCTACGGAATGGCGTTTGTACTGGGCACTCACCACGGCGTAGGGAATGCCATTGTGTTTAATTATCTCGAGGAGTATTATCCGGAAGGAGTGCGCAAGTTCCACGACATGATTTCCAGATGGGGAATCGACCTGCCGCGCAATGTCTGTGCGGCCTGCACCGACGCGCAGTTTGAGTCGATGATAAACGTTTCGTTGGGCATGACGCCGCTTTGGGAAAATGCGCTGGGCAAAAACTGGCAACGGATTATGACGGCGGAGAAATTGCGAAAACTCTACGAGCGGATGTAGCCTTTTCCACGCGGAAAGCGGCAACGAGCGCCTTTATTACGGGAGCGCTACAGGGGGGCGACGCCGACGGCGCCAACCGCTTTACATGTACTTGCTCCCTTTTTTCACAGGCACGTCTTTGATTATTTCTTTAAAATCGTTGTCGTTGTTGGGACATACAAGCAACACGTCGTCGGAATCAATGACAAGGTAATTTTCCAACCCGCGCAGGACAATCAGTTTTTGTTTATCGCCGGAAAAGACCACGGTGTTGGAAACGTCGTACAGCATGGTTTCCGGCGCATCGATCACATTTCCGGACGGGTCTTTACGCTTATGCGAATAAAGCGAATACCACGTCCCCAAATCCGACCAGCCGAAATGGCCGGCAAAGCAGTAGGCATTGTCCGCTTTTTCCATAATCCCGTAGTCAATAGAGATATTGCGGCATTCGGCATAGGCGTCGGCAATAAATGCGGCTTCGTCGGGGGTGTTGTATATCTTGGCTCCTTTTTCAAACAGGGCGGCTACGTCGGGCAGGTATTTTTTCAGCGCCCGGCAAATGGTTTTTATATTCCAGATAAAAATACCCGAATTCCACAGAAATTCACCGCTGCTGAGGAATATTTTAGCCAGCTCGGCGTCGGGTTTTTCGGTAAATGTTTTGACGCGATACACTTTCTGCTTGCCGAAATCCTGCTGTTCGGACACGTTAAACTGGATATATCCGTAGTTGATTTCGGGGCGTGTCGGCTTAATTCCCAGGGTAATCAGCGAATCGTTGTTCGCGGCAAAGTTGAGGCCATTCTGGATCACCTGCAAAAACTCCTGTTCGTTGGCAATATAGTGATCGGCCGGCGTTACCACCATCGTCGCATGGGGGTTGGCCGACAAAATCCGGTAGGCCGCATAGGCGATACAGGGAGCCGTATTGCGGCGCAACGGTTCGGCCAGTATCTGAGAAGGCGCGATTTCCGGCAACTGCTGCCGAACCCGCTCGACATAGCTGTGCCCCGTAACCACTAATATGTTTTCGGAAGGCACAATACGGGCAAAGCGGGCGAAGGTCTCTTGTAAGAATGATTTACCGGTTCCCAGAATATCTAAAAACTGCTTGGGATACGAGTCGCGGCTCATAGGCCAAAAACGGCTGCCGGCGCCGCCGGCCATAATAATACAATATTGATTAATAGTCATTTTTAGATCAATTTTTCACAAAGATAAAAAAAAATATTGGGATGTTGAAATGCCTTTTCTTATAATGATAATCCGGGAGCAATACGGCGCCGCTACAGGCTGCACGACCGTGAGCGATCCGCAGACGGTCGCGGTGTACGCCCGCCTCGACGACCTCGGCATACTACTTCCATGTGCACGGAGGAAATGGAGCCTCATTTTGGAATGTTACAAAAGCGGAAGCGCATAGTGTTTGCTGCGTCCGCGATGCAGCGTAATTTTATTTGGCGAATAATGAATAATGGAAAATCGAACAATGAAAAAGCAGACCCGATGCTATTCATGCAGAAAACCGGAAACCGGTCGAATGACAGGGTTCTTTTGCCGTCCGACACGCGCCTGTTGCCGACAGGCACGTGTCGGACGTCGAAAGACTCGAGACAATTCGCCTTTTTTTTCCGGTCGGTTACTTAATTTAGTACTGTTTAAAATTCGTTTCTATGGGAAGGACTCTACCCTGCACCGCCCGTGAACTCCGACTTTACCATTACAATCGTATAAGAAGGTATCTACCCCTCGCAGGCAGGAAGCGGACCCACTTTAAGGCAGGAAGCGGACCCACTTTAAGGCAGGAAGCGGACCCACTTTAAGGCAGGAAGCGGACCCACTTTAAGGCAGGAAGCGGACCCACTTTAAGG
>JAIRMW010000076.1 GCA_031258415.1 Prevotellaceae bacterium
AAAAAATATTTTGGAAAGAGTGTTCGGAGTACTTCCGATAATGTATATTATCAGAAGTAAAACAAAGGTACGAGAAAATTCCGAAAGTGCAAAAAACGAGGGCGTAAGAAGGGAAAAAAAGGGCGGCGCTTTCAATGATTAATGGTTAATTGGCCTGCGGGGGGCGCGTTGGCCGGAGGCCATCCATATCAATAGCACGGGCGCCCCCTCGCGCAGCCCATTCCCCGTCAGGGGATTCATGGCCTACGGCCAATGGGTGGGGAAGGGGGGCGTGTCGTTTTCTATGGCGGTGGATAGCCTACGGGCGACTCTCCTCGCTTTCCGCCGGCAAGCGACCATGCCCTGCCTGTAAAAAAACCGTTATCTTTGCACCTAATTATTTATATAGTATGAAAGCATACCTTGATTTATTGCAACACATCCTAACCAACGGCGTCCGTAAAACCGACCGCACAGGCGTCGGCACCGTCAGCGTGTTTGGCTACCAGATGCGATTTCACCTGCAGAACGGATTCCCGCTGCTGACGACCAAAAAAGTGCACCTGAAATCGGTGATCCACGAATTACTCTGGTTCCTACAGGGCGACGTCAATGTGAAACGCCTCCACGAACACCATGTTACTATTTGGGACGAATGGGCCGACGCCCACGGCGACTTAGGCCCGATCTACGGCTATCAGTGGCGTTCGTGGCCGGCAGCCGACGGCCGGCATATCGACCAACTCTCGGAGGTCGTTCGGGCGATACGGACCAACCCCGACTCCCGCCGGCATGTGGTGAGCGCATGGAATGTCGCCGACCTGCCCGCGATGGCGCTACCGCCGTGTCATGTGCTGTTTCAGTTTTACGTAGCCGCCGGGCGGTTGTCGTGCCAACTCTACCAGCGCAGCGCCGACGTGTTTCTTGGCGTACCGTTCAATATTGCGTCGTATGCCCTGCTTACGTTAATGGTGGCGCAGGTCTGCGGGTTGCAGCCCGGCGATTTTATCCATACCCTCGGCGATGCGCACATTTATCTTACGCATACCGAACAGGTGGCCACGCAACTCAGCCGTTCGCCGCGGGCGCTCCCCGTGATGCGCCTCAATTCGGGCAAGGCGTCGATTTTCGATTTCCGCTACGACGATTTTGCGCTGGAGAACTACAACCCGCACCCGGCCATTAAAGCCGACGTCGCCGTATGACCCGTACGGGAAATGCCGGCTTCGGCGGCAGGACGATGTGAAAAACCTGTTTACAGCATTGTTCATTTCTTTTATCAAAAAATAAAAACTTTTTTTGGAAAATTCAAAAAACCGTCCGGGTAAAAATAGTTATGAAAACCGCAAATAAAAATACCCTTTTTGAGTAACATTTTTCTAACGGTTTTTCGGTTTTCAACCCTGTTAAAAACGGGGGAAGTTATCCACATTCGATTTTGTTGATATTGTGTAAAAGTTTTGTAACGCCTCCGTAATCAGCTTTTTTTTCGTGCCGGCATGGTGAATGAAATATCAATAAAAAGCGTTTTTGGAAAAACCTTGTGGATAACGAAATTTTTATACACAAAATTCACTCCTCAGTACTCAATAACAAAAGAAATTTATTTTATTTTTTTAAATGTATAGAAAAATCCGTTTGTTGAAAACCGCGAAAAATTCCCCCGCGGCGGAGGGGACGGCGGCAGGTTATTTGAATTATTTCATGTAAATTTGCGTCCGAAACAACCGGTAGCATACGTATTATTTATTTGCAGCAGTAGAATGATAACAAAAATCAATACCCTTCGGAAAGCGAAGAACGCCGTGGTGCTGGCGCATTATTACCAGCGGCCTGAAGTGCAAGAAATCGCCGATTTTGTGGGCGACAGTCTACAGCTGTCGGAGCAGGCTGCGGCCACCGACGCGGACGTCATTGTCTTTGCCGGCGTACATTTCATGGCCGAAACGGCCAAAATCTTAGCGCCGGGTAAAAAGGTATTGTTACCCGATCTGGCCGCCGGCTGCTCGCTGGCCGAGTCGTGCCGCCCGGACGATTTCCGGCGGTTTATAGCCGATCATCCCGGCCATACGGTGATTTCATACGTCAATACCAGCGCCGCGGTCAAAGCGATGACCGACGTCTGCTGCACGTCGAGCAATGCGTTGAAGATCGTCGAGCGTTTGCCGGCCGGCGAGAAAATCATCTTTGGCCCCGACCGGAATTTGGGAGACTATATTAAAAGCGTTACCGGCCGTAAAGAGATGCTTATCTGGGATGGCGCCTGCCACGTTCACGAAGCGTTTTCGGCCGAGCGGCTGTCGGCGTTGAAGCAACAGTATCCCGCCGCTAAAGTGCTGGCGCATCCCGAATGCAAAACGGCCGTGCTGCTGCTGGCCGATTTCATAGGCTCTACGGCGGCGCTGCTCCGTTTTACGCAGACCGACCGCGCGGCGCAGTATATTGTAGTAACCGAGCCCGGCGTCATTTTCCAGATGCAAAAAGCCAGTCCGCAGAAGGAATTTATTCCCTTGCCCGGCGTTACCGCTCCCTCCTCCGGTTTTGCCGACGACTGCGGCGCCTGCAACGATTGCGGTTTTATGAAACTGATTACCCTCGAAAAAATATACCGGGCTTTACAGTCCGGGCAGCCGGAAATTGTAGTGGATGACGACGTGCGGGAAAAAGCGGAAAAGGCCATCCGGCGAATGCTCGAACTGTCGAAATGACGGGGAGTGTAGATACGCGGAGGCGTGCGGCCTAAAACGGGGATAAAATAGATATAAAATAAAAATACGATGGAACATTTTGATCCGCATATGGCGAGAGAACAAAGCGACGGCGATTTTGAGATGCAAATACGCCCCCGGGAATTTACGGACTTTTCCGGGCAGGAGAAAATTATCGACAACCTGAAGGTCTTTGTCAAGGCAGCCCTGCTGCGCGGCGAGTCGCTCGATCATGTGCTGCTACACGGCCCGCCGGGATTAGGCAAAACCACGCTGGCGCATATTATTTCCAACGAACTGAAAGTAGGAATGAAAATATCGTCCGGGCCGGTGCTCGACAAACCGGGCGATCTGGCCGGACTGCTCACCAATCTGGAAAGCGGCGATGTGCTGTTTATCGATGAAATTCACCGGCTGTCGCCGGTGGTCGAGGAATACCTCTATTCGGCTATGGAAGACTACAAGATTGACATCATGCTCGACAAAGGCCCCAGCGCCCGCTCCGTCCAGCTTACGTTGAATCCGTTTACATTGGTTGGCGCCACCACCCGCAGCGGCCTGCTTACCGCCCCCCTGCGCGCCCGCTTTGGCATACAGTGCCATCTGGAATACTACGACGCCCCGGTGCTCTACCATATTATCCGGCGCAGCGCCGCCATCCTCAATGTGGGTATCGACGACAAGGCGGCCAATGAAATCGCGTTGCGCAGTCGGGGAACGCCGCGTATTGCCAACGCCCTGCTGCGCCGCGTGCGCGATTTTGCGCAGGTCAAAGGCAACGGCTCCATCGATTTGGCAATTACCCGCTACGCCTTGGAAGCCCTCAATATCGATAAACACGGGCTCGACCAGATGGACAATAAAATCCTCTCCACTATCATCCATAAATTCAAAGGAGGCCCGGTGGGGCTTGTAACGATTGCTACGGCCGTCGGCGAAGACCCGGGCACCATCGAAGAGGTCTACGAACCGTTTTTAATCAAGGAAGGGTTTTTACAGCGCACCCCGCGCGGTCGCGAGGCCACCGATCTGGCTTACCGCCATCTTGGCGCTTTTCGGGGAACCCGCGACGCCCCGCTGTTTTAATCCCGCCGATTTATAGCTATAAAAAAAATGAAACCCATGTCGCTGTTTATTTTCATTGCACTGATTTGCTACGCTTCGATCAACACCTACCTTATTTTGCGCGGCTGGCAAATGCTCGAAGCGTTGGGATCGTACCGCTACGTATACCTTGCCGTAGCCCTGTTTGGCGCCACGGCGTTTTTTGTCGGTCTTGTCCTGAAACGCACGATCGACAGCCCGTATACCGATGCGCTTTGGGCGGTCGGGTCGTGGTGGTTGGTCGTCTTTCTGTACGCGCTGGTCGCCGCTCTCAGTTTCGATTTGCTGCGTCTGGCGCTGTGGGCGTTCGGGAAAAAATTGTCGGCGCTGGTCGTCGGCTGGCCGGCGTTGAAGGTCGCGCTGTTTGCCGTCTTTGCGGCAGGGCTGGCGGTGATCGCCGGCGTGGGCTACTACAACGGCACGCGGGCGAAGGTGCGAACGCTGGATATCGCCGTACAAAAATACAGCCCCGGCGCCGGGGAACTGACGATTGTCGCCGTCAGCGATATGCACTTGGGCGCGGTCTACGGACGGCGCCACGTGCAGCGCTGGGTGGCGCAAATCAACGAATGCCGGCCCGACGTCGTCCTGCTGCTTGGCGATACGTTCGACGACAATCCTGCGCCGGTGATCCGTACCGACGCCTGCGCCGGGTTGTCGCAACTTCGGGCGCCGTTGGGCGTCTATGCCATCGTCGGCAACCACGAGTTGATGGGCGACCCGGCGGCGGCGATACGCTACCTTGCGCAGTACGGCGTCCGGCCTCTGACGGATACGGCGGTGTTGGTCGACAACCGCTTCTACCTCGTCGGGCGAATGGATCGCTCGGCGAAGGATCGAAAGGGTATCGCCGAGCTGCTGGCGCCGTTAGACGACTCCCTGCCCGTCGTCGTGCTCGACCATCAGCCCTGCGAATGGGAGGCCGTGGCCGCCGCCGGCGCCGACCTTTGCCTGTCGGGACATACCCACCACGGGCAGCTGTGGCCTTTCAGTCTGGCGACTCAAAGGATGTACGAAAAAGATTGGGGTTATTTGCAAAAAGACCGCACGCATTTTTACGTCTCCTGCGGCGTTGGCGCATGGGCGGCGCCGGCGCGTATCGGCAGCCGCTCCGAAATCGTTCGGCTGCGGCTCACGTTCTTAAATGAGTTATGAGTTATGAGTTATGAGTTATGAGTTATGAGTTATGAATTATGAGTTGCTGACGCCACTACGCTTTACGCTTCACCTTGTATTTAATTAGTCACATTAAACAATTAGTCACATTAGCACATTAGCACATTAGCACATTAGCACATCAACTTCTCGTGTATGGCTATTACTTGCGGCAACAGGGCTTGTTTTCCGTCATTGACGATGATGAAATCCGCTGCGGCATTCCGCCGTTCGTCCGTCCATTGTTGCCGGATGCGCAGGCGAACGGCTTTTTCCGGCAGGCCATCGCGCTGTTGCACCCGTTGCAGCCGGAGCGTTTCGGGAGCTGTTACCGCTATTGTTTTCCGCACTATGGA